>NZ_JBQQBR010000027.1:0-182771 GCF_052245935.1 Nonomuraea sp. 3N208 | reverse complement strand
GGGTGGCCAGGTCGTTTGAGAGTTCGTCGAGCCACTCATCCACGTGATCCGCCCGTAGCTGCTGGAGCTTGAGTTTCCCCAGCCTGGGGATAACGTGCGTCTCGGCGAGGATGCGCAGCTTGGTGACAGTGCCCTCGGATCGGCCCTTGAGGCCTGATCCGCGGTCACTGGAGCATCGAAAACCGGCTCCACTACGTCCGCGACGTCACCTACGGCGATTATCCCGAGGTTCGGATTATGCCGTCTCCCGTGCGACTGCCCGACGTTCGTGCTGGTCACCGCAATCGATGCTGTCAGTAGTCTCGGCATAACCGTTGGCAGGTTGGAGGCTTCTTCTCAGGAGGTTTGAGAGGAGGCGACGATGAGCCACGAACGGTGTTGGGCGGCCAAGGGCCCGCTGGCTCCGTACGCGCAGGGCTTTCGTAGGTATCTCGCGGAGCGGGGGTTCGCGCCGCAGGCGGTCCACAGCAGTGACCAGCATGAACGTCGGGCAGTGGCACGGGAGACGGCATAATCCGAACCTCGGGATAATCGCGGTTATGCCGAGGTCGGCATAACCGCGAAGACGCTTCCCGCGTCCGGACCGGCGCCGCCCCCCGGATCATGGCCGGCCTCCGCAACCTGGCCATCGGCCTGACCCGCCTGATCGGCTGGACCAACATTGCCGCCGCTACCGACCACTACCGCAGCCACCCCACCGACGTCCTTCAGCTACTCGGTTTCACAACATGAGAACGCTTTGGCCCTGCCCTGGCCGGGATCGTTCATACGGGGAGGGCGTCTCCGGGGAAGCCGTGGCACGGGTGAACCTCGCAGCGCATCATCCCGGCTCGCACGCAGGGGTCCCCGGCCATGATCTCCGCGGCTTCTTCGGCCGGTACGGTCATGATTGCGACGCCGGCCACGGTGTCAGAGGCGACCGGGCACAGGATCGCGATCATCCCCTCAGCGCGCAGCGACACCATGCGTCGCTGGTGTTCGAGTTCGATTGCGTCCGCGCCGTCCATGGTCCGCTCCGGCCCCCACTGAAGGAGCGCCAGGCTGTAGGGCTTCGCGGTCGCGGCCAGAGCCCGAATCTGTTCGTCGGTCACGGTCGTGCTCATGATGTCTCCTTACTTCTCGATGCGCTCGGCCAACGAGACGATGATTCCTTCGGGCCCGCGGACGTAGGCCATCCGCCACACGCCCTCGTATTCGCCGATGCCTCCTACCAGGCCGTAGCCGTCGACTGCGGCGTGGTCGACCGCGGTTTGGAGGTCGTGCACCTCGAAGGCGACGTTGCGCAGGCCCAGCTCGTTGGCCGGCGCGGCAGGCGAACCCGGGAGGTGGTCCGGCCGCGTGAAGCTCGAGAGCTCCAGCGTCGTACCTCCGCCGGGCGGTCGCAGCATGACGATCTCGGTGCGGGCGTCGGTCATGCCGATCACTGTGTCCAGGAACTCGCCTTCGACGGCCATCTTCCGATCGGCCTCCAGACCGAGGCTGACGAAGAACGCCGTCACGGCGTCGAGGTCGGCGACGGTGATGCCGACGTGGTCGAAGCGCCTTATGAATGTCATCGGATCCCTCTCGAGGTTTCTTTAAGAGACGCTGAGAAAGGTAGCACTCTAGGTTCCGTAAGGGAACCCCACTTGCTAGATTGCTGCCATGCAGCGAACGCGGTTCGGGGAGATGGCGTGTTCCATCGCGCGTACCTTGGACGTGATCGGCGAGCCCTGGTCGCCGCTGATCCTGCGCGACGCCCACCCCCGCTACGAGTACCACCTCACCGCCAAGGGCGCCGACCTCGTCGAGATGCTCATGGTGATGGCGCGGTGGGGTGACCGCTGGCTCGCCGGCGAGGCCGGGCCTCCCGTCCTGTACCGCCACCATGCCTGCGGGCAGATCGGCCACGTCGACCCGCGCTGCAGTCACTGCGGAGAGCCGATGCACGCCGACAACGTCGACCTCCTCCCAGGCCCGGGTTCGGCCTGATGACCAAAGGCCGTGACGCCGACTTCCACGTCGTGACCTTCGATCGGGGCCCGTTCACGCACGAGGAGAAGCAGGTCGACGTCGCGCTGAGCACGGTTGCCCGTCGTGTTCGCCTGCGGCGATCCAGGTCAAATGCCGCCGCACCGATGACTAGACCGGCAAGACCACCATCGTGACGATCTACGCCGTCACCAGCCTCCCGCCGGGGCCCGCCTGATCGGCTGGACCAACATCGCCGCCGCCACCGACCACTACAGCAGCCATCCCGCCGATGGACTCCAGTTACTCGGTCTCACGACGTGAGAACGCTTCGGCCCTGGTACTCCGCTGCTGCTGATCCGAGCGGGATATTGGCCTTGGTGGTCCAGCGATAGACATGCTCGTCGCGGTCCAGGACGATGAGCTGGATGCGGTGGACAGTGATGGTCACGGGTTCGACTTGCACGCTGTCGAGAGCCTTGGCATACGGCTCGATGGGGCTATCGGAATTGCTGTAGGCGATGCTCACGTGGGGCGTCCATTGCTCGGGGTCCGGAACTCGTCCGAGCCCCAAACATCGGCGATCGCCAACCGTACGGCTTGTCGTATCTCCCGCATTCCATCAGCGGGCTGAACGTGGAACTGCAAAGCCTCAGGATCGGTGACAGGGCGTGTGAAGGTGAGCTCGACCGGCTCTATCGGCTCCAGCCTGGCGATGGCGGCTTTGCTCGTCCACACGACGCTGCCGAGCGACTGCGAAGCTGTACTACGGCCGCGATCGCCAACCACTGACCAAGGTCCGCAACGCCTTCCGCGCTCTGGCCTTCGCGTAGAGGCAGCGTCTGAGCCGCCCATCATCAGCTACGGAGCACCTGTGCCAGGCGCTTCTCTGTCTGGTAGTCACCCGACAGTCCAAGGCTGCGTTGATGTTGGCTGGTCCTCGATCCACTCCGCTGTCAGCCCTTCACCGAGTTCGCCTGCGCACAGCCGGGCGGCCTTTGACAGGGCGGACAGACGACCTGCTGGGTCAACGGCGGTCCTGACCTGCTCCAGCGCCTTGCGTACCCACAGATCGACGCTGATCAGCTGGCGATCGATGCGGTAGACCGCAGAGTCCTTCGTGGTCGAAGGACGGAATCTCCTAGTCTCATGACCCCTACGTGCTCCTTTCTCTAGGTATGCTGCCCTGGCCGACCGTGTGCAGCGTCTCTTCCATGCCGTCGCTAGTCGTTCGGGGTGTCTCGTTTCGCCTCGGAAGGTTGTGGACCGGTCACCGGGAGGCCCGCGGGCACAGCTCCGCCTCCAGCATCTCGGTGAAGGTGCCCTGGCCGGCTGGTGCGGGGGGCACGCCGATCGGGTTGCCCCAGTCGCCGTTGATGTTGCTGACGACCATGCGCTTGCCGTCCCGGCTGCCCATCGCGTACGTCCAGGAACCGTGGATCATGCCGCCTCCACCCCAGGCCGTCACTCCGCAGGACAGCTGCTGCCAGAAGACGCCGAGCCCGTACGTGGTGTTCGGGATCCACTGCCCGCCCTCGGTCGAGACGCCGGTGAACATCTCCTTCTGCTGTGCGGGCGGCAGCAACCGGCCACCCAGCAGCGCTCGGTAGAACTTGTGCAGGTCCCCGGCGGTGGAGACGATGCCGCCGGCCGCCCAGGCTCCGGAGGCGTTCAGGTCGGTGACGTCGTAGACCTTGGCGTCGGGCTCGGTCAGCAGGAGCTTGGAGTAGTGCCGTGCGTGTGGTCCGCGCAGCTTCGCCTCGTTGCCCGGCACGTAGGTCGCGGTCATGCCGAGTGGTCGGGTGATCCGCCGCGCGACCTCCTCGGCGTACGACCTGCCGGTGACCTTCTCGATGATCATCCCGGCGAGCACGAAGTTGGTGTTGGAGTAGCCCCAGGCCGTGCCGGGGGCGAAGGCGGGCGGGTTGGCCATGGCGACCTTCACCAGTTCCTCGGGACGGACGGCGTCGAAGCGGTGCTCGAGGAAAGCGGGCCCGACGTACTGGGCCACCAGGTTTTTGTCCATGCTGTAGTTGAAGACGCCGCTGGTCTGGTTGAGCAGCTGCCTGATGGTGATCTTGCTGCCGTCGTGGCCGTTGCCGCGTACCACGCCGGGGAGCCACTTCTCCACGGTGTCGTCGAGGCTCAGCCGGCCGCCGGCCGCGAGTTTCAGCACCACGGTCGAGGTGAACGCCTTGGTGATGCTGCCGACGCGGAAGCGGTCCTGCTGCCGGCGCTTGCGTCCGGTCTCGGTGTCGGCCACGCCCGCCGTGCCGAACCACGCCCCGCGGGTGTCGCGGACGTCAGCGAGGATGCCGGGCATGCCGCCGGTTACGGCCTGGTCAAGCAGCCGCTGGACCTCGGCGTGGTCGCCGGCCACCGCCGCCGACGCGCTCACGGTCACCGCCAATCCGGCGGCGAGCAGGCAGGCGGCGGCTCGGACGGTTCTGGTCATCATGGGTTGATCGCCCTTTCATATCGCGATAGTACGTGTCTTGCTTTTGCTGAAGCTACGTTGCGTTCGATATTCTTGTCAATCTGACCTGGTGGGTGATTTGGCTTCTATGCAGGTCAATAGCCTCAGAAAATTGCAATGAACCTGCTGCTTAATGCAACGAACGAGTAGCCCCTATTGCAATGAGATGCAGGCGAACGCAATACTGGTCCGACAGATTCCGAGCGACAGGAGGCGAGCGCGAATGCCGGGAGGCAGGCTGACTCAACAGGACCGCAGGCACATCGCGGTGGGCCTGTCAGAGGGACTCGGCTACGCCGAGATCGCCCGGCGCCTGGGCCGGCCGACCTCCACTGTCAGCAGGGAGGTCATCCGCAACGGCGGACCGGGCGGCTATATGGCCGACCGGGCCCACCAGGCGACCGAGCGGCGCGCTCGCCGCCGCAAGCACACGCCGTCCGCGCCACCGCAGGCCACCACGACGGCGTACGGACGCGACCCCGAGGCGGTGCGCGAGTTCGAGGTGCGCTTCATCGATCTGCTGGTCCAGACGGGCCTGCCCCGGATGATGTCCAGGGTCCTGACCTGCCTCTACAGCACGGACGTCGGCGCGATCACCGCCAAGGAGCTGGCCCAGCGACTGCAGGTCAGCCCGGCCTCGGTCTCCACCGCCGTCGCGTACCTGGAGGAACAGGAGCTGATCAAACGCGAGCGGGCCCCCCGGGGGCGGCGCGAGCGGTACGTCATCGACGACGACATCTGGTATCGGGCCTTGATGGCGAGCGTCCAGAGGAACCTCACCCTGGCCGAGGCCGCGCAGGCGGGCATCGAGGTCTACGGCGCCGACACCCCGGTCGGTGCCCGGCTGGAGGCCGTCGCCCGCTTCCTCCACCACACCAGCCAGGACATGAGCCAGGCCGCCGAGCACTGGCGGCAGGTCCTCGCCACGCGACCCACGGGTCGGCAAGGCGTTGACTCCGCGATTGCGGGACCTGACCCGGGTCACCCTGGTACGGGACGACACCCCGACCCGAGATCGCCAAGCGCTACCCGCACGCCGGGCCGCTGCTAGGCGCGCGCTGGAATGAGGACCTCATCGCCGACTGCTGGCCGGACCTGCTGCGGATGGCCGGATCGCTGAAATACGGCCAGGCCACCGCCTCGCTGATCGTCGGCAAGTGGTCGGCCGCCTCCCGGCAGAACACCCTGGCCGCCGCTCTGAAGGAATGGGGCATGCTGCGCAGAACCGTCCACCTGGCCAAATACCTGTCGGACCCAGCCTTCAGAAGGAAGATCTCGCGACAACTGAACAAGGGGAAAGCCTGCACGCACTGCGCCGCGACCTGCACTACGCCCAGCAGGGCACCATCACCCGCCCGCATCTGGAACAGCAGACCGAGCAGGCGTGGTGCCTGACCCTGCTGACCAACTCGGTGGTCGCGTGGACGACCGAATATTATTCTAGGGCGGTGCTGGAGCTGCGTTCCCAGGGCCGCGAGGTGAGCGACGAGATCCTGTCGCACATCTCGCCCGGCCACAGCGACAACACCAACTTCTTCAGCGTCATCAACGTGGACGTCGAGGCGGAACTGGCCAAGCTCGACACCAGCGGATGGCGACCGCTTCGGCCCGTCCAACTGCGCCAGCTGGGGGTGACCCCGTGACCTGAGTCCCTCGAAGAGGGGCAAAAGCCCCCGCACCTGCCCGGACGGAGCGCGAGGCCGGCGGGCCAGCGGCGCGGGGTTATCGGTTTGTCGGCTGGCCCGCGGTCAAGGGCGCGGCGGACTTGCGGTGGTGAGAGGCGCGGGCTTTGGCGCGGTTGCCGCAGATGTCCATGGAGCACCAGGTCCGGCGCCGATTGCGGGAGTGGTCATAGTAGGCCCATCGGCAGCTCGGCTCCCGGCAGGCTTTCAGCCGCGTCCACGTGCCTTCCGCCACTGCCTCGGCCACGACGGCGAGCAGCCTGGCCAGTGCCGCCTCCACCGGCCCCCGGGCGCGGGCGACCAACCGGGGCGGGGAAACGGTCACGTCGAGCATCAGCGGAAAGTCGCGGGTGAGGTCGGCGAGTTCGGCGCGAGCGGCAGGGTTGAGGCCGTCCGGGCGCGGGCTGGAGACCGGCTCGGTGTTGTTCTCGGCGATCAGCGCGCGTAGTCCCTCACGGATCCGTTCGGCACGGTCGCGCTGCTCGGCGTTCACCACCGTGTCGGCCGGCATGAGACCGCGGGCGTGCAACCACGTCGCCAGCTGTTGCGGGGTTGCGATCTCGTCGCCGTCCCGGCGGCGGGTGTTGATGAACTCCTCGATCACGCGCAGCGGCATTGGCGCCGTCCCGGTTGCGAGGTTGTCCGGCACGGGCTCGGCAGCACGCTCATCCATCACGTCTCGCAGCCTACCCGACTATCGGCGATGGTAGGTTACGTAACCGACGTAATTGGTACGTCAGTTAGATCAGAAGGGGTCGCTGGTGAGCATCAGCATCGGCAACATCTGCATCGACACGAACGACCTGGCCGGCAGCACCGCCTTCTGGCAGGCGGTCACCGGATACCAGGTCGCGTCCTCAGACGAAGGCACCACCTACCTGCAGGACGCGAACAAGAGCGGCGTGGGCCTGTCCCTGCAGGCCGTGCCCGAGGGCCGGGAGGGCAAGAACCGGCTGCACCTGGACCTGTCCACTGATGACCTGGCAGGCGAGGTCGGCCGGATTCGGGCCCTTGGCGCGAGTGAAGTGCGGCGCTTCGACGGCTGGGTCGTGCTGGCCGACCCCGAGGGCAACCAGTTCTGCGTCGTCGCCGCATAGACGAATTCGCCACCGCGCGACGCCGGTATCCCACCACCACTACAGAAGAGACAGATATGGCCTCCGTGCAAAAAGAGATCATCATCGATGCCGACCCCGCGGACGTGTGGGCGATCATCAGTGACTTCACCGACGGGCCCGTCCGGATGGCGCCGGGCTTCGTCACCGACAGTCGGCTCGACGAACCGGACGTCAGAGTCGTCACGTTCGCCGACGGGATGGTGCTGCGGGAGCGGCTCATCGCGCTCGACGATGAGCTGTGCCGGCTCGTCTTCTCGGTCATCGGCGGCACCATGCAGCCGGAACACGACAACGCCTCGATGCAGGTCGTCCCGCACGGGGACGGCCGCAGCCGGTTCGTATGGATCCACGACGTGCGACCGGACGACCTCGCCATCCCGATGGGCGCCGGAATGGACCACGGCCTGAGCATCTTCAAGCAGACGGTGGAGTCCTCCCGCGGGCACCTCGGCTAGGTCAGCCGCGTCATTGCTGGTCGCGGTCCTCCCCGTGAGGACTGTGACCAGCTGCGTGACCGGACGGGGCTGCCCCACCATTCGGCGGCAGGCGGCTCTTGCCTGCTCCGGCGACCAGCCGCCCCCGTCAACTCGTGGCCGGCTTCCCGATGGCTTCCGGAGCCGGGCGGGGAAGCCGGCGGTGTTGTGGTCATGCGGCGACGGGGCGCTCACCCGATTGGATCATCGGGTGCGGATGAGGTGGTCGCGCGGATGTATCGGTGGGCGAGTCGGCGCAGGTGCGTGAGAAGTTCCGGCGGCCCGGTGACGTCGAAGTCCGCATCGAGCAGGCCCAAGTGGACGCCGAGGGTCTCGATCGTGTCGGCGCCGGTGTACAGGACGCAGGTACGGTCGTCGAGGCGTTCGACCGTACCGGCCGCCGGGTCGATCCGATCGGCGATGACCTCGGCCGGCGCGTGCACGGTGACCTGCGCCCGGTAGCGCCAGGCGGCGGCGGACACCCGGTGGGAGACGTAGGCGGCGACGTCGTCGTCGGGCAGGTCCCGTGGGGTGAAGCGGGGGCCGGTCGGGGTACGGGGCCGGATCCGGTCGACACGGAAGGTGCGCCAGTCGTCCCGCTCGACGTCCCAGGCCAGCAGGTACCAGCGGCGGCCCCAGATGACGAGCCGGTACGGCTCGACGGTGCGCACGGTGGCCGCGCCAGCGTGGTCGTGGTAGTCGAAGCGGAGCCGTTCCCGGTCGCGGCAGACCGCGCTCAGCGTGGTCAGGACCGACGCATCGACACCGGGGCCGGCGTCGCCGCGGGGCACCGGCACCGTGTAGGCCTGCAGGGTGCTCACCCGGCGCCGCAACCGGGACGGCAGCACCTGCTCCAGCTTCGCCAGCGCCCGCAACGACGCCTCCCCGACCCCCGCGATGGCGCCACCGGTCGCGGTCCGCAGGCCGACGGTGACGGCGACCGCCTCCTCATCGTCGAGCAGCAACGGCGGCAGCACGGCACCGGCGCCGAGCCGATAGCCGCCGGCAGAACCGCGGGTGGCCAGCACCGGGTAGCCGAGGGTGCGCAGGCGCTCCACGTCGGTACGCACGGTCCGCCCGCTCACCCCGAGGCGCTCTGCGAGTTCGGCGCCGGTCCACTCGCGCGGGGTTTGCAGGAGGGAGAGCAGCCGCAGGAGGCGGGCCGAGGTGTCCAACATTCGTCAAGCATGCCGGACCATTAGGAGCGGTATCGTCCTAATGGTCCGGCAGGGTCGACGCCATGACCGAGATCGACACGGCCGAGATCCGTGATTTCCGTATCGATATCCCGCAGGCCGACCTGGACGACCTGGCCGAGCGCCTGGCCCGGGTCCGCTGGACCGACGAACTGCCCGGCGCCGGCGGCGACTACGGCGTCCCGCTGCCATACGTGCAGAGTCTGGTGCAGCGGTGGCGCGACGGCTACGACTGGCGCGCGTGGGAGGCGAAGCTCAACTCGTACCCGCAGTTCACCACGACCATCGACAGGCAGAACGTGCACTTCCTGCACGTCCGCTCACCCGAGCCGGACGCCACGCCGCTGCTGCTCACGCACGGCTGGCCGACCACCGTCGTGGAGTACCTCGATGTCATCGGCCCGCTGAGCGATCCGCGAGCCCATGACGGCGACCCGGCCGACGCCTTCCACCTGGTGATCCCGTCCATCCCCGGTTTCGGCTTCTCCGGGCCCACCACCGAGCGGGGCTGGAACCGGTACCGGATCGCCAGAGCGTGGGCCGAACTGATGCGCCGCCTTGGCTACGAGCACTACGGCGCGCACGGCAACGACTGCGGCTCGGAGATCTCGCCGGAGGTGGGCCGCTGCGATCCCGGGCACGTGATCGGCGTGCACGTAACCCAGGTCTTCTCGTTCCCGTCCGGCGACCCGGCCGAGCTGGCCGGCCTGTCGGAGGAGGACCGGAAGAAGGTCCAGTTCCTGCAGTGGTGGACGGACAACAGCGGCGCCTACGACAAGCTGCAGTCCACCGCGCCGCAGACGCTGGCCCACGCGCTGGCCGACTCGCCGGCGGGGCAGCTGGGCTGGAACGTGCAGTTGCTCGCCCCGAACCTCGATGCGGACTACGTGCTGACCAACACCATGATCTACTGGCTCACCAACACCGCCGCGTCGGCCGCGCGCCTGTACTACGAGGACTTCCACACGCAGGACAAGCCGGCAAAACCCACCACCGTGCCACTCGGGCTGGCGAACTTCGCCTGGGACTTCCAGTCGATCCGCCCGTTCGCCGAACGCGACCACAAGAACATCGTGTCCTGGAACGTCTACGACACGGGCAGCCACTTCGCCGCGCACGACGTGCCCGGCCTGCTGGTCGACGACATCCGCGGCTTCTTCCGCCAACTGCGCTGAACCGTGCCGAGCGGGTGGTACGCGCGGCGGGCACCCCGCCGCGCGCACCCCTGAATTGAACTTCCAGGAGTACCGTCATGCAGATCCTGACCCGCCGAGCCCTCAACCGCGCCACCCTCGATCGGCAACTGCTCCTGCGCCGCGCCGACCTCACCCCGCTGCAGGCCATCGAACACCTGGTGGGCCTGCAGGCGCAGACCCCGCACACCTGGTACGTGGGACTGTGGAGCCGGCTCGCCGCGTGCCGGCCCGAGGAGGTCGCGGCGCTGCTCACCCAGCGCCGGGCCGTGCGGATCGCCCTCATGCGCTCGACGATCCACCTCGTCAGCACGACCGACGCGCTCGCGCTGCGCCCACTCGTGCAGCCGGTGCTGGACCGCGACCTGTTCTGGACGCGTTCGATCGGGACGTGATCGCGAAGTCACGCCAGGACTCGCACCGGTTGGGGGTAGCGGTCCAGATCGGGGCGGTCCGGTATAAAGGCCTGTTCCTGACCGATCCACTGGCGGTGCCGTGGCCGGTGGTGGACTACCTGGCTGAGCAGCTGGGGATCGGCGATCCCTCGCAGGTGAAGAAGTACGCAGTGCGGGCGCAGACGGCCCTATGACCACGCCTGGATGATCCGGAATACCTACGGTTACCATCGCCTCCTCCGCCCCGGCCGAAGGGCTGCGGCAGCTCGGCGAGATACCCGACGTGCCCGACGGCGACAGCGGCGTGGACGAGGAGGGGGTGTAGCGGCCAGGATCGCGGCCAACGGCCGACGTCCTTGTCCTGCGGCTTTCCTTGAGCTGGACGGCGAATCGCCCGTCGTGCCCGGCCTGGCTGCGCGATCCTGTCCTTTTGGCCACTCCTTCGAAGGACGCGTGGATGGCTGAGGCGATGCACCCAGCGTGGGACGAGCCGCTCCAGCGGCGTCTGCCGGCAGATCCCGGCCGGTCAGTGGGTGTCTGGTCTGGGGATATGGATGCCCGCGGCGCGGAGCTTGGCCTCTACTAGCGCGACCCCCCGGGCCGTGGCCGATCCCTGCTCTTCGCCGTAGTGGGCGATCAGGTGGTACCGGGCCGCGGCGTCGGTGCTGGCTTGCAGGCCGGTCACGATCTTCAGGTGTGCGGGGTTGGCGAGGAAGTGGTCGGCGATGGCAGTGGCGAGTTCGGCCAGGCGCGGGTCGTCCGGCTCCCATGCCGTGGCTTCGGTTGCCTGCTTGCTCAACGCGACGAAGCGGGGGTCGTCGAGGGCGTGCTCGACATGGGTGAGGAAGTCGTCGAAGCCTTCTGGGACCAGGGCCCTGGCCAGCACCCAGCCCTCCCTGGTGGCCGTCACCTCATCCGCGGGGAGGCCGAGGCCGGACAGCCGCTCCAGCAGCGCCACGGCGCGGTCGGGCAGCAGGGCCCGGTCTCCGTCGGCGAGCCGGTGCAGCATGTCACGGCGTGCGATCAGCTCCTCGATCCGTTCGGTGAGCTGCCGCTCGACGTCGGTGAGCGCGGCGGCGAACTGGGCGGCGTCGGCGTCGAGCAGGGGCCCGACTTCGGCCAGCGGCACCCCGGCGGCGGCCAGCGTCCGGATCTGCACCAGCCGCAACAGATCGGCGGACCCGTAGCGCCGGTAGCCGGAGCTGTCGCGTTCCGGCTCCTTCACCAGGCCGAGCTTGTGGTAGTGCCGCACCGTCTTCACTGTGACGCCGACGAATGCCGCCGCCTGCCCGATCGTGACTCCGTTCCTCATCTGCACAGCCTGCCTTGTACTCGAGCTCGGCGACCAGGCAGACGACAGCCGAGCATGTGGCCCCAGTTCACGTTCTACCTGATGCACGACCGGAAGGGGTCGCCTCTTGAGGCGTACGGGTCACAGGTGTTCAGTCCGCCGGCTGAGCCGGATCGGCCTGCTCGCCGCAGAACACCTTGTTGACGAGCCTTTGCTGGGCGTTCCGGAACGCTGCCGCTATGGACATGTCGGCGTCGTCCACCCAGTTCAGTACGGCGGTCAGGGTCTTGCCGCCGTCGGGCGTGCTGTACATCAGCGTCGCGGAGGCGACGTTGCCGCCGTTGTGGGTGATGACGGTGCCGCCGCAGTCCGTCTTCTGGACGAACACCCCCAGCCCGTAGTCCATGTTCGGGATGCCCGTGGCGTGCGGGGTGCACATCTCGGCCAGCAGTGCGGCCGGCAGGAGCTTGCCGCCTACCAGCGCGGAGATGAACGTGTGCAGGTCCTGGCTGGTCGATATCATGTCACCGCCGGTGGAGACCCAGGAGGGGTTGTAGCGGGTGATGTCGATCGTCTTCTGCCGGCCGGCTTCTTCGTAGCGGTAGTAGATGTGGGCGTGCGGCTCAGGAATCTCCGGTGAGGCGTCCGGCACCACGGTGCCCGACAGCCCGAGCGGCCCCAGGATCAGCCGCTGCATCTCCTCGGCCAGCGAGCGGCCGGTGACCTTCTCGATCAGCAGCCGGGCCAGCACGTAGTTGGTGTTGGAATAGCTCCAGCCCGTTCCCGGCTCGAACCGGGCCGGCTTGGACAGCGCCAGACGTACCAGCTCCTCGGGCCGGTAGGTGTGGAACCGGTTGTTCACCCACTCCTTGCCCGTGGTGCTGTAGGGCACGGGAATCCCGTGCACGATCGACCCGTCGTCGTATACCTCGCCGGTGAAGTTGAACAGCCCGCTGGTGTGCTGCAACAGCATCCGCACCGTGATCCGCCGGTCCAGCCCGAACGCGGGCAGGTAGTCGGCCGCCGGGGTGTCCAGCTCGATCTTGCCCTCGGCCACCAGTTGCAGCACCAGGGTCGCGGTGAAGGTCTTGGTGTTGCTGCCGATCCGGGCATGCCCGTTGACCGACGGCTTCGCGGTCCCGCCCAGCTCGGCCACCCCGGCGCTGCCGGCCCACTCGCCGCGCTCATCGTGCACGCGCAGCGACACTCCGAGGAAACCGGACTCGACGATCTCCTCGATCGCCTTCTGCAGCTCCGGGCGATCCTGCCCGGCCGCAGCTGCCGGCTGGGTGCTCTTGTCCTGATCGGAAAGGGTGATCGTCATGGTGGTTTGCCCTTCGAAGTTGTTATGTCCGGGTCGGCCTCGCGCCGCTGCGCCGAGCTTCCACCCTGACCCAAGGTCAACCTCAACCGTGATCTAGCTCACAGCCGCATTGGGGTTTGAGACAACTTTGGGAGAGACCACTTGCCATCGACCGGCGACCACCATATTGTCGTACGAACGTAAGGTATACGAACGTAATACAAAATCAAGGGAGTCCGTGATGGGGACAACTCGGCCGGTGGTGCTCGTGACAGGTGCCTCATCGGGGATCGGCAAGGAGACGGCCCGCGCCTTCGCCGCGGCGGGTTTCGAGGTGATCGGAACCGGCCGCAAGACCTCCGGACTCACCCCGCCCGCCGGTGTGACGTACCTCGATCTCGACGTGGCCAGTGACGACTCGGCCGCCGCCGCGGTCGGAGAGGTGATCGACCGGTTCGGACGCATCGACGTCCTGGTCAACAACGCGGGCATCGGCTCGGCGGGCGCCGTCGAGGAGAACTCCGTCACCCAGGCCCAGAACGTCCTGAACATCAACGTCCTCGGTGTCATCCGTATGACGAAGGCCGTCCTGCCGCACATGCGCGCCCAGGGTGGCGGACGCGTCATCAACATCTCGTCCGTCCTCGGGGTCGCCCCCCAGCCCTTCATGGCCCTCTACGTCGCGTCGAAGCACGCCATCGAGGGCTACTCCGAGTCGCTGGACCACGAGGTCCGCGAGCACGGCGTCCGGGTCCTCCTCGTCCAGCCCGCCTATACCAAGACCGGCTTCGACACCAACGCCGCGCAGCCCGACACCCCGCTGCCTCTGTACGCGGAGCGACGGCGCGTTTTCGACGAGGTGCTGGCGGTTGCGATGAAGGACGGCGACGACCCCGCCGTCGTCGCCAAGATGATCGTCACTGCGGCCACCGACAAGAAGCCGAAGCTGCGCTACACCGCCGGCCCGCTGGCCTCACGCGTCACCACGGCGCGCCGCCTCGTCCCCGCCAGGACGTTCGACAAGCAGATCCGCAAGAACAACCGCATGCCCGCCTGACCTCCGATGTACCCGACATCTGTGATGTCGCCGAAAGTCCATTGATCAGTCACTCGTTGATTTGCCGAGGAGAGTCATGCAGCAGCAACGCCAGCAAACGGCCCGGCGCAGTGCATCGAGCGCAAGGCGTTTTCTGAAGAAGAACGTCGGGATCGCGCTGGCGGTCACCGCGACGGCGGCCGTCCTGGGGTCGGCGCCGTCCGCGTCCGCAGCGACGGGACACGCGTATCGCGGATCCGTTGTCACCGACGTTCGGACCGTGGCGACGTTCGACTACGCCGCCGGCGAGATCCCCGAGAACATCACCGTCAACCCCGATGGCTCAATGATCCTGTCCATGCTGGGCAGTTGCGCGGTGTGCCAGCGCACCCATGGGCCGCAGCTAATGCGCATTTCCGCGTCCGGAGGCCGCACGGTGCTCGTCACCGGGCAGGTGGGTGAGGCGATCAGCGGCAACACCCGTGGCAGTGACGGCACCGTCTACTACAGCGTGTGGGCCCCGGGCAACGCGGCCAGGAACGGCGTGTACGCGCTGCGTCCGGACGGTACGCCTCAGCGCATCGCCGCTCTGCCCGCCGACGCGGGCCCCAATGGGCTGGCCATCGACCCGGCCGGACGCACCCTCTACATCGCCGACAGCCTGAAGGGCCTCATCTGGTCCGTTCCGGTCTCGGGCGGATCGGTGACCCCGTGGCTGACCGATGCCGCTCTCGCGCCGGTGCCGACCGAGGCCCTGCCGATCGGTGCCAACGGGCTCAGGTTCCACGACGGCGCTCTGTGGGTCAGCAACTTCAACAAGGGAACGCTGCTTCGGGTACCGGTCACCGGCACCGGCGCGGCCGGTCCCATCCGCCTTGTCGCGGGCGGGCTGCCCAACATCGACGATCTCAGCTTCCTGACCCCGTGGTCCGATGTGGTGTTCGTGGCGCAGAACGGTCCGGACAGGGTCGTGGTGGTCTACCCGAACGGCACCTACAAGGCCGTTCTGACCAGCGCGGACGGTCTCGCCTCGCCCTCCGCGACCGCGGTTCGCGGCGACCAGTTGTACATCACCGACGGCGGGGTCGCCGAGCCCCACGACGCGAAACTGCAGACCGGGAGGATCAATTTCGCCGCTCTCCTGGCCAACGCGGCACAGTGACCTGGCCGGGGCGGTATCTGCAGCGCTAGCCCCGGCTGCGATGGAGGAACGCATGGTGCGGTACGCGAAAGAACACAAGCAGGAGACAAGGCAGCGGATCATTGCGACGGCCGGTCGCCGGCTCAAGCGGGACGGCATCGACGGCTCCGGAGTCGCGACCCTCATGAGGGACGCGGGCCTGACCAACGGCGCCTTGTACGCCTACTTCCCCTCCAAGGACGAACTCGTCACCGCCGCGGTCGCCGACCAGATGCGCGCACAACACGCCAACATCGTCGCGCAGGCAGCGCCCGGCCGTGCCGGACTCGAACAGATCGTGCGCTGGTACTTCTCCCCCGAGCAGCGCGACAACATCGAGGACGGCTGCCCCAACGCCGCCCTGCTCGACGAGATCGCACGCTCCACGGATCCCACCAGGCAGGCATACACCGACGGCGCGCTTGTCCTCATCGACGACTTCGCCGCCCGCCTGGCACCCCACGATCCACCGTCGGCGCGTCTGAAAGCACTCGGCCTCCTCGGCATGCTGGCCGGGACACTGCAACTCTCCCGCGCCCTGACCGACCGGCAGCTCGCCGACCAACTCCTCGAACAGGGCATCCGCAACGCCCTCGCACTCCTGGATGCCGAGCAGCACAACTGAGACGCCATCCGCGTACCGATCAGAAGCTGGTCCGGTCGAACAAGGTCGGCGGCTCCCTCGACAACCGCATCCGCTTCGCCGTCGAGGTCACCACCGCCGTGGCAGACGAGATCGGCCACACCGACTACCCCACTCACACCGCCTGACAAACCCCGGCGATACCGGTCCTGGCGGGCCGGTATGCCAAATGGCCCCATGGAGGTACCAAATGTCTGAGCACGCTGCTGTTGAACTGAGCCCGGAAGCGATCCAATTCGCGGAATGGCTGGCCACAGGGGCGAATCCCCCGTCCGAGTTGGATGCGGCGCGCATCCAGGCGGAGCAAGTCCATCTCGCGGCCCGGGAGCCGGAAGGCGTCACCTATCGGGAGGTGGACGCGGGTGGCGTTCTGGGAATCTGGTGCGAACCCGTCGACGCCAACACCGACTACGTCCTCCTGCACACTCACGCCGGGGGCTCCGTTCTGGCGTCAGCACACGTCGACCGAAAGCTCGCCGGCCATATTGCCAAGGCCGCCGGGGCCCCCGTACTGGTCCTGGACTTCCGGCGCGCACCGGAACACAAGTACCCGGCTCAGGTGGACGACGCGGAGGCGGCCTTCAACTGGCTGCTCTCCGAAGGGTATGAGCCGGGAAACATCATCACGATCGGCCACTCGATCGGCGGGTTCATCGCTGTCGCCCTGGCGCTTCGCCTCCGCGACAAGAGGCAGCCCCTGCCCGGCGCCATCGTGTCGATCTCCCCCTGGTGCGACCTCGAGATCGCCAACGAGGCCATCGCGACCAACGCCGGGACGGACAAGATTCTCAGCAAGGAACTGCTGGAGTTCTTCCGGGATGCCTGGATCGGCGGCACTGGCATCGAGTTCACGGACACCCGGATCAACCTGAACCGGGCGGACCTGAGCGGTCTTCCCCCCACCCTCGTCTCCTGGGGAACGTACGAGGTCCTCGCCGGCGAGGACGAGGAGTTCGCCGCCCGCGTCAAGGACGCCGGAATCGACACGGCGACCGTTGTGGTCCCCGGAGGCCAGCATTCGTACGTCTACGGAGCTGGCCGGATTCCGGAGACCGACGCCGCCATCGCACAGATCGGCGCGTGGGTCCGCGAGAAGACCAAGATCTGACCGAGCGGTACAGGCGCGGCAGTCGCAAGAGCCGCGCGCCTGCCGGATCGGGACGGGGGGAACGGACGCGAACATGGCCTGCGGTGGCGCGCAGGTCCGCGACGCCCGCGACCTCGTCCCGGTCCGGCAGGCGACGGCCGGGACGGCTCACCACAACGGCGGCTTCAGCTACGCGCGCACCGACGCCGAACGCGACACGGCTCCGCGTCTGATGGCCGACGTGGTATCCGCGGCGCTGCGCGCCGGCCTTCCCATCGTCGGTGTCGCACCGGCTTCACAACCGTCCCCACTCTCGACGCCGACCACCCGCCGGGTGGCCAGACGATTCCATACACCTTCGATGAGGGGAAAGAACGAGGACCCGATGAGTGCCTTCCACCCCGATCTCAAACGAGGTCGCTTCATCCCCAATGTGTCCTACGGACGTCTGTCGTCGCGCATCGTGCGGAGCGTGAAGTGGCGCTCGACCGATCCAGGGCCGGACGTCACGGTTCAGGAGATCGTCGTGCCCGGGCCCAAGGGCGCACCGCCCGTCTCGGTTCGCGTCTTCCAGCCGACCGGCCTGAAGGCAGCGGCTCCGGCGCTGCTCTGGATACACGGAGGCGGACTGATCTTCGGCGCACCCGAGCAGGACGACCGTACGAACATTGCCTTCGCCCGCGAGCTCGGCATCACCGTCGCCGCGGTTCGTTATCGACTGGGGCCGGACCATCCCGCGCCCGCCGCGGTCGAGGACGCCTACGCCGCGCTGCGTGGACTGGCCGAGCGCGCGGGCGACCTGCACATCGACATCGATCGCATCGCGATCGGCGGTGCCAGCGCGGGCGGCGGAATCGCCGCGGCCCTCGCGCTGCTCGCCCACGACCGGGCCGAGATCCGCCCAGTGTTCCAACTGCTCCTCTACCCCATGCTGGACGACCGCACGACGACGAGAACCGACCTGGACACCCTCAAGGTGCGCGTCTGGACGCCCAAGAGCAACCGATACGGCTGGTCGTCCTACCTCGGCGACGCCGTCGCGGGCCCGGACGTCTCCCCGTACGCGGCCGCAGCCCGCCGCGAGGATCTCACCGGTCTTCCTCCGGCCTGGATCGGCGTCGGCACCCTCGATCTCTTCCACGACGAAGACGTCGAGTACGCGCGCCGGCTGAGTGACAGCGGCGTCCCCTGCGACCTCGACGTCATCCCCGGCGCTTTCCACGGCTTCGACCTGGTATTTCCTAAGGCCGAGGTCTCGCGGGAGTTCTGGCGCCGGCAGGCACGAGCGCTGAAGGGCGCACTGTGAGGCCGACCGAAAGTGAAGGCAGATGGACATGCAGATCGCAGCGAAGGGAGGGGCGGTGCCGTTCCGAGACCCGCTGCAGTGCCGGGTCGGGACGGCCTAATATCGCCCTCACCAGCGAAGACGCAGTAGATCAAGCCGGTCGGATCAGACTCGCCCGCTCCTCAACCGCGCGCGGAGCTCGCCAACTCAGGCGCACATCCGCAGCGGCTCCATCTAGGGTTTTCTGAGGCGGCTCTCACCTGGGGCTCTGTCGGGCGGCGGAGGCGGGCGGGAAGAACAAGACTGTTGTCCGCGGATTTTTTCGTGCACGGTTGTCGGCGTCTCCACCCATGCCGATAGGAGTTCCAGCATGTCCGAAACCGTGCCTCTGCACCTCGCGGGCAACAACGCGCCGGTCGCCGAGGAGGTGACCCTGGAGCCGTCCAAGGTCGTCGGCGAGATCCCGGCCGAGCTGAGCGGGCAGTTCTTCCGCAACGGGCCCAACCCGCGTACCGGCTGGTCGCCGCACTCCTTTGCGGGCGACGGAATGATCCACACCATCGCGCTGGAGGGCGGCAGGGCCCGCTGGTACCGCAACCGGTACGTGCGCACGCCGCTGTACGAGCACCCCGGCCAGTCCCGCTTCGCCCTCGCCTTCGACCAGGAGACAGGCCGGATCGACTACCGGGTGACCACGGCCAACACCCACCTGATCGCGCACGCGGGCCGGCTGTTCGCCCTGGAAGAGGGCGGCTTCCCGTACGAGGTGACGCCGGACCTCGCCACGATCGGGGTGCACACCTTCGACGGGGTCCTGCAGACCCCGATGACCGCGCACCCGAAGACCTGCCCGATCACGGGTGAGCTGTTGTTCTTCGGCTATCAGCTGCGTCCGCCGTACCTGACCTGCTACCGCGTCTCGGCCGTCGGCGAGGTGGTGCAGACGCGGGTCGTGGACGTGCCGCGCGCGACGATGATGCACGACTTCGCCATCACCCGCAACCACGTGATCTTCATGGATCTGCCGGTCGTCTTCGACTACGTCCAGGCCGCGGCGGGCGGGCCGCCGTGGCGCTGGGATGACGCGCACCGCGCCCGGTTCGGCGTGCTGGCGCGTACGGCCGGCGACGACGCGCCCGTACGCTGGTTCGACGTCGCCCCGTGCTACGTGTGGCACACCATGAACGCTTTCGAGGACCCGCAGGGCGACACGATCACCGTCACCGGCACCCGCGTCCCCACGCTGTGGCGCGGCGGCGCCGACGACCTGGAGGGCGGGCTTCCGGTCGTGTACCGCTGGACGCTGGACCTGAGGTCGGGCGTGGTCGCCGAGGAACCGCTCGACGACGCGCCCAGCGAATACCCCCGTGTGGCCGACTCGATGCTCGGGCTGCCCCACCGTTACGGCTACACGACGAGCTTCTCCTTGGACGCCGAGCCTGAGCGGTCGGAGATCTACGCCTACGACCTCACCGGCGGCGGTGAACGGGTGGTGCACCGCCTCCCTCCAGGCCACACCTGCGGTGAGGCCGTCTTCGTACCCCGGGCCGGGACCGGTGAGAACGAGGGCTTCCTGATGACGTTCGCCCACGACCGCGGCGCCGGTACGAGCTACCTGGCCATCCTGGACGCCGCCGACCTGGCCGCGCCCCCGCTCGCCGAGATACACGTCCTGGTGCGCATCCCCACGGGCTTCCACGGCAACTGGATCCCGGTCTGAGCATCGAGGAAACCAGACCTGGTGCTCGTCCCCGTCCTGGCAAGTGATCCTGCCGATCTCACGGACAGCAGCGGGTGGTCAGCTGATTCCGATGACAAGAGCGTCGCGGGCGGCGTCGATGACCTCGAAGGTGATCGCGGAACGTGGTGGCGTCGAAGGCCGGAGCCTGGTCGAGGTCTTCTGCCGGAGCGACCTCGACCAGGTGGCAAGCAACCTCCAGTCCCCCTCACTGGCCGCACCGAGCGCGGCGCCGATGACTCGAATCATTTCCGTGGTCTGTGCTCGCCGCTTGCTAGGCATTGGTTCGCTACTTTGTGGTACCGTATAGTGGTACTCGGTGCTACAAAGTACCAGGAGATCGAAGAGGACCCACGATGGACGACCTGACGGAGATGCTGAAGGGCACGCTTGAGGGCTGCGTGCTGGAAATCATCGGCAGCGAGGAGACCTACGGGTACGCCATCACGCGTCGGCTGAACGAACTCGGCTTCGCCGACGTCGTCGAGGGGACGGTTTACACCATCCTGCTGCGACTGGAGAAGAACGGGCTCGTCCAGGTGACGAAACGACCGTCCGGGCTGGGCCCGCCGCGCAAGTTCTATGCGCTCAACGACGCGGGGCGCGGAGAACTCGCGAGGTTCTGGGCGAAATGGGAGTACGTCACATCACGGATCGACAAGCTCAAGGAGGGCGGGAGATGAACTTCTGGGAGACCATTACCGGCAGCGATCTCACCAGGGAATGGAAGGCGTTCGAAGCTCGGGCCGAGGCATTGCCGGCCGACTACCGGGCGGCGTGGGGAGAGATCATAGGTCATCTTTTTCCCTACGGGGACTTCACCGGTCGAAACCTGATGCCGATTCTCGACGGTGCTCTGGGGCTGCTCGAAGAGACAGCGTCCGACGGGCAGAGCATTCACGAGGTGCTGGGTGACGACATCGGGGGCTTCTGCGCGGCGCTGGCCGGCGGAGAAGGGGCTCGGAGCCATCTCGACCGGTGGCGCGAGCAGTTGAACAGGAACGTCGCAAGGAAATTGGGCCGGCTAGGAGGCTGACGTGGGCATCCAAGACATCATCGAGGGCAAGAAGCAGTGGCGCGCGCACATGGCCCGGGTCAAGGCGCTCCCGCCGGACTACCAGATCGTCTACAAGGAGATTCAGAGGTACCTCTTCAAGGTCGGACCGATCGACTTGCTTGACGGGTCCCTGCTCTCAGGGATCGTCGATTTCTTCGAGGAGGGCGCTGCGGCCGGCAAGGGAGTCCTGGAACTCCTCGGCAACGACGTCGCTGCCTTCTGCGACGACCTGGTCAAGGACTCGCGCACCTACGCGGACATCTATCAGGAGTCCATCAGCGGGGAACCCGGCACGGCCGGGAAGTAACACCCGTCGTCGACCCAAGGCACCGGCGGGCGCTGGGCTGTGCAGTGGAGCAGTCGGACCGGTAGCTGCTGAAGTCGGACCTTGGTTCGCGCCGCGGGGGCGATCGTGGAGCTCGAGCAGCCCGATGGCCACTTGCGCGTCTTCTGCGAGTAGGCGCCGTTCCGTTGGACGGACCCCGATGCGGTGCTTGAACACCCTCCCAAGGCCGCGCTTGCCGGAGCAGACGCGGCGAACGGACCTCGATCTGCGAAGACGTCGGGGAGGATCCTGTGGACGCCGAACCGCCCCCTGGGAGGCGTGCCAGGCCGGCGGATGTCCCGGCGGTGAGCAAGCCTGCTGCGGTGTCGTGTCAGCGGCCGTGTCAGCACGGCAACGGCCCGGTATCAGCGCTTTCGGTCATGGTGGATGCCATGAACCGTTCAGCGATTGCGCACTCGTGGTCGCGGGCGCTCCCGCCTCGTCCGCGACGATCGAACTCTCCAGTGGGCCGACGGAGCCCGTCTCGGCCTGAGGGATGACGGACTCGCTCACGAACAGCGATCAGGCCGCCCGCACCCACACGCTCAAGCTTCCGCTTTGCACCTCAGCTATTCGGTGTTGCTAAGTACTAGTAGTCAGTGCTACTTTGTACTGGTAGTCAGCAACACCAAGTAGCCGAAAGGGAGGCGTCCCATGGGCAAGCTCGTGACGGAGATGCTCAAAGGAACGCTGGAGGGCATCGTCCTGGCGATCCTGTCCGGCCGGCCCGCATACGGCTACGAGATCACGGCGTGGCTGCGCGATCAGGGCTTCTCCGACATCGCCGAGGGCACCATCTACGCGCTACTGGTCAGGATCGAGCAGCGCGGCCTCGTCGACGTGGAGAAGGTCCCGTCGGAGAAGGGACCGCCGCGCAAGGTGTACTCCCTCAACGACCAGGGACGGGAGTACCTCGAAGAGTTCTGGCGGACCTGGAGCTTCCTGGCCGACCGGCTCGAACAGCTCCGCAAGGGAGGCAAGTCGACATGACCACAGGATCAAACGAGCCGAAGAGCCGCTACCTGCAGTACCTGGAGATCGTCACCGGATCGCTGGAGGAGAAGAAGCGCTACCGGCAGTACAAGGCACGCATCAAGCAGCTTCCCGAGAACTACCGCATCGCGGTCGAAGCGCTGGAGCGGTACCTGATGCACTTCGGGCCGGCCGACGGCGCCGGTGCGATGGCGATGTACGACGACCTTGCCGAGCTGTTCGAGCAGGGCGCGGCGGACGGCACCCCGATCCGCGACATCTTCGGCGAGGACCCGGTGGAGTTCGTCGAGGCGTTCATGGCCAACTACCCCCTCGGCCAATACAGGACCCGGGAACGCAACCGCTTCACCAGCGCCATCGAGCGCGCCGCCGGCGAGAACACCACGACAAAGGACAGGACGGACTGATGACGACACAGCAAGCTGCGGCGATCCAGGTGCAGGGCCTGGAGAAGGCGTACAAGGAGCTGCGGGTGCTGCGCGGCGTGGACTTCACCGTGGCGCGGGGCAGCATCTTCGCCCTGCTCGGCTCCAACGGGGCGGGCAAGACCACGGCCGTGAAGATCCTGTCCACGCTGCTCAAGGCCGACGCGGGGACGGCACGGGTGAACGGCTTCGACGTCGCCACCCAGGCCGCGGACGTACGCGAATCGATCAGCCTCACGGGGCAGTTCGCAGCCGTCGATGAGATCCTCACCGGGCGGGAGAACCTCGTGCTGGTCGCCCGGTTGCGGCATCTCAAGAACCCCGGCGAGATCGCCGATGATCTGCTCGCCCGCTTCTCGCTCACCGACGCGGGCGGACGAAAGGTCGCGACGTACTCCGGCGGCATGCGCCGCCGCCTGGACATCGCGATGAGCCTCATCGGGAACCCGCCGATCATCTTCCTCGACGAGCCGACCACCGGCCTGGACCCCCAGGCCCGCATCGAGGTCTGGCAGGCCGTCAAGGAACTCGCCGGCCGCGGCACAACGGTGCTGCTCACCACGCAGTACCTGGACGAGGCCGAACAACTCGCCGACCGGATCGCGATCCTCCACGAGGGCCGGATCATCGTCAACGGCACCCTGGACGAGCTCAAGCAACTGCTCCCACCCGCCAAGGTCGAATACATCGAAAAGCAGCCGACCCTCGAGGACGTCTTCCTCACCCTCGTCGGCACGAAGGCATAAGGAACAACGATGAGCAAGCATTTCTTCACCGACACCGCCGTCCTGCTGGGACGCTCCCTGCGCCACATCACGCGCAGCCCGGACACCATCATCACCACCGCGATCATGCCGATCGCCATGATGCTGATGTTCGTCTACGTGTTCGGCGGCGCGATCAGAACAGGGTCGGATTCGTATGTGAACTACATGCTGCCCGGCATCCTGCTCATCACGGTCGCCTCGGGCATCGCCTACACCGCGTACCGGCTGTTCATGGACATGAAGGGCGGCATCTTCGAGCGCTTCCAGTCCATGCCGACCGCGCGGTCGTCGGTGCTGTGGGCGCACGTGCTGACCTCGCTGGTCGCCAATCTGATCTCGCTCGTGGTCGTGACGCTCGTGGCCCTGCTCATGGGTTTCCGCTCCTCGGCGGGAGTGCTGGCGTGGCTGTCGGTGGCGGGCATCCTGATCCTGTTCACCCTGGCGTTGACCTGGATCGCCGTCATCCCCGGCCTGTCCGCCAAGACCATGGAAGGCGCGAGCGCGTTCTCCTACCCGCTCATCTTCCTGCCCTTCCTCAGCTCGGCCTTCGTGCCCACCGACACCATGCCCGGCCCGCTGCGCGTCTTCGCCGAGAACCAGCCGGTGACTTCCATCGTCAACGCCATCCGCGCCCTGTTCACCGAGCAGCCGGTCGGCACCGACATCTGGATCGCCCTGGCCTGGTGCGTCGGCATCCTCATCGTCGCCTACGCCTTCGCCATGAACACCTACCGCCGCAAGATCTCCTAGGGCGTATCGATCGGGCACGTCTTGATCCCGATGAGCGTGTCGGACAGGCAGATCGCGGCGCGGTTGCCCTGAACAGAACAGCACCCCCTCGGCTCGTCTCGCGCCGCCGAGCGGAGGCTTCCAGGAGATTTGCGCGAGATAAAAATCGGGTTGTGAGCGGACCGCTCGGAGCACGTGCGGCAGCCGCTGATCCTTGCCCGTGCGAGTGACGAACGGCCTCCACCGTGGCCAGAGCAGGTGGCTCGCTGCCATTCCTGGCACGCACCCTTCGAGCTCCACACAACACCTCCTATCGCGAGACAAGGAAAGATCATGACTGAATCCCTCCACACCGTCACGACGATGCCGACCGAGCGTCAGCCCGGCTGCCCCTTCGACCCGCCCAAGGAGCTCATCGAGGCCCGCGAGCACGGCCCGATCAGCCGCTTCCCCTTCCCCGACGGGCACCAGGGCTGGCTGATCACCGGCTACGACCTGGTCCGGTCGGTCCTGGCCGACCCTCGGTTCAGCTCACGCAAGGAGCTCATGCGCCACCACCCGCTGATCGACTACGGCGACATCGAGGTCCCTCCGGCGCCGCCCGGCGAGTTCCTGCTGATGGACGAGCCTCAGCACGGCCGCTACCGCAAACCGCTGGTGGGCAAGTTCACCGTACGGCGGATGCGCCTGCTCACCGAGCGCGTCGAGCAGGTCACCGCCGACCACCTGGACGCCATGGAGAAGGCCGGGCCGTCGGCGGACCTGGTGACCGCGTTCGCCAAGCCGATCCCCGCCATCGTGATCTGTGAGCTGCTGGGGGTGCCGTACGAGGACCGGGGCTTCTTTCAGGAGAACATCGACAAGTTCCTCGGCGGAGAGGTCAGCGACGAGGAGCTGATGGCGGCCTACATCGCGACCCAGCAGTACCTCGCGGAGCTGGTGGCCGCCAAGCGCGCGAACCCCACCGACGACGTGCTCAGCGACCTGCTCGACAGCGACCTGACCGACGAGGAGCTGCAGGGGATGGCCCTGATCCTGCTGTCGGCCGGGTTCGACACCACCGCGAACATGCTGGCGCTGGGCACCTTCGCGCTGCTGCAGAACCCGGACCAGCTCGCCGCGCTGCGCGCCGAGCCCACGCTCACCGACCAGGCCGTGGAAGAGCTGCTGCGCTACCTGAGCGTCGCCAAGCAGTTCCACAGGGTCGCTCTGGAGGACATCGAGCTGGGCGGCCACACCATCACGGCCGGTACGACGGTCATCCTGTCCCTCAACACCGCCAACCGCGACCCCGAACGCTTCCCCAACCCCCACGCGCTCAACCTGCACAGGCAGGACGGCGGCCACCTGGCCTTCAGCCACGGCATCCACCAGTGCCTGGGCCAGCAGCTCGCCCGCGTCGAAATGCGCGTCGCGCTCCCCGCCCTGATCAACCGCTTCCCCACCCTACGCCTGGCCGTACCGGCTGAAGAGGTTGCCCTGCGCCCGGAGACCGCGGATATCTACGGGGTCAAGAGCCTCCCGGTCACCTGGGACGCATGACCCCGAGCCAGTGACGGGGGCGCGTACGGCCGCCCGCCACTCGCTGTGGCGGCTCGCCTGCGGCGATCGCGTCCGCGGCCCATTTCTGCCCGTATCCCGGTGGCACCGGGACGAGGGCGTCTCGGTCAGCGAAGCCGCCACCCTCGGTGTCACTCCAGCGGGACGGTCGCGGATGACGCGGGCGGGCTCAGGTCCTCCTTGGCGGGAAAGTAGGCGAATAGAGTGCGCCTGGACACCTGGGCCGCCTCGGCCACGTGAGTGATCGACACCTGGTCGAAGCGCGGAAGGCTCATGGGCGACGAGCATGCCGACCTGCGCCGGATGACCGATCGCCAGGTGAAGCCCGATGACCCCAGTTCGCGCTCGTAGTGCAGGCGAACCGCTTGAGGCAAGGCTCAGCACCACTGCACTACCGAAGCGCCGTCCCCTTCCAGCATGATGTGGCTGAGGCAAAGTGACCTGTCAAGAATGCATCAGGACGCATGATTCTCCCGGCGGGGCTCAGATCTCTTGGACCTGCGCGACCACGACGCACGCGGATGGAGCGGCAAGCGACGACCGCTGGCCTCACTTGGACACAACCGCACGAACACCGGCTCCCGCATCACCACCCACGGAGCCTCGGGGAGCTCCTCCAGGCGGCGTATGTCTTCGGCGTCACCGACGATCTCGGCCCAGCCGCTCAGCAGGACGCTCCAGCCGCGTGCAGGGTGCACTCCGTATCGTCCACCTCAAATGACAACGGCATGCCGTGCTCGATGGCCCTGAACTTGCCGCCCGCGTGGTCCTGAACACCACGTCGTCGCCGTCGAGCACGAAGTTCGCCGGCACGATCTCCAACCGGCCGTCGGGCTCCACCAAGGCGACACGTAGGTCTGGCGTTGTCCAAGCCGCCGCGGTTCGCGCCGGGGACGGACCAGAACTACTCCAACACCAACTACACGCTGGCCCTGCTGCTGATCGAGAAGGTCACCGGCCGCACCTACGCCGAACAGCTGCAGCGGCGGATCCTACGGCCGCTCGGGATGTCGGGCACCAGGGCGGCGGGCACCCGGACGCAACTCCCCGGGCCGCACGCCCACGGCTACTACCGCTACCAGGACGACGGTCAGCAGAAGGTGGTCGACATCTCCCGCCAGAACCTGTCCCTGCTGGCCGGCGCCGGCGACCTGATCGCGACCACCCAGGACCTGGCCACGTTCTTCTCCGCGCTGAACGGCGGCAAGCTCGTGCCGGCCACGCTGCTGGCCGAGATGCGCAAGCCGCACACGAAGATGGGCTACGGCCTCGGGCTGTTCGTACAGGACCTGGGCCCGAGTTGCGGCACCGTCTACCAGCACAACGGCAGCCCCCCGCACGGCTACGGGGCGCTGATGTACAGCTCACCCGACGGCAGTAAGACCCTGACCGGCTCGGTGACCTGGGTGGACGAGGCCACCAGGGGCCCGGCAAAGCATTTCCAGAAGCTGCTGGACGGGCTCGTGAAGCAGGTGTTCTGCGGCGGGCAGGCCGCGGGCTGACGGGGTTCAAGCCGGCTCAGCCGGCAGGTGCCTCGGCGCTGCTGGACAACGTCACCACCGTGTTGCTGATCGCCCCGGTGACGTTCTTGGTGTGCGAGCGGCTGGCGCTGCCGGCGGCATTCTGGCAGTTCACCCGGTACGGCCTTGTGGTCGCCGTAGTGACCATCGCGTTGCTCTTTCTGGCAGCCGGATTCGTGCTCGGCGACGGCGTGCTCGGCGTCGTGTCCGTGCAACCCGGCGACGAGCTGGTGGGGACGCTGGCCGAGCTGGCGCTGTTCGCCGTGCTGTTCACCGACGGCATGCGGGTCGGCTGGAGGGAACTGCGCAGCGCGTGGCGGTTGCCGGGCCGCGCCCTGGGCTAGGGCCTGCCGCTCACCCTGGGCATCACCGCCGTCGGCGCGCACTACCTGCTCGGCCTGGGCTGGATCGAGTCGCTGCTGATCGGTGCGATCCTGGCCCCGACCGATCCGGTGTTCGCCGCCGCGCTGGTCGGCAATGAGAAAGTGCCGCCCCGGCTGCGCCAACTCCTCAACGTGGAGTCGGGCGTCAACGACGGGCTGGCGCTGCCGTTCGTCATGCTGTTCCTGGCGATTGCCGCCGGCTCTGAGGACCTGCACCTGGACGCGCTCGGTATGGAGCTGGGACTCGGCGTGCTGATCGGCGTCGCGGTGCCGTGGGCGGCGATCAAACTGGAGCGGACTCGCTGGTTCTCCGCCTCCGGCATCGCCGCCGCTCAGGAGGTCTTTCAGCTGGTCGCGGTCACCATCGTGCTGTCGATCCTGCTGCATTCGTCCACCGACATCGTCATCGCCCGTGGCTTCGATGACGAGCGTGAGGTCCCGGCATGGTTCGGCGCCGCGCGCCGGTTGCGCGGACGGTCTCAAGGGGATTCGGCATCATGAGGCTCCGTACCAGGTCCTTCGCCTTCTCTTGACCTGGATGGCGCCGCACGGGCGCTCGACGGTTCTTCAAGGGGCAGGCGCCGCGACGGCCGGTCACGGCGCCCGCGTGATCGCCACCAGCCGGGCGCCGCGGGGGCCGGCTACGACGGCTACCAGCCCTATAGCGACGAGGTGATGCCGATGATCAAGGCCGGGGGCGGCAGGCTCACCGGCGAGGGTCAGGTCCCGTTCTTCGGCTGGTTCGCCTTGCCAGGGGCGCCGTCCTCCGGCGACACGGTCACCGTGATCACCCTGGGCGGGTTCGCGGGCACCGGCGAGCCGGAGGACAGCGTGTTCGTCGGCCGGGTCAAGGACGAGAGCAACTACGTCGGCGCCTGGTACAACGACACCCGCAAGGAGATCGGCATCGACGTGCGGGTCAACGGCGAGTTCCGCCACGCACCCAACAGCGCCGGCCTGTCGCTCGAGCCCGGAGACCGCCTCGCCCTGGTGCTGTCGGGCGGCACCACGATCACCTCGTACGCCGAGACCGGCGGCGTCTGGCGGCGCCTGACCACCGCAGACCTCGGCCTGGCGGCCACGCCGCAGGAGCAGACGCGGTGGCGCCACGGGTTCGCCCTGCGCGCCACGACCGGCACGATCGCCCTGGACGCCGCCGAGGGACACAGCGCCGCCGGGTGATCCTCGGACGTTCACCGTGGTGAACGGCATGGAGGAGTCGGCGGGCAGGTCGCGCGCCGAAGGCGAGACCCCGGCACCGACCCACCACGCCCCTGGAACCGCGCGTTCTCCCCGCCCCTGCTCAGGCTTGTAGCCGTCCGAGTCCGTCCGTGCTGCGCATGTCCTGCGTGCCGATGACGGACAGCAGTTCCAGCTGGGCGGAGCCTTCGCTGCCGGGCGGGGCGGTGAACCACAGCAGGCGCTGGCGTCCGTCCTCGCTGAAGAGACTGTGACAAGCCACCTCGATGACGCCCAGGGCGGGGTGGACGATGCGTTTGTGGTCAGTTCGCCGGAGGGCGACGTCGTGGACGTCCCAGAGGGTGGCGAACTCCTCACTGCGACGCCGGAGTACGGCGACCATCCGGGTCACCTCGGTGTCGCTTCCGCGCCGGGCGGCGACCGCCTGGAGGTCGGCGACGAAGGCCCGGGACTGGTGGGGGTGGTCCTCTGGCGGATAGAGGGTCCGGGCCTCGGGGTCGGTGAACCAGCGGTAGACGAAGCTCGCTTCAAGGCCGCGCAGCACCGGGTGTCGGCCGACGAGCACGATGGCCAACGGGTTCTGGACGAGCGTCTCGTGCAGGTCGGTGATGACCTGGGCAGGGGTGGCGGTGAGCTGGTCCAGAAGGGCCAGCAGACCGGGCTGGACATGAGCGGTGGGGCCGTGCGCCACCGGGGGGATCTGCCGGTCGGAGAGGTGGAACAAACGGTTGACGGATCACAGCGTCCCCGCCGAATATGCAGACCATTTGCTCGACTTCTTCGTCGCCAGCCGTGCCGCCGAATTCGCCACCGTCGATGCCGCCCTGGCCACCTTGCTGGGCCACGAACCCACCCCGCTGAGCACCGTCCTGCGCAAGCAACTGCCCAACACCTGATCCGGCGGTGCGCACTGCCCGTTGGCCAGCGTCGAAATGCGGCCCCTCGACGAAGCGTTGGCCCGCGGACCGGCCGTGCCCGAAGCCGTACCGACCTGCAGTCTCCCCTACCAGTTGTTCACCTTCGGTGTCGACGGCCCGGACGAGGCCGACAGCCTGCGTGGCCATCTGGCGCGATTGGTCCCCGGCCTGCGGCCGTGGGCGCACGAGGCCGCCACGCTGAACTTCCTGTTTCCGGACAAGGCACGCACAACATCGAGCCTGCGTGACAGCCTTACCTGTGGGCGGCTAGGCGGTCGAGCCACTCGCCGAGGAGATGCTGCTCTGCCTCGCTGAGCGTGGTCTGCTGGGATAGTACGGCCCGGAGTGCTCGGGCTGCGCCCGCGGGGCCCGGGTCCCGTACGGCCGGCCTGTCGGTGGTGACGGCGGTGACCATGGACTCGCGCATGGTGGTCAGCAAGGCCGGGTCGCGCCGGTCCTCGGGGAGTGACAGCCAGGTGAGCACGGCGCCGCGCGCCGTGGCGTGGATGACGGCTGCGGCGAGCGGTTCGTCGACGCGTAGCCTGCCCGCGGCGGCGAGGCGGCGAATGCGCCCGAGGAGGACCTCCATGCCGGTCTTGAACGCGGCCGAGTCCGTGCCGCGCCGGGGCTCGCCGTACATCATCGCGTAGAGCGCGGGGTTGTCGAGCCCGAATTCGACGGCGAGGTCCCAGCCCGCTCGCAGATCCTCGACGGGGTCGTCCGGCGCAGGGACGGCGTGCTTGGCCTCGAGGAACTTGGCGTAGCCGTGCTCGGCCACCGCGTCCAGTAGCCCGTCCATGTCGTCGAAGTGACGGTAGATCGCGGGGGGCTGCACCCCGGCCGCGGCCGCGACCGCTCGGGTGGTGACCGCCTCACGCCCCTCGCGCGCCAGGAGGTCGGCCGCGGCCTCGATCACCCGCTGGCGGGTCAGCTCTCGCCCGCCGACCGCCCCCTCCAGCATGGAGGCGGAGGAGGTGTCCGCCCTTGTTCTCCTAGGCATAGAGGCAATGATACGGCCAACACCGTATCGGTGTGAGTATCACTGATATCTTCGGCCAGGGCTCAGGCTTACCAGGGCAAGGGTCCCTCCGCGTCGAAGTAGCCTCCAGTGGGGCCGTCGGGGCCGACCTGCGCCATGCGGACGATGATCTCGGCTCCCTGCTCGACCGTCTGGACGCCGGTGTTCCCGTTGAGGTCCGTCTTGGTGAAACCGGGCTCCACCGCGTTGATACGCATGTTCGGGACCGCCTTCGCGTACTGCACGGTGATCATGTTGACCGCGGTCTTCGACGCCGGGTACGCGACGCCGGGGTAGGCGTGGGTCGGGGTGCCGGCGGCCGTCAGCCGGGTGAGGGAGGCCAGGCCGCTGCTGAGGTTGACCACGGCCGGGGAAGCGGCCCGCTGCAGCAGCGGCAGGAACGCGTGGATGACCCGCACCATGCCGAAGACGTTGGTCTCAAACACCTCCCGCATCATGTCGGCGGTGACGTCCGCGGCGCCGATCACGCCGTTGTCCTCGGTCCGTCCTTCGATACCGGCGTTGTTGATCAGCACGTCCAGCCCACCGTCGGCCTCGATGGTCTTGGCCGCGGCGGCGACAGAGGCGTCGTCGGTGACATCGAGCTGCACGGTCCGCGCCCCCAACTGTTCGGCGGCCAAGCGGCCGCGCTCGGGGTCCCGGCTGCCGATGTAGACGGTGTGGCCCGCGGCGACGAGACGGCGGGCGGTCTCGAAGCCGAGACCCTTGTTCGCTCCGGTGATCAGTGTTGTCGTCATGTCTCCACGGTGCGTCAGGAGCATTCGGTCAGCCAGGCGTCCGGCCTTCCTGGGACCGGCAGTACCAGGCAGGCCAGACGGTGGGCGGGCACGCTGGCAGGTATGACGACGGCAGGTGGTTTTCATGACGGCCGACCCCCGCCCTAAGCGGAGATCGATGACGTCAACGTCGGGTCACACGGTCTCGGCACGTGTCAGGTCGCTGATCGCGGCGAGACCTTCGCGTTGCAGTTCGACCAGAGCGCGGGTCTCATCGGGAGCGATCCACCGGGCGAAGGCCGTTTTGAACACTAGAACGACCAGTTCACCGGCAAGGCAAGCGGTCACATCGGCGATGCCGCGTGCGACGAGCGCGGCGGTCACGGCGTGGGAGAGCTTCGCCAGCTTGAGCAGCTCGCGCTCCCGCAACTGCTCGTTCGCCATGATGATCTCGTTTCGCACGCGGGCGAAATCCCGACCCCGCACGTCCTGCAGGGCCCGGCCCCCGGCATCGAGCGCCGCGACGAGCAGGCCGGCCAGGGACGCGTCCGCCGGCGCGTCGGCGATCGCGTCCACGAAGACCGCCTCGAGCTGCTCCTCGCCGGCGAACAACACCTCGCGCTTGTCCGCGAAATGCCGGAAGAACGTCCGCTCGGTCACCCCGGCCCGCCCGGCGATCCCGGCCACGGTCGTCGCCTCGAAGCCGTCCTCGGCGAACAGCTCCATCGCCGCCCGCTGCAGACGATCTGACGCCCCAGGTGCCCAACGTGCCATCTCTGGATCGTAACCGGAACCAGAGTGATGACATAGCCTGACATCAGCGCTATGCTGCTTGATGTCAGTCTCTGACATCAACAGTGGAAGCGAGCACACCATGCACGTCTTCATCACCGGAGCGTCCGGATTCATCGGCCGCGCCGTCGTCGCCGAGCTCATCGCCGCCGGTCACGAGGTGACCGGCCTGACCCGCTCCGAGGCATCGGCATCCGTCATCAAAGACCTCGGGGCGGACGTCCACCGCGGTGACCTCGACGACCTCGATCAGATCCGCCAGGGCGCGAACGCGGCCGACGGCGTGGTCCACCTCGCGAACAAGCACGATTGGGCCCACCCCGAGGTCTCCAACCGCGCCGAACGGGCCGCGGTCCAGACCATCAGCGACACGCTCGCGGGGTCTGATCGGCCGTTCGTGCTCGCGGCCGGCCTCGCTGTGCCCGGCCTCGGACGGCCCTTGACAGAGCGGGATCCCAATCCCGCCGTCGGCCCGGACTCACCGCGCGGCGGCGCCGAGAACCTCGCCCTGACCTACGCCGACCGTGGCGTACGCGTCATCCCTGTCCGCTTCGCGCCGACCGTCCACGGCGAGGGCGACCACGGCTTCGTCTCCATCGTCGCCCAAGCCGCCCGACGACGCGGAGCCTCCCTCTACGCAGGCGAGGGGCACAATCGCTGGCCTGCCGTCCACCGGTCCGACGCCGCACGCCTGGTCCGGCTCGGGCTCGAGAACGCCCCCGCAGGCACGATCCTGCACGCCGCCGCCGAAGAGGGCGTGCCCCTCCAGCGGATCGCCGAAGCACTCGCCGCCCGTCTCGGCGTGCCGGCGAAGTCCGCCCCGGCAGAGCAGATCGCCGACGAGATCCCGTTCATCGGCAGGTTCCTGGCCGCCGACTTCGTCGCCACGAGCAAGATCACGCGCGACTTGCTCGGCTGGCGCCCCACCGGCCCCACCCTCCTGGAGGACATCGCCGCGGGCCACTACGACCAGCCCTGAACCACCACCCCGCTTCGGAACACATTTCTCACGCACCGGAGGACGTCCACGACATGGGTAAGTACGACGGCATGAGCGCCGTGATCACGGGAGGCAGCAGCGGGTTCGGCCTGGCCACCGCGCGGCTTCTGGTCGACGGAGGCGCGCGCGTCCTGATCACCGGCCGCGACCAGGCCAGGCTGGACACCGCCCGCGAGCAGCTCGGTGACAACGCGATCGCCGTCAGCAGCGACGCGGCTTCGGCGCGCGACATCGACGCCCTGGCCGACCTGGTGAAGGCGGAGCTGGGCACCATCGACGCCCTGTTCGCCAACGCCGGCATCAACGGCTTCGCGCCATTCGAGGCGACCAGCGAGGAGCTGTACGACCAGCTGCTGACCACCAACGCCAAGGGCCCGTACTTCACAGTGCAAAAGCTGGCACCGCTGCTGGCGGACGGCGGCGCCGTGGTGATCACCACCTCGGTCGCCAACGTGAAGGGCATACCGATGCTCAGCGCGTACGCGGCGAGCAAGGCCGCGCTCCGCTCCATGACTCGCAGCCTCGCTCAGGAGCTGCTCCCACGAAACATCCGCGTCAACGCGGTCAGCCCCGGCCCCATCGACACCGGGATCTTGGAGAAATCCATGCCCAAGGAGGCCGCCGAGCAGACCAAGGCTCAGATGGCCGCCGCCAACCCCATGCTGCGCTTGGGCACACCCGACGAAGTCGCCAGAGCCATGGCGTTCCTCGCGTTCGACGCCACATACACCACTGGCGCCGAGCTTGTCGTCGACGGCGGGGGCTCGCAGCTCTGACGCCGCGCCAACGGGGCGGCACCCACTCCCGGACGAGGGTGCCGCCGCCCCTCGTCCCGCCTACGCGGTCCGAGCCGTCAGGCGTCGAAGCGGCGGCGGGCGCCCTCGATGTGACCGAAGTACTGGTAGGTCCAGCCGCAGATCAGATCGACCGTTGCTCGCAGGGCTTGGCCCGGCTCAGTGAGGGTGTACTCGACTCGCGGCGGCACGGTCGGGTGCACCTTTCGCTCGGCCAGGCCGTTGCGCTCCAGCATGCGCAGGTTCTGGGTGAGCATCTTGTGGCTGATGCCCTCGACCTCGTCCCGCAGCTCGCTGAAGCGCAGGGTGCGCTCACCGAGAGCCTCGATGATCAGCAACGCCCACTTGTTGGCGACATCCGAGAAGATCTCCCGCGCCAGGGAGTCCGCGCGCCTCAGGTCCGCTTCGTCGGACGAGCCTCTGAACTGCTTGGTCACCATCAGGTTCCCCAGTCACTGAAAGGTGCGTTCTTCCACGTCAGCGAATACTCTCTTATAGTTTCTGAGTAACTGCAAGAGAGCACGGGTGTCCTGGTCCGGCGGACGCAGGCCCACGGGCTCCCAGAGAAGGAGGCATGTGGCATGGCCATCACACTGGTGAACCCCAGCGGATTGCCCGAAATCGATGTCTACCGGCAGGTGTCGATCGCATCGGGGTCGAGACTGGTCTTCATCGCCGGGCAGGTCGCCTGGGACGCCGAGGGGATCACGGTCGGCGAAGGCGACCTCGCCGCGCAGGTCGAGCAGTGCTACCTCAACATCGCCACCGCCCTGGCCGAGGTCGGCGGTTCCTTCGACGACGTGGCGAAACTGACCGTCCACGTCGTCGACTGGACCCCCGACAAGATGCCCTCGCTCCTGGAGGGGATCTCGCGGGCTGCCGCGAAGCTGGGGGTCACTCCGGTCCCACCGGCCACGCTGCTGGGCGTTGCGGCACTGGACGTCCCCGACCATCTGGTCGAGATCGAAGCCATTGCAATCCTCGACTGAAGAGATGCTCTTGGCCACTGAGCGCCGATGTGACCAACTACCTCGCTCAGTGGCCGACCAGCGTGCTCGGTCGCCCAGCCGAGCCACGTGTCTGCCGGGTCACGACCAGGCGATCTCACCGGTTCGGTCGACGAAGCGTCCGGAGCCGGCACCAGACTTTTCGGTTGCGAGGCCGACGATCGCGTCCGTCCCTTCGGTGACGGTCTGGGGGCCGGCGTGGCCGTTGAGGTCGGTCGCCGTGTAGCCGGGATCGGCGGCATTGATGCGGATGTTTGGGAATGCTTTGGCGTATTGAGTGGTCAGCATCGTCAGGGCCGCCTTCGAGGCGGTGTAGAGCGGCGTGATGACCATAGACTCGGCCCGCGACGGGTCGTGGGTGTAGGCGAGCGAGCCCATTCCACTGCTGACATTGATGATGACCGGGTCTGATGATCGGCGCAGCAGCGGCAGGAACGCGGTAGTCGTTCGGACCACACCGGCGAGGTTGACGTCGAAGACAGCGAGGGCGTCGGCACCGGTGAGGGTGCTGGGATCTCCGAAGGGGCCGTGGATGCCGGCGTTGTTGATCAGAACATCGATCAAGCCCTCGTGCTCGGCGACATTCGCGGCCGCAGCGGTGACGGACGCGTCGTCGGTCACGTCGATGGGGACGAACCGCGCGCCGAGTGTGGCGGCGGCCTCCGCGCCCCGTTCTGGGTCGCGGGCTCCGACAAGCACGGTGTGACCAAGTTCGAGGAGGCGGCGGGCGGTCTCTCGGCCGAGCCCCTTGTTCGCTCCGGTGATGAAGATGATCGTCATGCGTTCATTGTTCGTCCACCGTGACACCCGGGCCAGGGACGCCTCAACGGTAGGAGGAGCAGTACCACCATCGACGCCACCTCTGACGACCCAGGATGCGGGAGAATGGGCATCATGACGGCGACACCCGGGGCCGGGCTAGGTGAGATGATCCGCACGTGGCGGGATCGGCTGCCCCCGTCGGCCGCGGCGCTGCCGGTAGGCCGGACACGCCGCGCGCTCGGGCTACGCCGCGAAGAGCTCGCCGAACTCGCCGGCGTGTCGGTCGACTACGTCGTGCGCCTGGAGCAGGGGCGGGCCACCACGCCCTCGGCGCAGGTGGTGGCGTCTCTGGCACGTGCCCTGCAGCTGTCCACCGCCGAGCGGGATCATCTCTACCGGCTGGCCCACCTCATCCCGCCGGCGGACGGCGCGATCTCCGACCACATCCCACCCGGCGTTCACCGTGTGCTCACCCGGCTCGGGGACGTCGCGGTCGCCGTGTTCGCGGCGGATTGGCAGCTGATCTGGTGGAACCGCAGCTGGGCTGCGCTGGTCGGCGATCCCTCCTCCTCGCCCCCGCCTCTGCGTAATTTCGCGCGCGACAGGTTCCCGGTCGATACCGGTCCCACGCGCCTCGCGCAATGGCCTGTGGCCGAACTCGACAGGGACGCCACCGACGCCGCAGTCGTGTCCGACCTGCGCCGCGCCACCGGCCGCTTCCCCAACGACCCGCGCCTGGCAAAGCTGGTCCTCATACTGAGTGCGGGCAACCAAAGGTTCGCCGAACTATGGGCGACCGGTACAGTCGCCACTCACCGCGAGGACCACAAAACGATCCAGCACCCCTCGGTGGGGCCGGTCACAGTGGACTGCGACGTGCTGACCGACGGTGACTCCGAGCTCAAGATCGTGATCATGACCGCCGTGCCCGGCAGCGCGGACGAGGACAAGCTGCGCCTCGCCGCGATCGCTGGTCCGCGCCATGGCGCCGCTGCGACCGGGCGAGCACCGGGCCGTCGGCCCTACCCGGGCGCGCGAGCCCTACCACCGTGAACGAACGCGACCGAGAGTGTGTCAGTCGGCCAGGGCGAGGCCGGCCGCCGCCTCCGCGTGCAGCCGAGCGCTCGGCAGCACCGGGATGGTGGTGTCTTTCTCACTGATCAGGAGCTCGATCTCCGTGCAGCCGAGGATGACGCCTTCGGCGCCGTCGTCTGCGAGATCGGCGATGATCTGGGCGTACGCGTCCCTGGACGATTCCCGGAGTACTCCGCGCACCAGTTCGTCGAAGATCACGCGATGGACCAGTTCCCGCTGCTCGCGCCGCGGGACGACCACGTCGAAGCCGTGGGCGGCCAGCCGATCCCGGTAGAAGGGCTGCTCCATGGTGAAGTGAGTGCCCAGCAGACCGACCTTGCGCATTCCCCTGGCGCGGACCTCGGCGCCGACGGCATCGGCGATGTGCAGCACGGGCACGCTCGCGGCCCCGGCCACGTCGTCGCTCACCCGGCTGAAGGTGTTGCTGCAGATGAGCAGGACCTCGGCGCCGAGATCCTCCAATTTCCTGCCCGCACCGGCCAGCAGCGTGCTCACCTCGTCCCAGCGGTCGGCGAAGATGAGGTCCTCGACGGTCGTGTAGTCGACCGACCAGATGAGGCTGTTGGCGGAATGGCTGCCGCCGAGTCGCTCGCGTACCCGCTGGTTGATGATCTGGTAGTAGATCACCGTCGATTCCCAGCTCAACCCGCCGATGAGACCGATAGTACGCATGGAACTCCGTTTCGCCAGCTTGTGCCGGCAGGCTAGACGAAGTGCCTGCTCATTTCGGAGACCAAAAGCTGTTCAATCGTCCGGATGCGGGCCACATGATCGTGTCGAACGACCTCGCGCTGTTCCTGCTCGACTGGGAACTCGAAGGCGCCGGCCCCGATGGCCGACACATCCACCTCAGAGGATCGGCCACCGACGTCGCCCGCCGGGGAGCGGACGGACTGTGAACTTGTCGTTTCAGAGCAGTCTCGGTCGGGGTCAGTCGGGGCGTTGACGTGCGGTGGCCGGTTGGTCCCCTCCGCGCGGTGCCGACCCGTAGAGCGCATGGTCGACCAGGCGCTCGACGATCGATTCGTCGAAGGGCACCCTGAGCACGAGTAACCGGTGATAGCAGGCGCCCCACAGCTGGTCCACGATGACGTCGAGGTCCGCGTCCTCGCGCAGCTGACCTTGCCGCTGAGCGATGCGCAGACGTTGCCGGGCGAGCTCGCGCCGGGGGAGCGCGTAACTCTCCGACCAAGCGTGGGCGAGGCTCTCGTCCATCTGGGCCGCGCCGACGAGCTCGGACACGGGCTTCTCCGCACCTTCGTCCTTCAGCCAGCGGACGAACGCGCCGAGCTGAGTGATCAGATCGGCACGCACGTCACCGGTATCGGGAAAGTCCAGCACCCGTTGGCTCTGGGCGAAGTAAGCCTCGGCCGCGAGCGCACCCGGCGACGGCCACCACTTGTAGAGGGTCGTCTTGCTCGATCCCGCTTCCATCGCCACGCGGTCGAACGTGACCGCTTGCACGCCGTCTCGCAGCAGGATGTGCCCGGCCGCCGTCAGCACCGCAGCGCGCACCTCTGCGGCCGGCCGGCGACCTCGCCCGCGTCGGTCGGCAATGCTCTCGGACATCGTCACCTCACTTATGGACTATCTGTTCATTTCCATGTATCGTCATATGTGAACAACTTGTTCATATCCTATCGGAGGCTCAGACATGGTGAACAACGCAGAGCGCGTCGCGCTCGTCACCGGCGGATCCGGCGGTATCGGCAGGGCGAGCGCGGAGCGTCTGGCCGCCGACGGCTTTGCCGTCGTCGTGCACTACGCAGGCAGCAGGGACCGCGCCGAGGACACGGCGAAAGCGGTGACCCGCGCCGGGGGCCGCGCGGTCGTCGCGGGTGCGGACGTGGCGGACGAGACGGCGATGGCTGCAGTGTTCGACGTCGCGGATCGCGAGTTCGGCGGACTCGACGTCGTCGTCCACACCGCGGGCATCATGCCGCTCGCACCTGTCGCGCAGATGGATCTCGACACCTTTGACCGCATCCAGCGCACCAACGTCCGCGGGACGTTCGTCGTCGACCAGCTTGCCGCCCAACGTCTGCGCGGCAGGGGCGCGATCATCAACTTCTCCACGTCGGTCACCCGGCTGCAGATCCCGAGCTACGGCGCGTATGCCGCGTCCAAGGGAGCCGTAGAGGCGCTGACGCTGATCCTCGCGCGCGAGCTGCGCGGCCGGGACATCACGGTCAACGCCGTCGCGCCCGGCCCCACCGCGACGCCCCTGTTCTTCGAGGGCAAGAGCCAGGAGACGATCGACCAGATCGCCTCGATGAACCCGATGGGACGGCTCGGCACCCCGGAGGACATCGCCGAGACCGTCGCCTTCCTCGCGGGGCCCGCGCGCTGGGTGAACGGCCAGGTTCTCTACGTCAACGGCGGCGCTGCCTGAGAAGGGAGCCGGACATGTCCATCGTGCTGATCACCGGCGCGTCCACCGGCATTGGACGCTCGACGGCCGAGACGCTCGCCGCGGCGGGACATACCGTCTATGCGACGATGCGCGACCCAGGGGGCCGCGACGCCGCCGCCGCGTCCGAGCTCGACGCCCTCGCTCACTCTGCTGCCCGTGACCTGCGCGTCGTCGAGCTCGACGTGACGTCGCAGGCATCGGCCGACGACGCCGTGCAGCGCATCCTCGCGGAGGCGGGCGCGGTGGACGTCGTCGTGCACAACGCCGGGCACCTGTTCATCGGGTACGTCGAGGCGTTCACCGACGACGACATCGCCCATCTGCTCGACGTCAACGCGATCGGGGCGCACCGGGTGAACCGTGCGGTGCTGCCGCACATGCGGCAGCGCCGTTCCGGGACCCTCCTCTACGTCGGCAGCACCATCCTCGTGACCACTCCGCCCTTCCTCGGCCCTTACGTGGCCTCGAAGGCGGCGTTCGACGCGCTCGCTGTGGTGACCTCCTACGAGGTGTCGCAGTTCGGCATCGAGACGTCGATCGTGATGCCCGGCGCGATCACGAAGGGCACGCAGCACTTTGCGAACGCCTCGAGAGCCACGGACCAGCGCGTGGCCGGGCAGTACTCGGAGCTCGACCCGCTCGTCGAGCGAACCCACGACGCGCACGAGCGGCTCTTCGCGCCGGGGACGACCGCCGACCCGCAGGACGTGGCCGACGAGATCCGGCGCATCCTCTCCCTCCCGGTCGGCGACATGCCGTTCCGGTCCGTGGTGGATGCCGCTCGTGCAGGGGTCGATCACGTCATGGCCTTCAGCGACCTGACGCGAGAGGCCTTCGTACGGCGCCTGGGCTTCGCCGAGACGCTGGAGCCGCCCTTCCGGCGTCGCGTACGCCGAGGGGTCGCTGTGGATCGGTGCCCTGGGCGGCCGCCGGCTCTGGCAGCTTCCCGTCGAGGGCGGCGCCGCGGTGGCCGCCCCGATCGACCACTTCGTCGGCGACTACGGCCGGATCCGCACCGTCGAGGTCGCCCCCGACGGAGCCCTGTGGCTCGTCACGTCGAACACCGACCGCGCCACCTGGGGCGGTACCGACCCGCGCCCGGGCGACGACCGGATCCTCCGCGTCGAGGTGAAGGAGCGCTGACAGATCCGTGAGTAGGGGTGCCCAACCGCGTTTCGGCCGCCTCCCGGCCGTCCGCATTCTGGACCGGCTCGATCAGGTCCTCTATCGTGCAGCCGAGAACGTCCAGCAGGGCCATCAGAATGCGCAGATTCAGCCGTTCCGGCCGCTCGGCGACCAGCCGGTAGACCTGGCTCGCGACAGCTGGAAACCCCGTTCGGCCAGGAGCGGTCGTAGGTCGGCGGTGGCGTACATGCCGCGGCTGGCCATCACGGCGCGGCGACGCCAGCGGTAGTCGAACGCCGCCGCCACGCCGTTCCCTCCGCCGAACGGACGCAGGTCCCGGTAAGCCGCGAACCGCCCCTCGATCTGCCTGAGCCCCTTGTGGCCCTGGCGCATGGCCACCTCGGCGATGCGCCAACGGTCAGGCGCCGGCCAGCGCACGGGCGCAGGCACTGAGCCCGATCTCGCTGGAGGCCTTGACGAGCACCACGTCTCCCGGTTCGAGCAGCGCGGTGGCCAGCCTGAGGGCCCCGGCCACGTCCTCGACGGTGTGGACGGCCACGCCCTGGTTCGAGGACTCCGCCGCCTCCGCCATCGCGAGCGGATCCCCTGCTCCGACCGCGATCAGCACGTCGAAGCGGAGGTTGGCCACGAGCCGGCCCATCTCCGCGTGCCGGGCGCGCGAGGCGTCCGCCTGCTGCCCCATCGCGCCGAGCACGGCGACGGTACGACGGGTGCCGGCCAGGGCCTTCACCACCCGCAGCCCGGCCCGCATGGATTCGGGGTTGGCGTTGTAGGCGTCGTTGACGATGGTGATGCCGTCAGGTCGTTCGACGATCTCCAGTCGGCCCGCGGAGCGCCGCCGTGCGGCATTCAGCCCATCGGCGATCTCGGCGACGCCCAGGCCGAGTGCGACGGCGACGGCGGCGGCGGCCAGTGCGTTGCTCACCTGGTGCTCGCCTATGAGGTCGAGCTCGACCGGGGCCCGGCCGGAGGGTGTCACCAGCTCGAACGCGGTTCGCGCGCGGTCGTCCATCCGCACGTCTTCGGCTCGCACCGCTGCCTTCGCCGACCTGCCGTACAACAGGATCTGGGCCTTGGTGCGGCCGACCATGCCCAGGACGTACGGGTCGTCGGCGTTGAGCAGTGCGAACCCGTCCGCCGCAAGTGCCTCGACCAGCTCGCCTTTGGCCTCGGCCACGTCCGCCAGCCCGCTTCCCATACGTTCTACGTGTGCGGTGCCGACATTGAGCACCAGCCCGACCTGGGGCGGCGCGAGCCCGGTCAGATACGTCAGGTCGCCCTTCCGGCCTGCACCCATCTCCAGCACCAGGTATCGGGTGGTGGCATCGGCACGCAGCACGGTGAGCGGCAGCCCGAGCTCGTTGTTGAACGACCTGTCGGTGGCGACCGTCGCCGCGTGCCGTTCGAGCACCTGGGCCAGCAGGTCCTTGGTCGTGGTCTTGCCCACGGAGCCGGTCAGGCCGATCACGGTCGGGCTGATGTGTTCGAGCAGGTGCTTGGCCAGCAGGCCGAGCGCGAGCTGGACGTCCTCGACCACCAGGGCGGGCACGCCGACGGGCCTTGAGGCCAGCACGGCGACGGCGCCGCCCGCGATGGCACCGGCCGCGTAGTCGTGACCGTCGACGTTGGCGCCGACCGTCGCGGCGAACAGGCCGCCAGGCACCACCTCGCGGGAGTCGACCGCTGAGGGCGCCGTCACCAGCACCTGCGCGTCGCGCACGTCATGCAGCCTTGCGCCGACGACCCGCGCGATCTCGTTCAGCGTCATGGGGATCACGAGCTGCTCCTGGCGAACGCGAGGTCGATGAGGCGGCGCAGCAGGTCCGGGTACGGGACACCGCTTGCGGCCCAGGCCCTGGCGTAGACGGAACGGGAGGTGAAACCGGGCATGGTGTTGATCTCCAGCACGTACAGGCGCCCCGTGTCCTCCTCATAGAGGAAGTCGACACGGGACAGGCCGTAGCCACCGATCGCCCAGAATGCGCGCACGGCCAGCTCGCGTACGTCCTCGGCCACCCGTTCCGGCAGCACGGCAGGGATGGTGGCGATCTCGGCCTGGCTGAGGTACTTGGCCTCATAGTCGAGCCAGTCGCCTGGCACGATGAGCTCGCCGGGCACCGAAGCATCCGGCGTGTCATAGCCGCCGAGCACGCCGCAGATGACCTCGCGCGCGGTCACGCCCTGCTCGACGACGACCACCCGGTCATGGGCCAGAGCCAGATCCACGCCCGCGCGCAGTTCCTCCATGGAGGTGGCACGTGTGATGCCGATGGAGGAGCCCATGTTGGCCGGTTTGACGTACATCGGCCAGTCGAGCGACTTGACCAGACCCCAGTGGTCGGTGGTGGTGCGCCACTCGTGCTCGGTGAACCACACATGTGGGGTGACGGGAATGTTCTCCGCCAGGAACGTGCGCCGCATCGCGACCTTGTCCATGGCCACGGCCGAGGCCAGGACGCCGCAGCCCACGTACGGGATACCCAGCGTCTCCAGGTGGCCCTGGACGACGCCGTCCTCACCGTACGGACCGTGCAGCACAGGGAAGACCACGTCCGCCAGATCGCGTCGCAGCTCCACCGGCCACCTGCCCTGCCTGTCGATGATGACCGCGACCGGCTCGTACAGATCCCTCGGCAGAGCATCGAGCACGGCCTGCGCCGACTGCAGCGACACCTCATGCTCGGCGGACGGCCCACCTGCCAGCACCGCCACCCGCACGCGTTCAGTCACGATCGATCAGCCTTCCTCAGTGGCACGGAGACAGCGCCGCTGGCGGCACGGTGTTCGCCGTCGCAGGACCAGCCTGTCGAGTGTCGGCTCTTCGCCTGACCAGTTCCCAGGCCATTCACTGTCCAGTTCCTGACCAAAGCGCACCCGCTGTGTGCCCACGCACAACGCGCTGACCGTCGAGGGTCCCAGGCCAGTGTCGCCGGATCGGTCATCCCTGTGCCTCGTGCGCCAGTCGCTCCCACTGCTTCCATTCCGTCAGCCGCCGCTCGTAGATGCCGGTGACGATTCCCGGCGCGGCGGCCCCGAAAAGCACCCGCAGCGGTGGTTCGTCCGCATCCACCACCTCCAGCAGGGCCCCAGCCGCCGCATCCGGGCTGCCCGGTGGTTGCGCGCTTCGGCGGGCGGCGGCGGCCTCACGTACGCCGTCGTATTCGGGCAGCGCCTGCGAACGGCGGGCTGACGCACCCGCCCAGTCGGTGGCGAAGCCGCCCGGCTCGACCAGGGTGACCTTGATGCCGAAGGCTGCTACTTCCAGTGCGAGCGACTCGCTGATCCCCTCGAGCGCCCACTTGGAGGCGTGGTACGCGCCCAGGTTCGTGAATGCGCCCACGCCGCCGATGGAGGATAGCTGCACGATGTGGCCGCTTCCCTGGGCACGCATCAGTGGCACCGCCGCCTGAGTCACCCAGACCGCCCCGAACAGATTGGCCTCAACCTGATCGCGGAGATCGTCTTCGGAGAGCTCCTCCACCATGCCGAAATGGCCGTATCCGGCGTTGTTGACGACCACGTCGAGCCGGCCGAACTCGACGTGGGCACGCCGGATCGCCTGGGTGGCGGCCGCGCGGGAGGTTACGTCGAGCTGGAGCGGGAGTAGGTCCGCTCCGTACTTCGCCGCCAGGTCGTCGAGCGTTGTGAGGTTCCGCGCGGTCGCCGCTACGCGGTCTCCGCGTTCCAGGGCGGCGGCGGTGAACGCGCGTCCGAAGCCGCGGGACGCGCCGGTGATGAACCACGTCTTGCTCATTTGCCGTCCTTCACAGAGTCCGTCAGCGTTGGGCGGACGGGCGGAGGATGATCTCGTTGACGTCGACGTCAGCGGGCTGGTTGAGGGCGTAGGCGACGGCGTTCCCGATGTCCTCGGGGCGGATCAAGGCGGATCGGTACTCTCGCATGGCCTCGGCGGCGAACGGGTCGGTGATGTGGTCGGCCAACTCGGTGTCAACGACGCCCGGTGAAATCGTGGTGACCCGGATGTTCGGCTCCGATTCCAGGCGCAGCCCTTCGGTGAGAGCCCAGGCGGCGTACTTCGTCGCGGAGTAGATCGCCGAGGTCTCCACGACCTGGTGGGCGCCGATCGAGGCGACCGTGACGAAGTGGCCGCCGCCTTGGCGGCGGAAGATCGGCAGGACGGCGGCGATCCCATTGAACAGGCCGCGGACGTTGACATCCAGCATCCGATCCCACTCCTCGACCAGGAGCGCGTCCAGCCGGGACAGGAGCATGACCCCCGCGTTGCCGACCAGCACGTCCAGCCGCCCGTAGGAGTTCACCACCTCCTCGGCCACTTCGTGGAATCGGCCACCGTCGGTGACGTCGAGCGGGCGGGCCTCGGCGGAGTGACCGTCCGCGGTCAGGTCCGCGGCGAGCGCCTTGATTCGGTCGGTTCGGCGGGCGGTGAGGATCACGTGGTGACCGGCGGTCGCGAGCGTGCGGGCAGTGGCCGCCCCGATGCCGCTGCTGGCGCCGGTCACCAAGACGACTTTCCGTTCCTGTGTCTGTGCCATGTTCCGAGACTCGGGCATACGCTTGCGTCCCGGCAGGCCGCCGTGTGCATGGGAGTCCCGCACCCACCTTTGGCCGCTCGTTCCCGCCTACCCTGGAAGCATGACCGAGCGGCCCTTGGGGGACTTCCTGCGCAGCAGACGGGCGCACGTACGCCCCGAAGACGCCGGCCTGCTCGCTGGACCACGCCGGCGCGTGACGGGCCTGCGGCGTGAAGAGGTTGCCCTGCTGGCAGGTGTCAGCGTGGACTACTACGTGCGACTGGAGCAGGGGCGGGAGCGGAATCCGTCACCACAGGTACTCGACGCGCTGGGGAGCGTACTCCGCCTCGACGACGACGCCCGCTCGCACCTCTTCCGGCTCGCCGGCCTGACCCCACGGCCTGCCCTATCCGCCCCTGAGCGGGTGGATCCCGAGCTGCTGCAACTCCTGGACGGCTGGCCGGACACCCCGGCGCTCGTGCTCGGTAGAGCGTACGACGTCTTGGCCGGGAACCGGCTCGGTTATGCGCTCTTTGAAGGGTTCCGTGGCGGGGCGAACCTGCTGGTCAAGCTGTTCCTCGACCCGGAGGCGCGATCGTTTTACGCGGACTGGGAGGCCGCCGCGGTCAACACGGTGGCCGGCTTCCGGCTGCTGCATGGGCAGGACCCGCACCATCCGCGCGTGCGAGAGGTGCTCGGTTCGATGCTGGAACACAGTCCGGAGTTCGCCGCCCTTTGGTCGCGGAACGACGCCCGCGGCAAGCGAGCCGAGGTGAAGACCTTCCGCCACCGCGACGTCGGCGAACTCACGCTGCGCATGCAGGCCTTCGACGTACGGGCCGCGCCCGGGCAGCAGCTCGTTGTCTACCACGCCGAGCCCGGCTCCGTGAGCGCGGACGCGATCGCGCTGCTCGGCACGCTCGCCGCGACCGCCGACCGGTAGCGCACCCCCTGGAGCACGGTGCGGCGACGGCGCGGCTTCGGCCTGCCCGGCACCACCGGGACGATCTGCATCACCCGGATGGAAGGCCGCAGCGTCCCGAGCTGATCAGGTGGGACAGAGGGACAGAGAGCCCCTTCAAGAATGTCTGACAGGGCTCGCCAGTGCTCAAGGTGAATGCCGTGTGGGACGGTCGCTGTGGCGAACCTCCACGGCGTACCGATAATTTCTGCACTCAACCTCCCCGAAATCCAGTCAACCTCGGCGCAGTTCGGGCGATCGGATAAAGGTGTGAGGTTCTTTGTCGCCCAGATGTTCCGCTTCGCGTGGGCCGAGGCGAAGGCGTGCGCGTTCGCGGTCGCCCTGTTTGCGGGCCTGGCGGCTTCGTCGGTCCTGCCGCTGCCGATCCCGCGCTATGACGCGCTGCTGGTCTATGCCGTGGCAGTGACGGTGATCTTCCGGGCGCTGCGGTGGGAAAGCAATCAGGAGACAGCCGTCATCGCCGGGTTCCATGTGATCGGGCTGGCCTTTGAGATGATCAAGGTACGGCTCGGGTCGTGGAGCTATCCCGAGGATGCCTATACCAAGGTCGGCGGGGTGCCGCTGTACAGCGGGTTTCTCTACGCCGCGGTGGGCAGTTACGTCTGCTCGGCCTGGCGGATCTTCTCGTTGCGCCTGGTGGCCTACCGGACCGTGCCGGTGACCCTGGTGGCGCTGGCGATCTACATCAACTTCGTCAGCCAGCACTGGTGGATCGACCTGCGGATCCCGCTGGCCCTCGTGCTCGTCCTGGTCACGTGGGGGACGGTGGTGCACTTCACCGTGGGCGAGCACCGCTACCAGATGCCGCTGGCGCTGTCGTTCATCCTCATCGGGTTCTTCTTGTGGGTGGCCGAGAACATCGCGACCTACCTCGGCGCCTGGCGGTACCCCTACCAGCGGGAGACCTGGCAGTTGGTCCACCCCGCCAAGTTCGGGGCCTGGGCGCTGCTGGTCAGCGTCACTTTCGTGATGGTCGCTTCCTGGCAGGCGAGCAGGGGACGGCTGCACCTGCCGACGACCTCCCGGGGCTGCTCCCGTGGCTGGGCGCTGCCGCTGCGCCGCGTCCCTACAGATCGGGTCGGCGGCTTGTTCTGGATGTGTGGGACTGATCACCTCCGATGTGTGGACTCCTGCACAGAGAGCCGCGCGGGATCTCCGTAATGTCCCTGCTGCCGGATCAACCGGCGCACACATCCGAGAACGGGGAGGCACCCATCATGCGTAAGACCCTTGCCGCCGTCACGCTCGCCGGCTCCATGGCCGTCACCGCGCTCGCGCTGACCCCCGCGGCCCAGGCCGCCACCCACAGCGCCAGCACCACCACGGTCAGCTGGGGCAAGTTCTTCTCCAGCGACCACAAGGCCTACACCTTCGGCAAGACGTTCAACCACGGCGGCGCCGTGCACACCACCTGGTACGGCGTCGACAAGGTCGGCGGGAAGAAGGGCTGGGTGTGGTTCGAGTACTACAAGAACGGCTCCTGGCACCGCTTCAACCACTCCTGGGACGGCAAGGCCACCGGCAGCTGGAAGGGCCACGGGATCAAGAAGATCTACACCTTCACCTGCTGGGCCGGCAAGTTCGACAACTGCGGCAAGAAGTACCGCATCTACTGATGCTGCCCGGTGCCGCGTTAGCGCCGTCGGTTCTGGCGTACGCGCGGGATGGATCGTCGTCTTCTCAGGCGATCCGGCGGCTGTCAGAGTTGCCCATGGCAGATGAGCCCGACGACTTACCAGGCCTCCGTCCCACGCATCGCCCGCGATCGCTTCCCATGTGGATCAATCTGGTAGTGATCGGCTTTGGCCGGCTTGTCACCGTCAGCTACACACGCAGGCAGTTCGAGGGAAGGGGCCCGTCCGACTTCGAGTGGTTGTTCGGCTGGGACATGGGCTCACGGCGGTGTGCGGGGCAACTCGTCGTCATCCTGGGGTGGTCGCGAGCGAGCCGACGGCCAGCAGCAGGAACAGGGTCGGGTAGGGCAGGTGGGAGTACCAGCGGGCGCGTGCGACCATGACGACGGCGCCGATGAAGTACAGGACGAGGCCGGCGGCCGCCGCGACCCCGATCGCGCGGACGGCAAGGCCGGCCAGCACACCGAGCGCACCCACCGCCTTGGCCACGCCCAAGGCATAGATCCAGGAGTGCGGCACTCCGTACTTGGACATGTTGCCGAGAATCCATTTGACGCGAAGAAAGTCGGCAATGGCCGCCGCGATATTGCTCACGCCCGTCGCGACGACCACGACGACATAGGTGGTGAACACCCGGAGTCCTCCTTCCTCCTGGACTCGTGTTCAAGTCTGGTCGGAGGAGTGACTGAGCGTCTAATACCTGCATCTATAACCGGATGGAATGGAACCGCGGGCGCCTATTCCAAGGGGAGCAGACCGCGTTGGAAGGCGACGGCGACTGCCGCCGCGCGGTCATTGACGCCGAGTTTGGCGTAAATGTGCAGCACGTGTGTCTTGACCGTGGCCTCGCTGATGAACAGGCGGGCGGCCGCCTCGCGGTTGGTGGTGCCCTGGGCGATCAGGTTGAGGACCTCCAGCTCCCGCGCGCTCAGCGGGTCGACCGGGGTGCGGACCTGGCCGAGCAGACGGGTGGCGACCGACGGGGCGAGCGCGGCCTCGCCGCGTGCCGCCGCCGCCACGGCGCGCACGAGCTCGTCGCGCAGGGCGTCCTTGAGCAGGTAGCCCGTGGCGCCGGCCTCGATCGCGGGCAGCACGTCACTGTCGGTGTCGTACGTCGTCAAGACCAGCACGCGGGCCCTGAGGCCCAGCCTGGCCAGCTCCCTGATGGCGGTCACCCCGTCCATCCTCGGCATACGCAGGTCCATGAGGATGACGTCGGGGTCCAGCGCCCGGGCGAGCTCGACTGCTTGGGCTCCGTCGCCGGCCTCGGCCAGCACCTCGAAGCCGGGGTCGCCGGTGAACATGCCGCGCAGGCCGTCACGGACGATGGGGTGATCGTCGGCGATCAGCAGCCGGATGGGGGCCTCAGGCACTCTGGGTCTCCTCGAACGTCTCCTCGAACGTCTCCTTGGAGCGCTCCCCTGAGGGCTCCGAGGAGGGCTCCTTCAGTATGGCGGGGACCGCAGCGGAGATCGCCGTGCCCGCGCCCGGCTCGGATTCGATCTCGAAGCGGCCGGCCAGGCGGGTGACCCGCTTATGCATCGACGCCAGGCCGAAGCCGCCACCGTCCAGCGCCCGGGCCAGGTCGAAGCCAACGCCGTCGTCGCGTACGTCCAGGGTGATCACGTCCTCCATGTACGACAAGGTGACCCCGGCACGAGAAGCTCGGGCGTGCTTGGCGATGTTGGCGAGGGCCTCCTGCGTGATGCGGAGCAGGGTCGCCTCCACCTCCGGATGAAGGGCGCGGACCGTACCGGTCGTGGTCACCGCCGCACGTACGCCGTTCAACTCCGACCATCCGGCGGCGATCTCCGCGAGGGCGTCGGGCAGCGGCGTCGTCTCCAGCGGCCCGGGTCCTACGGCATGCACGGACCGGCGGGCCTCGGCGAGGCTCTCGCGGGCCAGCCGGGTCGCGTTGTCGATGTGCCGCCGCCACGCGGAGGGCTCGGCCTCGGCGCGCACGGCCGCCTGGAGCTGGGTGATGATGCCGGTCAGTCCCTGGGCGAGGGTGTCGTGGATCTCCCCCGCCATGCGCCGGCGCTCGTCCAGCACGCCTGCCTCACGGGCCTGGACGAGGAGCTGGGCGTGCAGGCCGGCGTTCTCCCGCATCGTCTCCTCCAGCTGCGCCACCATCCTCTTGCGCTCGGCGCTGCGCTCGGCCGTGACCTCGCCGACGAAGCTGAACAGGCTGACCACGGCCACGATCGCGGCGGTGAAGAACACGTGGGTGAGGATCCCTGCCGGGGTGGGCTCGGGCAGCCCGCCGGTGTAGGCCGTGATGCTGATCGCGGCCGTGGCCGCCACCCCGGCGAACCTCCACTTCCCGTTCAGCAGGTGCCAGGAGTGGAGGTAGCCGGTGAAGGAGAAGAAGCCGGCGAACCAGATTCCACGCGTGCACAACACTGCGATCAGGATGATCAGGCCGGCGACGTACACGGCCGGGTGGCGGGCCACCATAAGCCGGATCCAGGCCGCGGCGAGCGCGGCCAGGCCGAGCGTGATCAGATGGTACGTCCACGTACGGTCGTCGGTGAGCCAGGCGAGCACCGTGGAGATCGCCAGCAGCAGGTAGGGGACGGCAGCCATGAGGCGCTCGAGGAGCCGCTCCCATCGGTCCAGGCGTGTGTCCGCCACCCTCGACACCCCTCATTCCCAGCGGAAGAACTTGGCTGCGGCGAGGCTGACGAGCACCGCGTACGCGGCCATGACACCCAGCAGCAGGAGGTCAGGCGACACACCCGCCCAGACGTCCTGAAGAGTCCGCCGAAAAGCGCCCAAGGGGGTGAATTCACCGATACGGGCCAGGATAACGGGCATCTGACCGACGGGCTGGATCAAACCGGCCAGGTACGCCATCGGGAAGTACAGCATCACGCCCACCCCGTTGGCGCTGCGCCCGTTCGCCGCCAGAGCCGCGATCAGCAGGCCGATGGCGAACATCGCGGCCGTGCCCAGCAGGAAGACGACGGCGAACGGCACCGCCTGGGTGGGCACGTGCGCGCTCAGGACAGTGCCCGCGACGGCGAGCAGCAGGGCGCAGGCGGTCAATGCGAGGACGAACTGGAGGATGAGCTGCACCCCCAGCATGCTCCCCGGGCGTACCGGAGTGGTGGAGAGGCGGCGCAGGATGCCCCGTTCCCGGTACGTGGCCAGGGTGGTCGGCACCTGGTAAAGGCCCACGAGGCCCACGGCGATCGCCAGGGTCATCGGCAGGAGCACCGTGTCTCCCGGCGCGATCGAGCTGCCGAAGACGATCAGGATGAACAGCGGGATGAGGATCGTGAAGATCGAGCCGGGCTCGCGTGCCAGCAGCTTGAGCTCGACGGTGGTGAGCTTGGCGATGACGGTCATGTCGGGATCTCCTCAGAGGTGGAACGAGCGGCCGGTCAGGGCGAGGAACGCGTCGTCGAGCGTGCGCTTGTCGATGCGCAGGTCGGCGACGGGGATGAGGTTGCGGGCCAGGGCCGAGGTGACGGCGGTGGCGAAATCGCCCCGGCCGCTGACGGTCACCTGGGTGCCGTCACGGGTCACGCTCGACACGCCGGGAAGGCCGGCCAGCAGGGCGGCCGGGTCGCTGGTGTCCCCGGCCATCAGCGTGAACCGCATCTGGTGTTCGGCGTCAACGCCGTCGATCAGCTCTGCCGGGGTGCCGGTCGCCACGATGCGTCCCCGGTCGAAGACCGCGACGCGATCGCAGAGCTCCTCCACCTCGTCCATGAAGTGGCTGACCAGGACCACGGTCACGCCGGACGCCCGTACCTTCTTGATCAGCTCCCAGGTGGCTCGGCGCGCCTGCGGGTCGAGCCCGGTGGTGAGCTCGTCGAGGAACGCCACCCGCGGGTTCCCCACCAGGGCTAGCGCGATGAACAGCCGCTGCTTCTGGCCGCCCGACAGCTTGCCGAAGCGGGCGTTGCGCTTGTCGGCCAGGCCCCACTCCTCCAGCAGCTCCTGCCAGTCGCGCGGCTTGGCGTAGAAGGAGGCGTACAGGTCGAGCGCTTCCCAGACCTTGATGTTCTCGGGCAGCTGGGTGTGCTGGAGTTGCACCCCGATGCGCTCGCGCAGCTCGCGGCCGTCCCTGACGGGGTCGAGGCCGAGCACCCGGATCGAACCGCTGTCGGCGCGTCGCAAGCCCTCCACACATTCCACGGTGGTGGTCTTGCCGGTGCCGTTGGGGCCGAGGAGGCCGAAGATCTCGCCTTCTTCGACGGAGAACGAGATGCCGTTCAGTACGGTGTGGCCCGCGTACCTCTTGGTGAGGTCGGTGACGTCGATGACTGCCATGGATCAATCATGATTTTCCAGCTCACGATGGGGATCGCCCGCTCGGCCGGGATTCGCGGTGGATGTGGTTGATCCGAAAATCCACCAAATGGTGGATGGCAGACCTCTTCTGATAGGGAGCGGCCTACGGGGCGGCCGCGCTGCCACAGTCGTTGAAAGTTTCAGCCGTCGTCGCAGATCACCGGATCGCGCCCGGCACAATGATTGAGCTTGGGCCGTCCGCATGCCTACGGTGCTGACATCCGCCCACGGCGATCCGGTCAAGGAGTCCGTCATGCGCGCCCGTGTCGTTCCGGCTCTGATCTTGGCGCTGCTCGCACTGTTCATCAACGTTCCCGAGGCACGCGCCCAGGTGGTGGGCGGCTTCGACTTCTCCCGGGCCGAGGTCTCCGTCACGGGCCTGCAGGTTCCGTGGGCGCTGGCGTTTCTGCCGGACGGCAGCGCGCTGGCCTCCGAGCGGAACACCGGCCGCATCGTCCAGGTACGTCCCGGCCAGACGCCCACCACGGTGGCCACGATCAGCGGGGTGAGCGCCTCGGGTGAGAGCGGCCTGCTCGGCATCGCCGTGTCGCCTTCCTACGCTCAGGACGGCTGGGTGTACGCGTACTTCACCAGCACCAGCGGCGACAACCGCCTGGTCAGGCTCCAGCTGAGCGCCCCTCAGACGCAGACGGTGATCTTCTCCGGGGTCCCGAGCGCCGCCATCCACGACGGCGGCCGCATCGCGTTCGGCCCGGACGGCATGCTGTACGTGGCGACCGGCGACGCCAGCAACACCGCCAACGCCCAGAACCTCAACAGCCCGGCCGGGAAGATCCTGCGCATGACGCCCACCGGCGGGATCCCGTCGGGCAACCCGTTCTCCGGCTCCCGCGTCTGGAGCTACGGCCACCGCAACGTGCAGGGCCTGGCCTGGGACTCCCAAGGCAGGATGTACGCCACCGAGTTCGGCCAGAACACCTGGGACGAGATCAACCAGATCGTCGCGGGCGGCAACTACGGCTGGCCCACGTGCGAGGGCACCTGCGGCAACACGTCCTTCCGCAACCCGATCGTCACGTGGACGACGGCGGAGGCGTCGCCGAGCGGGCTGGCGTACGCCAACAACACGCTCTTCGCGGCGGCGCTGCGCGGCCAGCGGCTGTGGACGGTGCCGCTGACCAGCAGCGGCGGCGCGGGCACCCCGCTGGCCGAGCTCCAGTCCGCCTACGGGCGGCTGCGCGCGGTCGCGGTCGGACCGGACGGCTGGCTCTGGGTGGCGACCAGCAACCGCGACGGCCGCGGCACTCCGGTGGCCCAGGACGACCGCATCATCCGCATCCCGCCGGCCACGAGCGGAACCGACACCACCGCGCCGACCGCCCCGGGCAACCTGGCCGCGTCCGGAACGACCGGCACCAGCGCCACCCTGTCGTGGACCGCCTCGACCGACAACGTCGGCGTGACCGGCTACGACATCCTGCGCGCTCCCGGTTCGTCCGGCGGCGCCTTCGCCCAGACAGGCACCTCGGCGACCACGTCGTTCACCGACACCGGACTGACCGCGAACACCACCTACCGCTACCAGGTCCGCGCCCGCGACGCGGCAGGCAACCTCTCCCCCGTGTCCAACACGATCACGGTCACCACGTCGGGCGGCACCACCACCGGCGGATGCACGGCGACGCCGGCCACCCAGTCCCAGTGGGGCACCGGCTACGTGATCCAGCCCGTCACGGTCGGCAACACCGGCACGTCCACGATCAACGGCTGGACGGTGACGTTCACGCTGCCCGCCGGCCACACCATCACGGGATCGTGGAACGCCACGCTGAGCGTCAGCGGGCAGACCGTCACAGCGCGGAACGCCGGGCACAACGGCACGCTCGCGGCGAGCCAGAGCACGACGTTCGGCTTCCAAGCCTCCCGCCCCAACGGGAACACGCAGGTGCCCTCCGGCTACCAGTGCACGAGCCCCTGACGATAGGCCGCGGGTCCAAGGTGTGATTGGGACCCGCGGCCCATGGTCAGACAGTCGGTGCGATCGAGCGCCTGCTCCGCGCCGGGGCCTGAGAAAATGCCGTGCGCCTGCCGCAGCCACTGAAGTAGCGTCCGACCCCATGACCATTCCTCGCGTACGCCCTCCCCTCGTAGCAGACGAGCGCACCCAGCTCGTCGGCTGGCTCGGCATGCAACGCGCCATCATCCAGTGGAAATGCGAAGGCCTGTCGGAGGAGGACGCCCACCGCCCGGTCCTGCCCGCCTCGCCCCTCATGACGATGGCGGGCCTGGTCTCCCACATGCGCTGGACCGAGCACAGCTGGTTCGAGGTGCTGTTCCTGGGCCGCGACCAGGCCGGCAACCCGGGGTTCGACGATACGGTCGAGGACGCCGACATGAGGGTCGAGGGTGTCCCGCTCGCCCGGCTCCTCGACGAGTACGAGCGCCAGTGCGCCGTCTCCAACGAGATCGTGGCCGCGCACTCGCTGGACGACGTGGGCAAACACCCCGACTTCAAGTCGGCAGGCGGCACCTTGCGCTGGATGCTCATCCACATGGTCGAGGAGACCGCCAGGCACGCCGGCCACGCCGACATCATCAGGGAGCTGCTGGACGGCGAGAAGGGCTACTACTGAGCCAGTGCCTTCTGGTAGCAGCGGGTCAGCGGCGCGTCCACGTACTTGCCGTACGGCTCGGTGAGCGTGTACGCGCACCGCTCGTACAGCGCGATGGCCTCCGGCTGCCGCACGCCCGTCGCCAGCCGCAGCCGGCGATAGCCCAGCCCGCGGGCCAGCTCCTCCAGCGCCGACAACAATGACGTGGCGATGCCTTGCCCGCGGTGGCCGGGGACCACGTACATCCGCTTGAGCTCCCCGGTCACGGCGTCCACTGGCTGGACGGCGCCGCACCCGACGGCGTCGCCGCCTATGGACGCCACGAGATAGCGGGCCCCGGCCCGCACCTGTGAACGGCCCTCACGCCCGTAGCGGACCACCAGCTCCTCGAACGCCGCGTCCAGCAACGCGGCCAGCTCGTCGTCCTCGATGGTGCGCTCCTCGATGACCAGCATGGCGACATGTTAAAGGCCGAGGACCTGGGCCGGGTCGGCGAGGATGCGCTGGATGACCAGCCCGGCGGCCCCCAGCACCGCCGCGTCCGCGCCGGTCTCCGAGACCACCAGGTGCGGTGGCGCGCCGCGCATCTGCCCGAGCCGGGCGGCCATCCCGTCCGCCACCGGCCCTTCGAGCCACGGGAAGAGTCGCGCGAAGATCCCGCCGAGCACGATCCTGCCGGGGTCGAGCAGGTGGACCGCCGAGGTGAGCGCCACGCCGAGCGCGTGCCCGGCCCGCCGGCACGCATCCTGCGCCCGCGCGTCGCCCGACTCCAGCCGCGCCACCAGAGTGGCCACCGAGTCCAGTGGACCGAGCAGGGCGTCCTGGCCGGCGTACACCTCCAGGCAGCCCCGGCCGCCGCATCGGCACGTGGGCCCGTCGGGCACGACGACGACGTGGCCCAGCTCGCCGGCCAGCCCGAACGTGCCGCGGAACACCGTGCCGCCGACGACGAGGCCGGCGCCGATGCCGATCTCGCCGGACACGTACAGAAAGTCTGGAGTACCTGAGCCGAACCAGAGCTCGCCCAACGCCGCCAGGTTTGCCTCGTTGTCGATCGCCAGCGACAGGTCGATCACGTCCTCCACGCGCACGTCCCGCCACCCGAGATGCGGCGCGCTCCGCAGCACCCCGCCCTCCACGGTGCCCGGCACGGCCAGGGCTGCGCCGATGATCCGCAACCCCGCCGACTCGGCCTCGACGGTGATCTCCTTCACCAGGTCACGCAGCTGCTCCAGGATCTCGGCCGGGTTGGAGTTGCGGTTGTCGGCCGCTCTTGTGTGGCGCAGCCGCACGGTGCGGGTGAGGTCGACCACGCAGGCGGCGAGATAGTCGATGTTGATCTCCAGCCCCAGCGTGGCCACCCGGTGGCCGCTCAGGCTCACCGCCACGCCCGGCCGGCCGCGCTCGCCGCCGCGCACCGCGCCGCTCTCGGTCACCACCCCCGCCTCCAGCAGGTCCGCGACCAGACTCGACACGGTGGTCTTGGTCAATCCGGTCATCTCAGCGAGCGCGGCCCGGGTGTGAGGTCCTGTTCGGTGGATGGCGTCGAGTACTACGGCCAAGTTACGGGCACGCATGGAATCATGCCGGACACCTCTTGACGACACCCCATCCACCTCCTCAGGATTATGTACAGATTATGGACTAATATCAGGGAGCGCACGCAAATGACCGCATTCACCCCGACCCCGGACGACCGCTTCTCCTTCGGTCTGTGGACCGTGGGCTGGCAGGCCCGCGACCCGTTCGGCGACGCCTCCCGTCCCGCGCTCGACCCGGTGGAGACCGTGCACCGCCTGGCCGAGCTGGGCGCCTACGGCGTCAGCTTCCACGACGACGACCTGCTCGCCGTCGAGCCCGACAGGGACAAGGCCATCGCCGCCTTCAGGAAGGCCCTGGACGAGACCGGCATGAAGGTTCCCGCGGCCACCACGAACCTGTTCACCCACCCGGTGTTCAAGGACGGCGCCTTCACCAGCAACGACCGCGACGTGCGCCGCTACGCCCTGCGCAAGGTCATGCGCAACCTCGACCTGGCCGCCTCGCTGGGCGCGAAGACGTACGTGTGCTGGGGCGGGCGCGAGGGCGCCGAATCCGACGCCGCCAAGGACGTCAAGGCCGCCATGGACCGCTACAAGGAGGGCCTGGACCTCATCTGCCAGTACGTCATCGACAAGGGCTACGACATCCGCTTCGCCATCGAGCCCAAGCCGAACGAGCCCCGCGGCGACATCCTCCTGCCCACGATCGGCCACGCCCTGGCCCTGATCAACGAGCTTGAGCACCCCGAGATGGTGGGCGTCAACCCCGAGGTCGGCCACGAGCAGATGGCCGGGCTCAACTTCGTGCACGGCATCGCCCAGGCCCTGTGGCGCGGCAAGCTCTTCCACATCGACCTCAACGGCCAGCACGGCCCGAAGTACGACCAGGACCTGATCTTCGGGCACGGCGATCTGAAGAGCGCGTTCTTCCTGGTGGACCTGCTGGAGAGCCACGGTTACGACGGCCCGCTCGTCTTCGACTACAAGCCGCTGCGTACCGATGACCCCGAGGACGTGTGGGTCTCGGCCGCGGCGAACATGCGCACGTACCTGATCCTCAAGGACAAGGCCGCCAAGTTCCGCCAGGACCCCGAGGTCCAGGAGGCCATCCGCGCCTCGCGCGTGGACGAGCTGGCCCAGCCCACGCTGGCGGCGGGCGAGACCTGGCAGGACCTGGCCAAGGACGACTTCGACGTCGAGGCGGCGGCCCTGCGCGGCTTCCACTTCACCCGGCTCAACCAGCTCGCGCTCGAGCACCTCATGGGGGTACGCGGATGAGCAAACCCATCAGCGTCCAGCTCTACACGGTCAGGGAGGCGATGGCCGCCGACCGCGACGCCGTGTTACGGCGCATCGCGGAGATCGGGTACCGGGCGGTGGAGCCCTACGACCCGACGGCCGACCCCAAGGGCTTCCGTCAGGTGGCCGACGACCTGGGGTTGAGCGTGTCGAGCACGCACGCGTACGCGCTTCTCAGCCGGGAACCCGCAGAGGTCTTCGACGCGATCGCCACGATCGGCACGGACCTGGCGATTCTCCCCGGCGGCATCGCCGAGGAGGAGTTCACCACGCGCGACGGCCTCCAGCGCACCGCCGACCTGCTGAACGGCCTGGCCGAGCAGGCGGCGGGGCACGGGATGCGGATCGGCTACCACAACCACTGGTGGGAGATCGAGCCGCGGGTCGACGGCCGGCACGCCATCGAGGTGCTGGCCGACCTGCTCGCCCCCGAGGTGTTCCTGGAGATCGACACCTATTGGGCGGCCGTGGGCGGAGCCGACGTGCCCGCCCTGCTCGGCCGCCTGGCCGAGCGCACGCTGGCGCTGCACGTCAAGGACGGGCCGGTGGTCAAGGGCGAGCCGCACGTCGCGGTGGGCCAGGGCGTCATGCCCGTGCCCGGCATCCTTGCCGCCGCGCCCGGCGCCTGGCGCATCGTCGAGCTCGACGAGTGCGCGACCGACATCTTCGCCGCTCTCGCGGACAGCCACGCCTACCTCACCTCCTTGGAGAGCTCTTGAGTCATGGCCCCGTCGGCGTCGCCCTGGTCGGCGCCGGAAACATCAGTGGCCAGTACCTCCGCAATCTCACTGCCTTCCCCGACGTACGCGTGCTCGGCATCGCGGACCTCGACGCCGAGCGTGCCGCCGAGGTCGCGCGCGAGTACGACGTCCCCCTGTCGGGTGACCTCGGGACGGTGCTCGCCGTGCCCGAGGTCGAGCTCGTCGTCAACCTCACCATCCCGTCGGCGCACGCGGCCGTCGCGTTGGAGTCGCTGCGCGCGGGCAAGCACATCTACGGCGAGAAGCCCCTCGCCATGAACACCGACGAAGGCACGAAGATCATGGCCGAGGCCGCCAACCTCGGCCTCCGGGTCGGCGGCGCCCCCGACACCTTCCTCGGCGCCGGGCTCCAGTCCACGGTGCACGCCCTGCGCTCGGGCCTCATCGGCGAGCCGGTCGCCGTCACGGCGGCCACGCAGAGCCTCGGCCCGGAGTCCTGGCATCCCAACCCCGAGTTCTTCTACCAGCCCGGCGGCGGCCCGCTGTTCGACCTCGGTCCCTACTACCTGACCGCCCTGGTGTCCCTGCTCGGCCCCGTCGCCCGGGTGGCGGCGGACAGCCGCAGGGCCCGTGACCAGCGGGTCGTCGGCTCGGGGCCCAAGGCCGGGAAGATCTTCCCGGTGGACGTGCCGACCCATGTCAACGCCCTGCTCGACTTCCCGGGCACGGCCACGGCAGCGGCCACGTTCAGCTTCGACTCGGCCGTCAACCGCAGGATGATCGAGATCATCGGCACCGAGGGCGCGTTGTCGCTCCCCGACCCGAACACCTTCGAAGGCCCGCTGCTGGCCCGCGGCCTGCACGATACGGACTGGCGGGAGCTGCCGCTGTCCGGCACCACGGCCGGGCGCGGCATCGGCGTCCTTGACATGGCCAGGTCGATCCGCGCGGGGACCCCGCATCGGGCGTCCGGTGAGCTGGCCTACCACGTGCTGGAGCTCATGGTCGCCATCACGGATTCCGGCGAGCGCTCGGAGTTCCGTCCCATCATCTCGAGCCTGACCGCGCCGGAGCCGCTTCCGGCCGGCTGGGACCCGTACGCGGTGACCCTGTCCTGATCCGCGGTTCCGTTGGCCTTAGCTGCCGGGAACCGCGAGAATGGCCCGATGGCTACGAGTGGCGAGACCGATTGGGTGTCCAGGTTCGCGGACCAAGTGATCTCCGAGGCGGAGAAACGCGCACCTGGCGCCCCCATCGTCTGCGCCTCCGGCCTGAGCCCGTCCGGACCGATCCACCTGGGCAACCTGCGTGAGATCATGACGCCCCACCTCGTCGCCGACGAGATCAGGCGGCGTGGGGTCGCGTGCACGCACCTGCTGTCCTGGGATGACTACGACCGCTTCCGCAGGGTGCCCGCGGGCATCGACCCGTCGTGGGCCGAGCACATCGGCAAGCCGCTGACGTCGGTGCCCGCCCCGCCGGGCAGCACACACGCCAACTGGGCCGAGCACTTCAAGGCGCCCATGATCGAGGCCATGGCCGAGCTGGGCGTGCAGTGCCGGATGATCAGCCAGACCGAGCAATACACCTCGGGGGTCTACCGGGAGCAGATCCTGCTGGCGGTGCGCGAGCGGGCCGCGATCGACGCCGTGTTGTCGCGTCACCGGTCGAAGCAGGTGGAGGACTACTTCCCGTACAAGCCGTACTGCGACCTGTGCGGGCGCGACCTCACGACGGTCACCGCCTACGACGACGCCACCACGGAGCTGGCCTACACCTGCGAGTGCGGCTTCGGCGAGACCGTCCGGCTGGCCGAGCACGACCGCGGCAAGCTGGTGTGGAAGGTCGACTGGCCGATGCGGTGGGCGTACGAGGGTGTGATCTTCGAGCCGTCCGGCGTCGACCACCACTCCCCTGGCTCGGCGTGGACGGTCGGCGGCCGGATCGTGTCCGACGTGTTCGACGGGAAGCAGCCGATCGGCCCCATGTACGCGTTCGTCGGGATCACCGGCATGGCCAAGATGAGCAGCTCCAAGGGTGACGTGCCGACGCCGGCCGACGCCCTGGAGATCATGGAGGCGCCCGTGCTGCGCTGGCTGTACGCCCGCCGCAAGCCGGCCCAGTCCTTCAAGATCGCCTTCGACCAGGAGATCCACCGGCTCTACGACGAGTGGGACGCCCTGGGCCGCAAGGTGGCCGCGGGCCAGGCCCAGCCCGCCGAGCTGGCGGCGTACGACCGGGCGGTGCACACGGCCGAGGGCCCGCTGCCCGTCACCCCGCGCCCCGTCCCGTACCGGACGCTGGCCTCCATCGTGGACATCACGACCGGCCACACCGAGCAGACCCTGCGGATCCTGCGCGACCTCGACGGGATCGGCGACCTCGACGCGGCCCGCCCCCGCCTGGACCGGGCGCAGCACTGGGTCGACGCCCACCTGCCCGCCGACCAGCGCACGCGGGTGCGGGAGTCGCCGGACGAGCAGCTGCTCGACTCGCTCGGCGCGAGCGAGCGGGAGTCGCTGCGGCTGCTGGCCGACGGCCTCGACGACTGGTCACTCGACGGGCTGACCACGCTCGTGTATGGAGTGCCGAAGCTCCAGGCGGGGCTGCCCGCCGACGCCGATCCCACCCCGGAGCTGAAGGCCGCGCAACGGGCCTTCTTCGCCCTGCTCTACAAGCTGCTGGTCGGCCGCGACACCGGCCCGCGGCTCCCCACGCTCCTGCTCGCCGTCGGCGCCGACCGGGTGAGGAAGCTCGTCGGCGCGTGACCGGCGCCGTGCTGATCACCGGCATCTCCGCCTCGGGAAAGTCCACTGTGGCCCAGGCCCTGGCGGAGCGGCTGCCCCGGGCCGCCCATGTACGCGGGGACACCTTCCGGCGCATGGTGGTCTCCGGCCGGGCCGAGATGACCCCGCAGCTCGCCGACGAGGCGACGCGCCAGCTCCACCTGCGCTACCGGATCGCGGCCGCCGTGGCCGACCAGTACGCCGAGGCAGGCTTCACCGCGATCGTGCAGGACGTCGTGCTCGGCGCGGATCTGGAGCGCTTCGTGACATGGATCCGGACTCGGCCCCTGCAGGTGGTGGTGCTCGCCCCCGACCAGGCCGCGGTGGAGCGCCGCGAGGGGGAGCGTGCCAAGACCGGCTACGGGGACTGGACCGTGGCAGCGCTCGACCAGGCGCTCCGCCGCGAGACCCCGCGCATCGGCCTGTGGTTGGACACCTCGCGGCAGACGCCGGACGAGACCGTGGCCGAGATCATCGCACGGGCGGAAGAGGCCAGAATCGCATGAGGTAGACCAATGCAAGGGGACTTCAAGTGCGTTGCATGTATGTAGGAGGACCTTGTTCTCATGAACAAGCAGCTTTCCGCCGCCAGCGTCAGTGTCATCGTTCCCGCGATGAACGAGGCCGAGAACCTTCCCCATGTGTTCGCCACGCTGCCCGACTGGATCGACGAGGTGATCCTGGTCGACGGCAATTCGACCGACGACACCATCGCCGTGGCGCGGAGGCTGCGCCCCGACCTGCGGGTCGTCGTACAGACCCGGCGCGGCAAGGGCAACGCGCTCATCGAGGGCTTCCAAGCCGCCAGGGGCGACATCATCGTGATGATCGACGCCGACGGCTCCACGGACGGCCGTGAGATCCGCTCCTTCGTCGACACGTTGCTCGCCGGCGCCGACTTCGCCAAGGGCTCCAGGTACGCGCCCGGCGGCGGCTCCGACGACCTCAGCCCGTGGCGCTCGCTCGGCAACAAGGTGCTCACCGGGCTGACCAACCTGCTCTACGGCACCCGCTACACCGACCTCTGCTATGGCTACAACGCCTTCTGGACGCGCCACCTGGAGGCCCTTGACCTCGATTGCGACGGTTTCGAAATCGAGACGCTGATGAACGTCCGCGCCGCCCAGGCCGGGCTCGTCATCCGCGAGGTCCCCAGCCACGAGCGCTCCCGCATCTACGGCGTCAGCAACCTGAACGCCGTCCGCGACGGCTGGCGCGTCCTCAAGACGATCATGCGGGAACGTACGCGCGGCACCGCCGTGACGACGCAGACCCAGGTAGCACTTGCCAAATGAGGGATGACATCCTCGGACAATGCGCTACATAGTGATCGGAGCAGGAGCCGTTGGTGGAACCATTGGTGCCCGCCTGTACCAAGGCGGGCACGACGTTCTCCTCATCGCGAGAGGCGCGCACTACGAGGCGCTGAAGAGCGACGGCCTGCGCCTGATCACCCCTGAGACCACCGAGACCCTCGACATCCCCGCCGCCGACGGCCCCGTGCCGGCCCGCGACAACGACGTGCTGATCCTGGCCACCAAGTCCCAGGACACGATCGCCGCGCTGGCCGATTGGCCGACGGACCTGCCCGTGGTGTGCGCCCAGAACGGCGTCGACAACGAGCGCACGGTCCTACGGCGGTTTTCCCGCGTTTACGGCATGTGCGTGTGGCTGCCCGCCCAGCACCTGGAGCCCGGCGTGATCGCCGCCCACGCCCACCCCTACTCGGGCATGCTGCACGTCGGACGCTATCCACAAGGTGTGGACGACCTCGCTGCGCAGATCGTCACGGACCTCGGCAAGCACGGCCTCCTGGCCCGTACGGTCCCCGACGTGATGCGCTGGAAGCACGGCAAGCTGCTCGGCAACCTCGCCAACGCCGTGGAGGCTCTTGTCGGCCACCCCGACGGTATGGCGGCGGTCGTGAACCGGGTCCGTGCCGAGGCCATGGACGTGCTGGACAAGGCCGGCATCGCCTACTCCACCCCCGAGGACGAGGCCCAGGTACGCGGCCACCAGGTGGACGTGCGTCCCATCGAAGGCGTCGCCCGCGGCGGCGGCTCGTCCTGGCAGAGCCTGGCCAGGGCCAGCGGCTCCATCGAGGCCGACTACCTCAACGGCGAGATCGTCCTGCTCGGCCGCCTGCACGGCATGCCCACCCCGGTCAACGAGGTGCTGCGGCGCGAGGCGAACCGGCACGCCCGCGAGAAGCTCCCGCCCGCCTCGATGCCGCTGGAGACGCTGGTGACGCTCATCGACGAGCGTTGCGCAGCCGAATCCCGCTGAACTCCAGCGTGCTCTCGATCACCTCCTGCCAGAACGCCCACAGGTTGGGCAGCACCCGCAGCTGAATCCCCGCCTCTTCGTGCAGCTCGAACAGGTCGCCGACGCGCTCGGGCGGGCCCAGCGGCTCGAGCGGCACCTTCGCGACCACCGCGCTCGGCGGGTCGCCGATGGGCAAGAAGTCATCGGCAGGCAGGCGGTAGGCGTACAGCTTGACGTCCCTGAGGGCGTCGAGCCAGCCGTATTCGATCGCGTGCACCCGCTCACCGCAGCCCAGTCCGATGATCCGGGCCTTGTCCTCCTCTGTGGTGCGGGGACCCACCCACGCCATCGCCCGCGGGCAGGCACGGGGGAACCAGTAGTCGGGGCAGCGGTCGTGGTCGACCGCCCACACGTACGGCTCGGTCAGCGCGCTCGTGGGCGCCACATGCGGGACGAACCGCTCGATCGTCGGGTCCTCGGAGAAGTGCAGCACCTGTCCGGGCTCGGGTCTCATGAACGTCATCCTCGCGCATACCCCGGCGCCTTCGGGGAAGGTGAACCGCGCTCTGACGACAAGGGGTGAGTTGGATGATTCTTTTGGGTCTTCTCCTGGTCCTGCTCGCCGGCGGCGCGGTTGCCCTGGTCCTCTCCGAGGAGAGCTCCAGGTACATCCTGTTCGGATACACCTTCGAGCTCAACCACCTGGAGATGTTCCTGGCGGGCGCGGTCACCATGGCCGTCCTGGCGCTGGGACTCTGGATGCTGGGCTCGGGTTCGCGCCGGACGGCCAGGCAACGCCGCAGGCTGCGCAGCGCCAGGGCCGAGGCCTCCAGCGAGGTGGCCCGGCTGGAGGACGAGAAACGCGATCTGGAACGGCGGCTGGAACGCGAGAGCACGACCGGCGACCGTCTCGTGGCCCGCGGCCCCGACAACCCGTGATCAGGCCGCCTGGCGCGAGGGCATCAGCTTGCCCTCGCGCCAGAGCGCGAACCCCGTGATCAACGCCCCCAGCCCCTCCCACAGCCCGACGCCGAAGAACCCCGACGGCGCCGTCCCTGTCACCACCAGCGTGGTGAAGACGGTGAACGTCACGAGCCTGAACGGCACGGTCCAACGGAAGAACGGCGTGTAGTCCGCCGACGCCGCGAACATGTAGTAGACGCCCATGTTCACCGCCGCCATCGAGGAAGCGGCCATGAAAACCGCCGTATAGTCGCCGGCCGGCCGTACTTCGAGCACCTCGAAACCCAGCATGGACAGCTGCGTGCCAGGCGAGATCAGCCCGAGCAGCCCCAAGGCGAAGGCGAGGAATCCGAAGACCGCGATGGTCCAGCCGGAGAAAGAACGCGGAAGACGCACAGAAATCCTTCCAAAGGGGGGTGTAATCTGCGAGGCGATCTCATCATGCACCCGGAGGTCGCATGCCCCCCAAGCGTGGCCGTCCCATTGCTGTGAAGCTCCTCATCCTGCTGCTCGTCCCGCTGCTGTCCCTCGTCGGGCTGTGGGCGTTCGCGGCCGGCCTGACCGGCGCGGACGGTGTCCGCCTGCTCTCGATCAACGATTTGGTCACGAACCTGGCCACGCCGTCGGAGCAGGTCAACATCGCGCTGCAGGAGGAGCGGCTGTCCTCCGTGGAGCTGCTGGTCAGCGGGCGGGGCGCGGACGCGCTCGCCAAGCGGCGCGGCCAGACCGACCGGGCCGTGGTGACGTTCCGCAGCCTGATCAAGAACCTGCGCGACCTGTCGCCCGAGATGACCGCGCAGCTCAACGCGCTGAACGGCAAGCTCGACCAGCTCGCTCAGGTCCGCAAGGACGTGGACGGCGCGAGCGTCGCGCCGCTCGACGTGATCGACGGCTACAGCCAGATCGTGGACGCGTCCTTCCGCATGTACGACGCCATGGTGCTGGTCCCCGACATGGCGCTCTATCAGCAGGCCAAGGCCATCACCATGCTGGGCGAGGCCAAGGACGTGCTGTCCAGGGAACGGGCGATGATCGCCGTGGTGCTGGCCAAGGGCCAGGTGGATCCCAGGGATCGGGAGGCGTTCACGGGGATGGCCGCGACCAGGCGGCTGCTGTTCGCGCAGGCGCTCTCGTACCTGGACTCCGGCCTGCGGGGGCCGTACGAGACGTTGTCCGCCTCGCCCGTCTACCAGGAGTTCCTGCAGGCGGAGGACGCCATCAGGGGGCAGGCTGCCGCGAACGGCCTGCCTGCGACGGCCGCCACCTGGCCCGTGGACGCCGAGAACCTGTGGCGGGCCGTCGAGCGCAACCAGGCCGCGGCCGTGGCCGGCATCACGGAGCGGGTCACCCCGACGGCCATCGGCATGCTGGTCAAGATCGGCGTGGCGGGCGGCGTGGGCCTGGTCGCCGTCATCGCCTCGATCATGCTCTCGTTCCGCTTCCGCAAGCGCCTGGTGCGCGAGCTGGCCGGGCTCCGCGACGCCGCCACCGAGCTGGCCGAGGTACGGCTGCCCGGGCTGGTCAAGCGGCTGCGTACGAACACGGCCGCGCCCACGCCGGCCGAGATCGCGCCACTCGAGGTCAGGACGCACAGCGCCGAGGTCGACGACATTGTCCAGGCGTTCAACCACGTGCAGTCCACGGCCGTCGAGGCCGCGGTGGACCAGGCCAGGCTGCGGCACGGCGTCAGCCAGGTCTTCGTGAACCTGGCCAGGCGCAACCAGTCACTGCTGCACCGGCAGCTGCTCCAGCTCGACAGCATGGAGCGGGCGGCCGAGCAGCCGGAGCTGCTGGCGGATCTGTTCAAGCTGGACCACCTCACGACCCGCATGCGCCGGCACGCCGAGAGCCTGATCATCCTCTCCGACCAGGTCCCGGGCCGCGGCTGGCGCAACCCGGTGCCGATCCACGACGTGCTGCGCGCGGCCGTGGCCGAGGTGGAGGAGTACGAGCGGGTCGAGGTGCTCCAGACGCCGCCGGTCTCGCTGCTGGGCTCGGCGGTCACGGACGTGGCCCACCTGATGGCCGAGCTGATCGAGAACGCCACGCTGTTCTCCCCGCCCCAGACCAGGGTGGACCTGCGGAGCACGGCGACCTCGCACGGCCTGATGGTCGAGGTCGAGGACCGGGGGCTCGGTCTGCCCCGCGCCGAGCTCGACGAGCTGAACGACCGGCTGACGACGACGCCGGAGTTCGACCTGGCGCAGAGCGACCGGCTCGGCTTGTTCGTGGTCGGCAGGCTGGCGGCCCGGCACGGCATCAAGGTCACCCTGTCGCCCTCGCCCTACGGCGGCCTGACCGCGATGGTGGGCCTGCCCTCCGCGCTCCTATCCGGCCAGCCGGTCATGACTGGGCGCTAGATACGACATCCCGCCGGACTCCCGGGCGGCCGCGGCGGCCAGCAGTCGCTTGTGGGCGTGGCTCCGCAGCAGCCGCGCGGCTTCCTCGGCGGTGAAGAACCCGTAGCCGTCCAGTTCCTCGGTCTGCAGCGTGATCGGCGTGTCGGAGGCCACCTCGCCGCAGTCGAACAGGAAGGTGACCACCGGGTACGGCACGTTCGGCACCCCGTCCACCCAGTCCACGGTCAGCAGCCTGCCGACCTCCACCTCGAGCCCGACCTCCTCGGCCACCTCCCTGGCGCACGCCTGCGCCGGATGCTCGCCCGCGTCGATCATGCCGCCGGGGAAGGACCAGTATTCGCGGTAGTTGGGATCGACCAGCAGGACCCGGCCTCGTTCGTCGGTGATGTACGCCGCCGCCCCTGCGATCACGCGGTTGATCGTGGCCCAGAAATCATTCACACCGGCACTATGGCAGAACCTGAAGCAGTGCTTGGTCCTTCTCAGAGACGCAAGAAAGGCTCGCTGAAGTGGGCGGTGGCGAGAATGGCCCGCTCGGCCCTGAGCGCGTCGAGCACCTCGGCGCGGGTGCGTGCGGCCGCCTCCTGGTCGTCGTCGTAGAGGTAACGCACGCCGGGGTCGTCGAGCTGCACGGGATGAAGGACGAGGTCGCCTGTCATGGCCACGTCGCCGGCCCGGACGATCTGATGGCCGGGCGTGTGCCCCGCCGTGAGGTGCACGTGGACTCCGGGCGCGACCTCGGCCTGGCCCTCCACAACGTGCAGTTGCCCCTTGATCGGGGCGAGCAGCCGGTCGAACACGGGCCCCGCCGCGGCGTCCAGCTCGGCCTGCTGGAGCACATGGCGCGCGTTCTCGAACGCCGGCCTGCCGTCGTCGGTCACCACGCCGCTGGCGTGGTCGCTGTGCAGGTGGGTGAGGACGACGGTGTCGATGTCAGCGGGCGTGACTCCGGTCGCGGCCAGCTCGCCGGCCATCGTTCCTGGAACCGGCGCCCAGCTCGACGCCAGGGAGTCGGCGCCGCCGATGCCGGTGTCGACCAGGGTGAGGCGGCCTGCCGCCGAACGCAGCAGATAGCAGTGGAAGTGCAGGACCCACGGCTCGTCCCGGAGCCCCGAACCGGGGAACATCTCGGCGAGCGGGCGGCGGATCGCCGACCCCATCGGGCCCACGGCGTCGCAGAGCGGTGTCACCTCGACGCCGGACACGTTTATCGATTGATGCGGCACGCGCCCAAGACTAGGCGGCGACAGGCTCGCGGTGGTGGTGCGGTGCGTACTCGTTCTCGAGGTCGGCGGCGTAGACGGCGCGGCGGCAGTTCGAGCACCGGTACATGATCGGGCCCTCGTCGAGCTCGTGGTGGCATCGCGGGCAGTGGTTGATGGTCTTCATGGTGCGCTCCCCCAAGGAGTTGCTGTCGGTCCTATGGAACCCTCACCGAGTTGCAGGGGTCCTGCATGTCACTTGACACGATGACGCTGCGCTGATGGGGGCTCTGTGCCCTTCGATACACCGGCCGCGGTAATTTTCCGCGCAGTACGGTGTCGAGAAGAACATTGTCACGCGGCGTGTCCCGTGCTTGTGCGCGAAGACCCAAGAATCGCCCGGGAATAGCCCAAGAGGGCTAGGCGTTTAGTGGGTCAGATCGTGTGGTATGTTCCAACCAGCGTTGAGCTACAGCTCCGCTGATCTTCGATCTCAGCCTCGCCTCCCGTTGAGGGGCTCGGCTTCCTTTCACCACTCGCCGGCCTTCACGGGTCCGGCGCATTCCCCCAAAGGGGTTTCACCATGTCTGTGCACACCATTCCTGAACAGCGCGCGGACGCGCCCGTGCGGCAGGTGAGCGGCCTCCTGGACATACGCGACAAATCCGCGTTCCTCCGGGCCGGGCACCTGCCGGAGCCGGGTGACGTGCGCGTTACTCCCGAGAAAATCAAGCAGTTCGACCTGCGGCCGGGCGACCACGTTGTCGCCTCGTTCGCCGGCAACAAGCTCGCCCGCGTGGAGTCGGTCAACGGCGACACGCAGTGGCGCGAGCGGCCCAGGTTCGCCGACCTGACGCCTGTGCACCCCACCGAGCGGCTCACCATCGAGACCGAGTCGCTCAGCACGCGCGTCATCGATTTGTTCGCACCCATCGGCAAGGGACAGCGCGGCCTCATCGTCGCGCCACCCAAGGCCGGCAAGACCATGGTCCTGCAGGCGATGGCCGCCGGGATCACCCGTAACCACCCCGAGGTGCACCTCATGGTGGTGCTCGTGGGCGAGCGGCCCGAGGAGGTCACCGAGATGCGGGCCACCATCGCGGGCGAGATCTTCTCCTCGACCTTCGACCACCCCGACCACAACCACGCCGCCGTCGCCGAACTGGCCATCGAGCGGGCCAAGCGGCTCGTCGAGTCCGGGCGGGACGTCGTGGTGCTGCTCGACTCGCTGACCCGGCTGGGGCGGGCGTACAACAATCTGGCGCCCGGCGGCGGGCGCGTGCTCACCGGCGGCATCGACGCCCGCGCGCTCTACCCGCCCAAGCGCTTCTTCGGCGCCGCCCGCAACGTCGAGGGCGGCGGCTCGCTCACGATCCTCGCCACCGCGCTCGTCGACACGGGGTCGCGGATGGACAACAACCTGTACGAGGAGTTCAAGGGGACGGGCAACATGGAGCTGCACCTCGCCCGCGAGCTGGCCGAGCGGCGGCTGTTCCCGGCCGTGGACCTGGAGACCTCGGGCACGCGGCGGGAGGAGATCCTGCTGCACGCGGAGGAGCGGAAGGTGGTCTGGCGGCTGCGGCGCATGCTCGTCGGGCTGGAGAAGCAGCAAGGACTGCAGGTCCTCGTCGACAAGCTCCGCTCCACGTCTTCCAACGCCGCCTTCCTCCTCGAAGCGGCAGCCGCCTGACCCCCGTGTCGGCCGCCCCGCGTCGCAGAGCCACACCGCAACAAGCCGGCGCCACTCGCCGGGCCTGCGCCCGCCCAGCGGACCAGCGTCACCCGTCGGGCCCGGTGCACCAGAATGGGCCGCATGCTGGCTGACATCGTCGAATACCTCATCTGCCCCGTTTGCCGCGCCGGCGTGCGGCTGGACGAAGAGGCGTTGCGGTGTGCCAACGGGCACGCGTTCGACGTGGCCAGGCAGGGGTACGTCAGCCTGCTCGTCGGGTCGAGGCCGCCCGGGACGGCGGACAGCGCGGCGATGGTGGCCGCGAGGGCGGAGTTCCTCGACGCCGGCCACTACGCCCCGCTCGCCGACGCCGTCGCGGAGACCGTACGGGAACACCGCAGAGCGGTACGGGAGCGCATCGGAGGCGAGAACGTTCCACTAGAACGTGAGTCTCCTACCGAAACGGATGACGGCGGGGAGCTGAGGGCGTACCGTGGGGCGGGAATGGAGGCCGGTTACGGCGTGGGACCAGCAGGAGGTCCTGTGTCTGACCGGGACGTCGAGGGTCGCCGCGCGGAGGGCAGGACCGCACCGGTGATCGTCGACGCCGGCGCGGGAACCGGGCACTACCTGGCGACCGTGCTCAATGCCGTGAGCGATGGCATCGGGATGGCGTTCGATGTGTCGAAGCACGCTGTACGCCGGGCGGCGCGGGTGCATCCGAGGGCGGGAGCCTTCGTGGCCGACGTGTGGCGGCCGCTCCCCATCCGAGATGGGGTGGCCGACGTGGTGATCGACGTTTTCGCGCCCAGAAACGGGCCCGAGTTCAAGAGGATCCTGCGGTCGGACGGCGTCGTGGTGGTCGTCACGCCCGCGCGGACGCATCTGAGCCCGCTGGTCGAGGAGCTGGGACTGCTTTCTGTGGACGAGGAGAAGGACCGCAGGGTCGCGCGCAGCATGGAGGGCTTCGCGGAGACCGGGCGGCGCTCGATCGAGTTCGACATGGAGCTGAGCCCCGGCGACATCGCCCAGGTGGTCGGGATGGGCCCGAGTGCCTGGCACACCGACGTGGCCGACCTTGAGGAGCGCATCGCAGGATATGTCTCCCGAAATGCCACAAAGGACCCGAAAGTCGCGGAAGTCACGAAAAGTCAGCAGAAAGTAGTAACGCACGCGGCTTTTCACCTATCTACCTTCGAGCCCGCACCCCGATCAAGTCCTGCTCCTTGACGGGCATGTGCGACTGGTGTTACTGATGGGGTATTTAGACCGAAATTCCCCCACATTCCCTGAGTATTTCCCCGGCGCAGGCGCAATACTGGACGGCATCCCGGGCCGGGACACGCGGGATATCAACGGGAGGGGGCGCGCGGAATGAAGGCGGAGGAACGCTGGCAGGCCAGGTTCCGGGCCTCGCGCATGACGCTGCCCTCCTGGGCGCGTCAGGCACCGAACCGCTCCATCTACCGATCCAACGCCACGGGAAAGTGGGAGGTCTACGCCTGGGATCGGGTGACGGGCACCATCCGGCAGGTGACCGACCGGCCCAAGGGCACTGCGCACGCCGCCATCGACCCCACCGGCCAGTGGATCTACTGGTTCGCCGACACCGAGGGCGACGAGTTCGGCGGATGGATGCGCCAGCCGTTCACCGGCGGCCCCGACGAGCCGGTGGCCCCGAGCCTGCCGCTCGGCCAGCCCGGCGGCATCGCGCTGTCCACGACCGGCGTCGCGGCGATCAGCCTCGCCAGCGACGGCACGTTCCGCATTCACCTGGTACGCGAGGGCGAGCCGGACCGGCTGCTCTACGAGCACACCGAGGCGGCATGGGTGTGCGACATGTCCCTCGACGGCTCGCTAATAGCGATAAATCACGGTGAATATGGCGATTTCCGTCACCCCGCGCTCCGCGTCGTCCGTGCCAACGGCGAGACCGTCAGCGAGCTCTACGACGGCCCCGGCAAGGGCGTGCTCGGGCTCCGCTTCGCCCCCGTCGTGGGCGACCGCCGCCTGCTCGCCCTGCACGAGCGCCGCCAGCGCCACGAACCCCTGGTATGGGACCCGGTGACGGGCGAACAGCGCGAGATCTGGCTGAGGGACTCCGGCGACCTGGACGCCGAGTGGTACGACGACGGCCGCGGCCTGCTGATCCTGCGTGGCGACCGGGCCCGCAGCTACCTGCACCGCTACGACCTGGCCGGCGGCGGCCTGACCCTCATCGACACGCCGCACGGCGTGATCGACGAGGCGGCTCCCCGGCCCGGCGGCCACGTCGAGTACTCCTGGTCCAGCGCCTCCCGCCCGCCGGTCATCCGCTCCAGCAACGGACAGGTCGTGGTCAACCCCGGTGGGCCGCCCGCGCCGCCGAGCGTGCCCGTCGAGGACATCGACGTCGAGGGCGAGGGCGGCCGCATCCACGCGCTGATCTCCAAGCCGGAGACCGGCACCGCGCCCCACCCCACGGTCTTCCTGCTGCACCACGGGCCGGCGGCACACGACCGCGACGCCTTCTCGCCCAGCGTCGCGGCCTGGGTGGACGCGGGCTTCGCCGTGGTGCGGGTCAATTACCGCGGCTCGACCGGCTACGGCTCTGCCTGGCGCGACGCGCTGCACGGCGACGTGGGGCACATCGAGCTCGCCGATGTCGCCGCCGTACGCCACTGCGTGGTCGAGCGCGGCATCGCCGACCCGGACCGTCTGGTGCTGGCCGGCTCGGCATGGGGCGGCTATCTCACGCTGCTCGGCCTCGGCACCCAGCCCGAGTCATGGGCGGCCGGCATCGCGGCGGTCCCGATCGCCTGCCACCAGACCTCGTACGAGGACGAGGCCGAGAGCCTGCGTGCCTACCACCGCGCGCTGCTCGGCGGCTCGCCCAGCGAGCAGCCCGAGCGGTATGCCGCCAGCTCCCCGATCACGTACGCCGACCAGGTGAAGGCCCCGCTGCTGATCCTCGCGGGCGAGAACGACACACGCTGCCCGCTCCGCCAGATCGAGAAGTACGTGGCCAAGCTCGCCGAGCACGGCCGCGAGCACGAGGTCTACACCTACGACGCCATTCGCGGGTCGCTCGTGGTGTCCGAGCGGATCGCGCAGATCGCGGTGCAGCTCGAATTCGCGCGAAAGCACGTGAATTCACACTGAGGTTGACAGGCTGTAAAGAGTTGTCGACCAGGCGGTCTTGACCGTCGGGCCTTACCGCTGTCACGATCGCGCGCACCGCCGTATACCGGGAGGTCCCCATCGAGCACCACGCCGCCCACGCGTCAGCGGGCGCGCAGCACTACGATGGCGAGGTCGTCGGCGCTCGGCTCGGAGGCGAACTCGGCCGCGCCCCTGCGGATGCGTTCGGCCACCGCCCTGGCCGACAGCCCGGCGCACTCGGCGAGCAGCTTGGCCAGGCCACCGTCGTCGTCGAGCAGGCGCCCGCCGGAGCGCCGCTCGGTCACCCCGTCCGTGACGGCAAGCAGCACGTCGCCGTGGTCGAGATGGACAGTGTCGGCCTCGAACACGACCTCGTGGAAGACCCCGAGCAACGACTGGGGCGTGGTGACGGCCTCGACCTTGCCGTTCGGCTTGAGCCGCAGCGCCTCGGGATGCCCGGCCGACACCAGGCGGATCTCCAGACCGGTCTGCACCGGGGTGATGTCCCCGTGCAGCAGTGTGAGGAACCTGGCCCGCTCCCCCTCCTCCAGGATCGCCTGGTTGAGCCGGCCGAGCACGGCGGCCACACCATACCCCTCCCGCGCGAGCAGCCGCAGTGTGTGCCGGGCGAGGCCGGTCACGGCCGCGGCCTCCGGGCCGGTGCCGCAGACGTCGCCGATCGCGAACCGCCACGAGTCGTCGCCCGCCTTGAACAGGTCGTAGAAGTCGCCGCCGACCTCGTTGGCCTCGCCGGCGGGCTCGTAGATGACGCCATAGTCGAGCCCCGGCACGTCGGGTTCGTTGGGCGGGAGGAGGCTACGCTGGAGCGCCCGGTTGGCGGCGGCCTGCTGGGCGTAGAGCCGGGCGTTGTCCGTGGCCAGCGCGGCGCGCCTGCCGATGTCGTCGGCGAACTGGATGACCTCGTCGCGGAAACGGTCGGGCCGGCCCAGGCACATCATGCCGAGGCCGCGGCCGCGCGCCGTCAGCGGCACCGCCAGCACCTGCGAGTCGGCCAGGTGGATGGTGGAGGTGACGCTGGTGTCGGCGGCGTCGATGTCCATGTCCGCCAGCTGCTCGCGCAGCCCGTCGATCCTCGCCTCGTCGGCATGCCACAGATAGACCAGCCGCAGCGGTCCGGCGGCGCCGTCGGACGTGTAGACGGCGCACCAGGTCGCCAACCTGGGCACCACGATCTGGGCAATGATCGCCGGCACCATGTCGGGGTCGAGAGTGCCCGCGAGCAAGTCGCTCGCGTCAGCCAGGAACCCCAACCAATGAGGTCCGGTGGACCTCTCCTCCAGCCATTCGGCTGCCACCCTGTCCACGGAGCCAGGTAGCGTGAGCCTAGCCCAATGGACACGGGAATCGCCCGAGAAGGTGACTCCCCACTCTTCAACGTTCGCGGAAGGAGCTTTCGGATCACTCTGGGAGACGCTTCGCTGGCGGAATTCGACCTGTACGGCGTCCCCGAAATGCTTCCAAATGACCTCAAATGGCTCGTCAGCGACTTGCTCCGCCAAATCCCCCGCGACTTGCTCGGCGGTATGGAGCACGCCACCGGTGGCCCACGCGGTCATCACCTCACGCGTGAACCTCATAGCAGCCGTCACAGCGGTCTCGCCGGGCGCGAACGTCGCGGCCAGCACCGCATGGGGAGAAGCAGTCATCCCAACGTGCCTACCACACTTCCCACTGACTTGGGGTAAATCCAAGGACAGGACTACGAGCTACTCATCGTGACAGACTTGAATCACTCGCCGAGGCAGGCAGCGAGTGAAGGAGGCCCCATGACCACGGCCAAGACCGCGCCAAGCCCCGAGGAGAGGACGTACACCGAATCGGATCTCGTGCCCGTCTTGGAGACGCTTTTCTCTTGGCGTGACGGCGACTTCCGGCGTCGGGTGCCTCATGCGCCTCCCGGCATTCTCAGCGAGATACGGCTGCTGCTGAACGAGGTGGCCGATCGTCGCGAGCATCTGTCCAACGAGCTTGTACGCGTCCGCAAGGAAGTGGTCAAGGAGGGCCGGTTCAGCGAGCGGTTGACGCCCGGCCCCGGCGTGGGCGCGTGGGCGGAGAGCGTCGAGTCGGTCAACCAGCTGATCGAGGCCCTGGTGAGCCCGGTGAGCGGCGCGGCCGACGTCATCGACGCGGTTGCCAAGGGCGACCTCTCGCGCCGCATCGACCTCGACCGGTCGGCCCGTGGCGAGGTGCGCCGCCTGGGCAAGGCCATCAACGGCATGGTGGACCAGCTGGCGCTGTTCAACTCCGAGGTGACCAGGGTGGCCCGCGAGGCCGGCACCGAAGGCCGCCTCGGCGGCAGTGCCAACCTGCGCGGCATGTCGGGCAGCTGGCGCGACCTCACCGAGGCCGTCAACACGATGTCCTCGCGCGTCGCCGCCCAGGTGCGCGACATCGCGGTCGTGACCACGGCGGTGGCCAAGGGCGACCTGAGCCGCAAGGTGACGGTCGACGCCGTGGGCGAGATGTTCGAGCTGAAGAACACCGTCAACACGATGGTGGACCAGCTGTCCGGCTTCGCCGAGGAGGTCACCCGAGTCGCCCGCGAGGTCGGCACCGAAGGCCAGCTCGGCGGCCAGGCACAGGTCACCGGCGTGTCCGGGGTCTGGAAAGACCTGACGGACAACGTCAACTTCATGGCCAACAACCTCACCTCGCAGGTGCGCAGCATCGCGACCGTGGCGACGGCGGTGGCCCAGGGCAATCTGTCCAAGAAGATCACCGTCGACGCGCAGGGCGAGATCCTCCAGCTGAAGGACACCCTCAACACGATGGTGGACCAGCTGTCCTCCTTCGCCGACGAGGTCACCCGAGTCGCCCGCGAAGTGGGCACCGAGGGCAAGCTCGGCGGCCGGGCCGAGGTGAAGGGCGTGTCGGGGGTCTGGAAGGACCTCACCGACAACGTCAACTCCATGGCCAACAACCTGACGTACCAGGTGCGAAACATCGCCCAGGTGACCACGGCCGTGGCCAACGGCGACCTCACCCGCAAGATCGACGTGGACGCCCAGGGCGAGATCCTTGAGCTCAAGTCGACCATGAACACGATGGTCGAGCAGCTGTCGTCGTTCGCCTCCGAGGTGACCCGAGTCGCCCGCGAGGTGGGCACCGAGGGCCAGCTGGGCGGCCAGGCACAGGTCCGCGGTGTGTCCGGGGTCTGGAAGGACCTGACGGACAACGTCAACTCGATGGCCAACAACCTGACCTCTCAGGTGCGCCAGATTGCGGCAGTCTCGTCCGCGGTGGCCCAGGGCAACCTCTCGAAGAAGATCACCGTCGATGCCCAGGGCGAGATGTTGCAGCTGAAGGACACCCTCAACACGATGGTGGACCAGCTGTCGTCGTTCGCCTCCGAGGTGACCCGAGTCGCCCGCGAGGTGGGCACCGAGGGCCAGCTGGGCGGCCAGGCCCGGGTGCAGGGCGTATCGGGTGTGTGGAAGGACCTCACCGACAACGTCAACTTCATGGCCAACAACCTGACGTACCAGGTGCGGAACATCGCCGAGGTCACCACCGCGGTCGCCAACGGCGACCTCATGCGCAAGATCGACGTGGACGCCCAGGGCGAGATCCTCGCGCTGAAGACCACCATCAACCGCATGGTGGACCAGCTGTCGTCGTTCGCGTCCGAGGTCACCCGAGTCGCCCGCGAGGTGGGCTCGGAAGGCCAGCTGGGCGGCCAGGCCCGGGTCGAGGGCGTCGAGGGCACGTGGAAGCGGCTCACCGAGAGCGTCAACGAGCTGGCCGGCAACCTCACCACGCAGGTGCGTGCGATCGCGACCGTGACCAGCGCCGTGGCCCGCGGCGACCTGACCCGCTCGATCGCCGTCGAGGCGCAGGGCGAGCTGGCGGAGCTGAAGGACAACATCAACTCGATGGTGGCCAACCTCCGCGAGACCACCCAGGCCAACCAGGAGCAGGACTGGCTCAAGTCCAACCTGGCCCGCATCTCCCGGCTCATGCAGGGCCACCGCGACCTCTACGAGGTGGCCAAGCTCACGATGAGCGAGCTGACGCCGCTGGTGTCGGCCCGCTACGGCGCCTTCTACGGCATCGACCCCGAGGGCGACCACGAGCTGGTGCTGATCGGCGGCTACGGCGTACGCCCCGACCGGGCGCCGCGTCAGCGGTTCGCGATCGGCGAGGGCATCGTCGGCCAGGCCGCGGCCGAAGGCCGGCCCATCGTGCTGGACGACGTGCCGCCGCAGTTCATCACCATCGACAGCGGGCTCAGCCAGTCCACACCCGCGCAGATCGTGGTGCTGCCGATCCTGTTCGAGAGCCGCGTGCTCGGCACGCTGGAGCTGGCCTCGTTCACCCCGTTCGGCGAGGTGCACCTGGACTTCCTGAGGCAGCTCGTCGAGACCATCGGTGTCACGATGAACACGATCATCGCCAACTCGCGCACCGAGGACCTGCTGACCGAGTCGCAGCGGCTCACCCGCGAGCTGCAGGAGCGCTCCGACGAGCTGCAGCGCCAGCAGGAGGAGCTGCGCAGGTCCAACGCCGAGCTGGAGGACAAGGCGGCGCTGCTGGCCAAGCAGAACCGCGCGATCGAGATCCAGAACTTCCAGATCGAGCAGGCCCGCCGCACGCTGGAGGAGCGCGCGGAGCAGCTCGCGGTGTCCTCGCGCTACAAGTCCGAGTTCCTCGCGAACATGTCGCACGAGCTGCGCACGCCGCTCAACAGCCTGCTGGTGCTGGCCAAGCTGCTGACCGAGAACGCCGAGGGCAACCTGACCTCGCAGCAGGTCGAGTTCGCCCGGACGATCCACAGCGCGGGATCGGCACTGCTGCAACTGATCAACGACATGCTCGACCTGTCGAAGGTCGAGGCGGGCCGGATGGACATCCACCCGATCCAGGTGTCGTTGCCGAAGATGGTCGATCTGCTGGAGGCGGCGTTCGCGCCGCTCGCCCAGGACAAGGGGCTGTCGTTCAGCGTGGGCGTCGAGTCCGACGTGCCCAACGAGCTGCGCGCCGACGAGCAGCGGCTGCAGCAGGTGCTGCGTAACCTGCTGTCCAACGCGGTGAAGTTCACGCCGCGGGGCGAGGTGAAGCTGCGGGTCGCGGTGGCCCCGCCCGGGGTGGACTTCGACGACGACACGCTGCACGACGCCAGGGACCTGCTGGCGTTCCAGGTGATCGACACGGGCATCGGCATCGCGCCCGACAAGCGGGACGTGATCTTCGAGGCGTTCCGGCAGGCCGACGGCACGACGAGCAGGAAATACGGTGGCACGGGCCTGGGCCTGGCCATCTGCCGGGACATCGCCAGGCTGCTCGGCGGCGAGATCCACGTGGACAGCGAGCTGGGCAAGGGCAGCACGTTCACGCTCTACCTGCCGGCCTCGTACACCGGACCGCTGGCCGCCACCGACGGCGGCGCGGGACGCCGGCAGCTGATGGCCTCGCCCGCGGACGAGCCTGCCAGCATCCTCGCGCCCGAGCCGCCGCTGCCGCTCGACCTGCCGATGCCCGAGCTGGTCGAGCCGCCGATGGAGACGCCCACCCAGTGGCAGGGTGACGACCCGCTCAACGGCGCGAAGATCCTCATCGTGGACGACGACATCCGCAACGTGTTCGCGCTGACCAGCGTGCTGGAGCGGCACGGCTCGACAGTCGTCTACGCTGAGAACGGCCGGGAAGGGATCGAGCAGCTCGAACGGAACGAGGACGTCGCGCTCGTGCTGATGGACATCATGATGCCGGAGATGGACGGCTGGGCCACGACCTCGGCGATCAGGCGCATGCCGCAGTTCGCCGACCTGCCGATCATCGCGCTGACGGCCAAGGTCATGCGGGGCGACCGGGAGAAGAGCATCGCGTCGGGCGCGTCCGACTACGTGCCTAAGCCGGTCGACGTGGACCGCCTGCTCGAACGCCTGCGCGGCTGGCTGAGCCGCGGCCGTGGAGCCACATCCGACTCATCAGTCGAAGGGTCGTGATCGATGCCGGAGCGAGCGAAGATCCTCCTGGTCGATGACCGCGAGGAAAACCTCATCGCGCTGGAAGCCATCCTCAGCTCGCTCGACCTGGTGCCGGTGCGTGCCCGGTCGGGTGAGGAGGCCCTCAAGGCGTTGCTCAACACCGAGTTCGCGCTCATCCTGCTCGACGTGCGGATGCCGGGCATGGACGGGTTCGAGACGGCTGCGCATATCAAGCGGCGCGAGCGGACCAGGAACATTCCGATCATCTTCCTGACCGTGGTGGACAGCGCGCCCGACTACGCCTTCCGCGGGTACGCGGCAGGTGCGGTGGACTATCTGACCAAGCCGTTCGACCCGTGGGTGTTGCGGGCCAAGGTGTCGGTGTTCAGCGAGCTGTACAACATGAACAAGCGGCTCGCCGAGCAGGCGTCCCTGCTCCGCGAGCGGCTCAGCGGCGAGCTGCCGCCCGGTGCCGGTGATCACGCGTCGGTGCTGCCGGAGCTGTCTCGGCGGCTGACGGCCGTGGAGGACGAGCTGGCCCGGATCCGGGAGCTGGCCCGCAAGTCCCAGGACCCGGCGCTGGCCGCGCCGCTCTCGGACCTCACGGACCGCGTGACGCATTTGCGCGCCGGCTTCGACGCCCTGTCCTGACCCGGCACCCATCCGGGTGCTACCCACGCCACCGAACGCCTTCCGCCGCCCGCGGCACCACGCCCTCACGGCATCGGCCCACCGACCCCCCACAACACAGCGCAACACGACCCACCAGCGCAGCACGGACCAACGGCGCAGCCCGGACCGACGGCGCAGTGCGGCGCGTATGGGACACGGGCACGCGCTCTTATGGCGCCGGGTCGGCGGGATGGGGTGTGGCGGCGCTCGGCGCAAGGAGTGCGGCGGCCAGCGCAACATCCGCCTGCGGCACTGGCACGGCGCGTTTCGGGAGCGCGAACGCAACCGTGCGAGCGGCACGGCATGCGAGCGGCGCAGCATGCGAGCGGCGCAGCATGCGAGCGGCGCAGCATGCGAGCGGCGCAGCATGCGAGCGGCGCAGCATGCGAGCGGCGCAGCATGCGAGCGGCGCGGCCACCGAGCGGCGCGGCCACCGAGCGGCGCGGCCACCGAGCGGCGCGGGAGGGTCCGAGGGCACACGTCTGGGATGCGGCGAAGGTAAGGGGGTGGCCGGAGAGCGGCGGAGGAGTCACGGCCGGGGGGAAGCGGGCCGGAGGAAGCGGTGCGAGCGGGGTAGAAGGCGCAGGTGGCGGGGGAGGGTGGGTCAGTGGCGGGCGCGTTCGAGTGCGTCCCAGAAGCCGCGCCGCAACGCGTGCCGTACCTCGTCATGCAGCAGGAAATCGATCGGCAACGACGACCCCTGGAGCAGCCGCGCCTCCAGGTCGGACGGCATGCGTGGCTTGCGGGCCAGCACCGCCTCCAGCCACAGCGCCGGCGCGTCCCTGGCCACGGACTCGCCGAAGTCGTGCCCTTCCCGGTGGGCGGCCTTGACGGCGTCGGAGAGCGTGGTGGCGCCCGCGGTCGCGGCGGGTGGCGGTGTGACGGGCGCGGCCTGCGGTCCGGTGTACGGTCCGAGCTGCGACGGCTGGTACGTGCCCCCGCTCGACGGCGAGGCGAACTGCCCAGTGCTGGGCGACTGCGACTGGGCCGGCGGCTGAGCCTGCATGGGCCCGGTCACGGGGGCCGGAGACGACGGCTGCTCGTAGCTGGCATAGGTGGGCAGCGCGGGCGGCGTGGACGATGAATGCCCGCGCCCCGACGACGCCGGCCCGTTGGAAGACGGCTGACTGCTCGACGTGGAAGAGGACGACGACCCGGCGGCATGGCTGCCGGTGGACGGCGTCGCCGGGGGCAGCGACGACGGCAACGAGGACGAGGGCAGGGACGACGAGGGCGGCGAGGGTGGCAGCGAGTGTTGGGCCTGCCCGTTGCTGAGCGGCTGGTGGTGCCCGTTGGAGGTCGCTTCGGTGACGCCGGTCACCAGGGAGACGTAAGGTCGCAGGTGGGCGGAGCCCAGCTCGACCAGGTCGTCGCATTCTTGCCGGAGCGAGCGGGAGACGGCCCAGCCGCCGTCGGCCGCGATGTGGATGACGCTCACCCTGATGCCGAGGTCCTGCGCGTCGCACACGACCTGCGCCAGATCCTCGTCCCCGCTCACGACCACCGCGTCGCAAATGGCGTTGTTGCGGGCGAGCGTCATGAGGTCGCGGTGGACCTGGGCGTCGACGCCCTCGCGCCGGCCCGGCCTGATCCGTGACAGCCTGAGCTTGAGGCCCGGTATGTCGGCCAACACGTCGTGCTCCGGCGTCCGGCGGCCTTCGACCGTCGCCTCGTACCAGTAGCATCGAAGCAGCGGCAGGCCGGTGCGCTCGCGCGACAGGCTGGTCATCAGCTGGAGCAGCCCGGGGAAGTCCCAGGCGACCGCTTCGCGATGACGCGTGCCGTGCACGGCCATCGCTCCGTCGGCCAGCAGATAGCCAGCGTCTACGAACAGCGCACAGCGATCCACTGACACCGCCCCTTTCCTGGTGGTCCGACCTAGTTGGCTCTGCACCGTCAGAGACCGGACTCGGCGGCCCTCTCTCAGGGTAATGAAAGCAGGTGATCGTGCGAGGGTTAATCCCGACGATTCGACGCCCACCCGCTGATGCACCAGACCAATCAGGCAGACCGTACCAGTTTGTCCCGTTCGCGGTCACGTGCGTGCACGCACGCTCAACGCGGCGACCCCCAACAGGACGACGTCCTTGTCCGTCGCGATCGTCAGGCCCGGATCCACTCCGAGCTCAGCGCCGACCGTATCGACGTCGGCGCCGAACGTCATCTCCGCCGCACCACTGGACGAGCCGTCGAAGACGTTCGCGAGATCTCGGTCGCCGCCCGCGGGGGTGAGGGCGCCGGAGCCGAGCGAGACCTTGTCGCCCGCGAGGTCGGCGTCGCCCTCCCACGTCACCAGTTCGAGCCTGGCAGGCGCGGCCGCGGGGGTCAGGCCGCCGAGCGGGACGCGTACGCGCCGGGCCTGGCCGCCGATCACGGTGGCCGTGTCGAGCACCACGGCCTGGCTGTACGGCGCCGCCGGGTCGGTGACGATCAGCACCAGGCTCCAACCGGCATGCCGCGCCACCCCCTCCTCAAGCGGCGCGTCGGCCGCCCACCACGTGCCGTTCCTGCGGGCTCCGGCGGCCAGCCGGCTCACGTCGGCGAACGCCTGGTAGACGGGGCCGGCGGGGAGCTCGCGGACGGCCACGTGAGAAGGCCGGACCGGCACGTAATCCGGCCGCCCTGGCGGGCGGAACTTGATGGGCCCGGCGCGCTCGCCGCTCGCCGACCAGTAGAGACCGGCCCACACGACCCGGCTGCCCTTCGGCAGAGACAGCTCGGCCGCGCTGGAAGCGGTGGTGTCCGCCGTGTCGTCCCGGTCGAGCGCGGTCATCGGCCACAGGTCGTTGTCGCGCTGGTCGCCCTCACGCCGCCGGGCGGGCACGCAGCCGGCCTGCTCCTCGGGACAACTCAGCAGCGAGTTGCCGATCGCCCTGACGGTCACCTTGCCGTCGGTGGCGAACCTGGCCGGCGCCCCGGACGCGAGTACGCCTTCCTCGGCCCGCGCCGTGACCCGCAGCGAGCCGGCCTCGACACGCACAGCGGGCCCCGCGCCCTCCGGCGCTTCGTCGGCGACAAGGACCCGCAGGAACACCACCGTGCCCTGGCCCGCCGCGAGCGGCTCCCTCGCGCACCGCGCGCCGCCGCCGGCCGGGCGGCAGGCCCAGCCGTCCACCGTGCCCGCCGGCCCGACGAGGGAGGCGGCCTGGTGACGCCGTGCCGCCGGGATGAGCGTCACGCCCCGTGGCAGGTCCACGAGCGCCGCCAATGCCTCACTGGGCGCGTCGCCGTAGTTGCGCAGGCGGATGCCGATGATGCCGGGCTGAGCGCGTACGAGTGCGCCGAGCGGGTCGATCGTGGCCCGCAGCCTCGCCTTGCCCGGCGGCCGCTCGGCCTTGCCCGGCGGCGGGACCCGCGCGGGCTCCTCTCTGGGCTCGGGCCGCGCCGGCAGCGCCGATGGCGGCGGCTGGGCGATCGGCGTGGGCGTGGGCTTGTCGATCGGCCGTGCCTCCGATATCAGCAGAAGCGCGATGGCCGCGGCGAGCGCGACGGCCATGCCGCCGGCCAGCGCGGCCTGCTGGTGCTTGGGCGCCGGCCACAGCCACACCAACGCCCGCAGCAACCCGTCCATGCCGCCGGCGACCACCGGCTTGACGAGGGCGCTCGCGTAGCCGCCGAAGAGCGGCCCGGCGATCAGCGGCCCGACGATGACCCGTAGCCCGCGGTTGACGTCGGCCAGCTCCAGCACGACCCCGTGGCACTCCTCGCAGCCGCTCACGTGCTCGTCGACCGCCTTGACGTCGCGCCTGGTCAACCCGCCCCTGACGTAGGAGCCCATCTTGCCGAGAACGGGACGGCACTCAGGCTCCGGCTGCGTGCCCAGATGCAGCTGCAGGTACGCCTGCCGAAGCGCCTCCCTGGCCCGGTACGCCAGCGCGGCCACGCCGTTGGCCGACAGCCCCAGCAGCGGCGCCACCTCGGTCTGCTTGTTCCGCTCCACCTCGGTGTGCCAGAGCACCGCCCGCCACCGCTCGGGCAACGACAGGTACGCCCTGGCGATCAGCGACTTCTCCAGCCCGACGAGCGCGGGATCGACGAACGGCATCCGGGGGTCGTACTCCTCGATCTCCTCCGTGCTCAGTTCGCGCCCTTCGATTCTGGAGCGGTCACGGACCGTGCGCCGCACCACGGTCAGCAGGTAGGTACGGAAGCCGGACTCCGGACCCCCGCCCCTGCCGACCAGGTCGAGGATCTTGGTGAACGCCTCGGCGACCACGTCCTCGACCTCAGTGCTCTTGACGAGCTGCCGGGCCAGCGCACGTGCCGCGGCGACGTGGCGCTCGTAGAGCTGTCCGTAAGCGGAGGCTTTGCCCTCCCTGACGGCCTGCAGGAGCTCTGCGTCGCTTTGCGGTGATTCGACACCCATAGTGACCTCACGATTACACGGGGTTGCCCCGCGCAATCATTCCGCATAATCCGTCGTGACTAAACCGCGACGCCGCCTTTGCCACCCGGCGAGCGCTCCCCGCGGCAAGGCCGCACACTGGTCAGGACCCTAAGCTTGGACGCATGACAGATCGCGACAACCTGCTGGCCGAGATCAAGAAGAAGGCCGTCGTCCACGGCAAGGTCACGCTCTCCTCCGGCATGGAGGCCGACTACTATCTCGACCTGCGGCGGATCACGCTCGACGGCGTGGCCGCGCCCCTCGTCGGCAAGGTGCTGCTCGACCTGACCGAGGACCTCGACTACGACGCGGTGGGCGGGCTCACGCTGGGGGCCGATCCCGTGGCGGCCGCGATGCTGCACGCGGCGGCGGCACGGGGACGCGTGCTGGACGCGTTCGTCGTGCGCAAAGCGCTGAAGGAGCACGGCATGCAGCGCAGGATCGAGGGCCCGGAGGTGAAGGGGCGGCGGGTGCTCGCGCTCGAGGACACCTCCACGACCGGCGCGTCGGTGCTGACCGCCGTGGACGCGTTGCGGGAGGCCGGGGCCGAGGTGGTGGCCGTGGCCACGATCGTGGACCGTGGGGCGCACGAGCGGATCGTCGGCGAGGGACTCGACTACCGCACCGCTTTTACCCCGGAGGAGTTGGGGCTCTAGGCGGCGCGCCGCGCTAGCCGGGAGCGCGGGCGGTGAACGCCTGCCTGTCGCCCTGCTCCCCCTGGTCGCGCTGCTTGCCGTTCTCGGTGACGCGGACCGTGCCCGCGTCGCTGAGCACCACGTCCAGCTCGGACTCGAAGTAGCTGACCTCCTCGCCCTTGCTCATCTCGCGGTGCTGGAGCACGTCGCCGCCCGGCACCCGTACCGTGACGGTGGGGCAGGTTTGGGCCAGGCACTCGATGTGCACCGTCGGCACCTGGGCGGTGTCCTCCTCGGTGACGGTGCCGGTGGTGGGGAGGGCGGTGGCAGTAGCGCGCTCGCGCTCGGCCTGGGTCGGCGCGTCGAACGAGGCGAGCAGCGCGCGACCGCCTATGACCAGGAGTGTCACCACGGCCACGACCGCCAGGACGGCGAGCGCCAGGCGGGCGAGGCCCATCGGATCTGACCTGTGGCGTCCCACAGGGGGCAGCGTACCGTGACGTGTGCCACTCTTCCCGGTAGTCGCCTACGCCGTCAGTACGGGTCGCCCACCCGGTGGTGCTTGCCGTTGGGCGCGGGGAGCCGCTTGGCCTCGCGGCGCTTCTTGACGACCTCGACGATGATCGGGATCAGCGAGATGAGCACGATGAGGAAGACGCCCGGCAGGATGTACTTGTCGATCTGCTTGGGATCGACCAGCCCGCCGAGGAAGCGGCCCACCAGGAGCAGGCTCTCGACCCAGAAGACGCCGCCGACGACGTTCCATACGAAGAAACGTTTGGGCGGCATCTCCAGCACGCCGGCGACGGGATTCATGAACGTGCGGACGATCGGCACGAACCTGGCCAGAATCACCGCCTTGGCCGGGCCGAACTTCTCGAAGAACTCCTCGGCCCTGAGCACGTGCTCCCTCTTGAACAACCGCGAATCCGGCTTGTCAAAGAGTTTGCGACCGAATCGGGCGCCCAGGAAATGCCCGAGCTGGGCTCCCGCGATCGCGCACAGCGGAGTGCCGATCAAGAGGACAGGCAGCGACAGCGGCTCGATGCCCAGTCCCGCGGCCGCCGACGCCGAGCTGAAAATCCCCGCGGCCACCAGCAGCGAGTCGCCGGGCAAGAAGAACCCGAGCAGCAGACCCGTTTCCGCGAAGATGATGGCCAGGACGCCGATCGTGGCGAAAGCGCCGAGAATCGTGAGCCACCACTGCGGGTCGAGGAGATTCAAAAGCCAGTCCACGCCGAGAGCCTACCCGGACCGGGCATGTCCGGCGTGACCATCGAGCGCGCGCCTTCAACAACGCGTTGTATCTACCACATGGGGTAGCGAGCCGGGATACTGGGCCCTGGCGCGAAGCCGTAACTTCTCAGGGAGATGAATCATGCCTATTGCGACTCCAGAGGTCTACGCTGAGATGCTCGACCGGGCCAAGGCCGGCGGATTCGCCTACCCGGCGATCAATGTGACCTCGTCTCAGACGTTGAACGCCGCTCTGCGCGGCTTCGCCGAGGCCGAGAGCGACGGCATCGTTCAGGTCTCCACCGGCGGCGCAGAGTTCCTCTCAGGCGCGACCGTCAAGGACATGGTCACGGGGGCGACGGCCCTGGCCGAGTACGCCCGGATCGTGGCCGCGAAATATCCGGTCACGGTGGCGCTGCACACCGACCACTGCCCCAAGGACAAGCTCGACGGCTACATGCGGCCGCTGATCGACATCTCGCTTGAGCGGGTCTCCAAGGGCCTTGACCCGCTCTTCCAGTCGCACATGTGGGACGGCTCGGCCGTACCGCTGGAGGAGAACCTGGAGATCGCCAAGGAGCTCCTGGACAAGTGCGCGCGGGCCCGGATCATCATGGAGATGGAGATCGGCGTCGTCGGCGGCGAGGAGGACGGCGTCGTCGGCGAGATCAACGAGAAGCTCTACACGACCGCCGAGGACGCGCTGGCCACGGCCGAGGTCGTGGGCGTCGGGGACCTGGGCCGCTACATGCTGGCCGCCACGTTCGGCAACGTGCACGGCGTCTACAAGCCGGGCCACGTCAAGCTGCGGCCGAGCGTGCTGAAGGAGATCCAGGACGCGGTCGGCGCCAAGTACGGCAAGGAGAAGCCGTTCGACCTGGTCTTCCACGGCGGCTCCGGCTCGCTGCTCGAGGAGATCCACGAGGCGATCTCGTACGGCGTCGTCAAGATGAACGTCGACACCGACACCCAGTACGCCTTCACCAGGCCGATCGCGGACCACATGTTCCGCAACTACGACGGGGTGCTCAAGGTGGACGGTGACGTGGGCAACAAGAAGATGTACGACCCGCGGGCGTACGGCAAGGCAGCGGAGGCGGGGATGGCCGCGCGCGTCGTGGAGGCGTGCGAGAGCCTGAAGAGCGCTGGGACGAAGATCTCCTAGCCACTTGGGCGGCCCGGCGGGTATGACTTGTCCTATGGATAACCTTCTCGCCGGGCCTCCCCCGACTCACCTGCCGGACCAGCCCGAGGCCAGAGAGGCGCTGGAGTCCGGTGCCAAGGCCGCCGACGTGGCCGCCCGCTTCCCCGCCTACCCGGCGGCGTGGGCCGCGCTCGCGGAGGAGTACTTCGCCCAGGGGCACGCCGTCACCTCCTACGCCTTCGCGCGCACGGGCTACCATCGCGGACTCGACCACCTGCGCCGCAGCGGCTGGAAGGGGCACGGGCCCATTCCTTGGGAGCACGAGCCCAACCGCGGCTTCCTGCGCTGCCTGTACTCGCTGTCGCGAGCCGCCCAGGCGATCGGCGAGAAGGACGAGGCCGAGCGGTGCCTTCAGTTCCTCAAGGACAGCACGGAGGCGGGTTACGACGCGCTGACCAAGGGTTAGCCTGTTTGGGCACGTTCGGGTAGTCTCACTACGCAAGAGCCCCTGTCGCGCTTGCGCCAGGGGTTTTCGTTTTGTGCTCAGGAGACTGAACCATGCCGGCTGCCGTTCTCGTTGGTGCCCAGTGGGGCGATGAGGGCAAGGGCAAGGCCACCGACCTGCTCGGTGGCGACGTCGACTACGTCGTCCGCTATCAGGGTGGCAACAACGCGGGGCACACGGTCGTCATCGGCGACCAGAAATACGCCCTCCACCTGCTTCCCACCGGAATCCTCTCACCCGAAGTAGTGCCGGTGATCGGCAACGGTGTGGTGATCGACCCAGGCGTCCTGCTAAGCGAGATCGACGGCCTGGCCGCGCGGGGCATCTCCGCCGAGCGGCTGCTGATCTCGTCGAACGCGCACCTGATCATGCCCCACCACAAGGCACTCGACAAGGTCACCGAGCGCTACCTGGGCAAGGCCAGGATCGGCACCACCGGGCGCGGGATCGGGCCCGCGTACGGTGACAAGATCGCCCGCATGGGCGTCCGCGTCCAGGACCTGCTCGACCCGGGCATCCTGGCGAAGAAGATCGAGGTCGCACTGACCGAGAAGAACCAGGTGCTGACCAAGGTCTACAACCGGCGCGGCATCGACCACGAGGCGGTGCTCGAGGAATACCTCGCCTACGCCGAGCGGCTCAAGCCACACATCGCCGACACCTCGCTGGTGCTGTCGAAGGCACTGGACGAGGGCAAGTTCGTGCTGCTGGAGGGCGGGCAGGGGACGCTGCTCGACATCGACCACGGCACGTACCCGTTCGTCACGTCGTCGTCGCCCACGGCGGGCGGCGCCTGCGCGGGCGCCGGGATCCCGCCGAACCGGCTCACCAAGATCATCGGCATCCTGAAGGCGTACACGACCCGGGTCGGCTCCGGGCCCTTCCCGACCGAGCTGACGGACGAGATGGGCGAGTGGCTGCGCCAGACCGGCGGCGAGTACGGCGTCACCACCGGCCGCAACCGCCGCTGCGGCTGGTTCGACGCGGTGATCGCGCGCTACGCGACCCGCATCAACGGGATCACCGACTACTTCCTCACCAAGCTGGACGTGCTGTCGGGGCTGGAGCGGATCCCGGTGTGCGTGGCGTACGACGTGGACGGGGTGCGGCACGACGAGATCCCGATGACGCAGACCGAGTTCCACCACGCGACGCCGATCTACGAGGAGTTCCCGGGGTGGCAGGAGGACATCACCAGCGCGAAGTCCTTCGACGATCTGCCGCCGAACGCGCAGGCTTATGTGCGGGCGCTGGAGGAGATGAGCGGCGCCCAGGTCTCCGCCATCGGCGTCGGCCCCGGCCGCGACCAGACCGTGGTGGTGCGTTCGCTGGTCTGATCGGCTCTGGCGTGGCCGGCGACTCACCGGCCACGCCAGGCCTCAGGCTCGAGTCGCTTCAGGTCAACACCACGGCTGTCATCGGGGTGTGGAGGGTCCAGCCCACTGTTTCGTACAGGGCTTGGCCGTCCGCGGTCGCCACCAGGATGCCCGTCCGCGCCCCCCGCACGGCGGCCGTCGACGACAGCGCGCGCATGATGATCGTGCCTAGGCCGCGGCGGCGGTGGTCGGCGGCGGTTTCCACCTGGTCCACCACGGCGGCGGAGCCCGCCACGGCGACCTGGCCGCGGGCCGCGACCTCGCCTGCCGCCGTGAGAAGCCGGGCCGCCGTGACGCCGGCCCTGGTGGTGACGGCCAGGGTATAGCCGGGCGGGGCCTGTGGGTTTCCGGTGCGGGCCAAGGGGGCGGTCATCATGAATTCCCGGTCCTTGACCGTCCATGCCGGAGGCAGGAAGGAAGCGACGGCCTCGGCGGGGGCGCAGAGCTTGAGCCAGGTGCCAGGCGTCGTCAGTGTCGTGGTCAGGTGGTGGAGGATCTCCGGGCTCGGGGCGGGGATGATGTGGCGGGCCACGTGGCCGGGCAGGCCGACGTCCACGCGCAGACCCCACGGTTCGCGTACGGGACGGGGCGCGTTGCGGGAGATGACCCAGCCATCGACCCAAGCCCGGACTGTTGCCGAATGGGCGGGTTTGAGAACCTCCGTCATACAGAACAGCCTATTGTCCGCCGGTCACCACACGACGGGGCGTAGCAGGATAAAAAGGACACGGCGTGGCACTGCCTAGACCTGCCCGATGGCAGGTAGGGTCCGGGTGTGCGTGTTGAGATTCATGGTCACCGAGGTGCGCGGGGCCTGTGGCCGGAGAACACCTTGCAGGGTATGAGCCGCACGATGGAGCTCGGCGTTCACGCGCTCGAGTTCGACGTGGCGCTCACCGCCGACCGGCGCCTCGTGCTCACGCACGATCTCACGGTCTCCGCGGTGACCAGCGCCGACAGGCGGCCGCTGCACGCCGGCGACCCGCTCTTCCCGTACGTCGGCAAGCCGATCAACGGCCTCACGCTGGCGCAGCTGCGCATGCTGGACGTGGGCGTGCGGCTGCCGCGGCATCTCGACGACCCCTTCGCGCTGACGCAGGCCGCCATGCCGGAGACCAGGATGCCGACGCTGGGCGCGGTGCTGGGGCTGGTGAACGCCTACGAGGCGGAGGACGTGCGGCTGCACGTCGAGCTCAAGTCCGATCCCACCAGGCCGGAGCTGACACCGGATCCCGAGATGTTCACCGAGCTCGTCGTCGACGAGCTCGACCGGCACGGCCGGCTGGGCAACGTGGCCATCCTGAGCTTCGACTGGCGGATCCTGCGGCACGCCGCCGGAATCGCGCCGGGCACGCGCCGGTTCGCGCTCATCGAGCTGGACACCCTGCACTGGCACGAGGGCGGCCTGGGAGACGACATTCCCGCCGCGGCGCGCGCGGCGGGGGCCACCACGCTCTCGCCCGAGCACGTCATGGTGGACGAGGCACTGATGGCGCAGGCGGCCGCGGCGGGACTCGACGTCGCGGTATGGACGGTCAACGAGCCGGGATTGGCCGGGCGGATGCTGGATCTGGGGGTGGCGGGGATCGTGACCGACTATCCCGATCGGATGCGGGAGGTCTGGCGGGAGCGGGGGCTTGAGCTGCCCGCGCCGGTCGGTCCGCTCAGGCCCGTAGGCGTCTGACCCCCGGCTTTCGGCTAGAGCCAGCCGTTCCTGCGGAAGCCGCGGTGCAGCAGCACGCAGGCGGTGACCATGAGGGCCAGCACCGCCGGGTAACCCCAGACCTGTTTGGTCTCCGGCATGAAGTCGAAGTTCATGCCGTAGATGCCGGCGATCATCGTGGGCACGGCCAGGATGGCCACCCATGATGAGATCTTGCGCATGTCCTCGTTGGCCAGCGCGTTCGAGCGGGCCAGCGCGGCCTGCAGGATGGAGCTGCACAGCTCGTTCGAGGACTCCACCTGCTCGCACACCCTGGACAGGTGGTCGCCGACGTCGCGGAAGTACTCGCGCATCTCCGACGGGATCACCCGGCGCTGGGGCAGGGCGGACAGCGGGGCCTGCAGCGGGGTGACGGCCCGCTTCATCTCCAGCATCTCCCGCTTGAGCTGGTAGATCCGGTTGATGTCACGGGAGCTGACGTCGGCGAACACGGTGGCCTCGACCTCTTCGAGCTCCAGCTGCATGAGGTCGGCGACCTGGAGGTACTGGTCGACGACGTGGTCGGAGATCGCGTGCAGCACGCCGGCCGGGCCCCGGTTCATCAGCTTGGGCTTGTCCTCGAGGCGCTCGCGTACCACGGTCAGCGGGCAGTGCTCGCCGTGCCGCACCGTCACCACGAAGTCCACGCCCAGGAACACCATGATCTCGCCGGTGGCGATGATCTCGCTGTTGGCGGTCAGCTCGTCGTGGTCGATGTAGGCGACCGTCTTCAGCACCATGAACAGCGAATCGCCATACCGCTCAACCTTGGGGCGCTGGTGCGCCTTGACGGCGTCCTCGACGGCCAGCGGGTGCAGTCCGAACACCTCCGACAGCCACTCCACCTCGGGGGCTTCCGGCTCGTGCAACCCCACCCAGACGAACGCCTTGGCGCTCTCTGTCGTGTTGTTGTGCTCGCGTACGTGCTCCAGCGCTTCGGCGATGCCGGTTACCGAGACCTTCTTGCCCTGGAGGTAGGCGCCGAATTCGACGATGGAGTCGACGGGGGGCACGCAGATCTCACGCGCCGGCTTGGCGAGCTGGTGCACGGCGCGCGACGGCACGGGGTGACGGTTGATGCGACGGAAAAGCGTGGACGAGCGCATGGCAGTCCCTTTCCGCCCGACATGGCACGCTCCACGCGCGATGAAAAGTCACCTCAATCAACACACATGCGTGGAGGCACGATCAGGCTGCCGGATTGGAGTGGTCGGGGGTATGCGGGGAGTACGTGGCGAAGCACGTACTGCTGGGATCACCAGGATTCATCCCGGACCACCTCCAATCACAAGAGACGCCGCAAAGCCGCCTCAACTTACCACAGGCGGGTCAACCTAACTGACGATACTGGGCCGAGGGCTCGCCGCTCAGGTAGAACTCGACAAAGATTGTCGAGTATTCCGGCATGTGGTGTCCTGGAGGCCAGAGCCTGCGCCTGGCCGCGGGCCTGCGACAATAGAGCGTGTGCGCGTTCTAGTCATTGGTTCCGGAGGGCGTGAGCACGCCCTGTGTCGTTCACTCAAGCTCGATCCCGAGGTCAGCGAGGTCCATTGTGCCCCGGGTAACCCGGGCATCGAGGAGGTCGCCACCGTCCATCCCGTTGATCCCCTCGACCCCGGGCAGGTGGCCGAGTTGGCCACGCGGCTCCAGGTCGATCTCGTGGTGGTCGGTCCCGAGGCGCCGCTCGTGGCCGGGGCGTCCGACGCCGTGCGCGAGGCGGGCATCGCCTGCTTCGGGCCCTCCGGTGAGGCAGCCATGATCGAGGGATCCAAGACGTTCGCCAAGGAGATCATGAGCGCGGCCGACGTGCCGACCGCGCGGGCCAGGACGTGCACCACCGAGGCCGAGGCCACGGCGGCGCTCGACGAGTTCGGGGCCCCCTACGTGGTCAAGGACGACGGCCTGGCCGCCGGCAAGGGCGTGGTGGTCACCGAGGACCGCGAGCAGGCGCTGGCGCACGCGCGGGCCTGCGAGCGAGTGGTGATCGAGGAGTTCCTCGACGGTCCCGAGGTGTCGCTGTTCGCGCTGTGCGACGGGAGCACGGCCGTGCCGCTGCAGCTCGCGCAGGACTTCAAGAGGGCCTACGACGGCGACGCGGGGCCCAATACGGGCGGCATGGGGGCCTACACGCCGCTCCCCTGGGTACGGGAAGGGCTCACCGACCAGGTCATGCGGGAGGTCGTGCATCCGACGATCGCCGAGCTGTCGCGTCGCGGGCTGCCGTACCAGGGGGTGCTCTACGTGGGTCTCGCCCTGACCGCGAAGGGGCCGAAGGTGGTCGAGTTCAACGCCCGCTTCGGGGACCCGGAGACGCAGGTGCTGCTCGACCGGCTGGAGACGCCGCTGGGCGGGCTGCTGATGGCATGCGCGACCGGCGAGCTCGGACCGGACCCGGTGTTCAAGAAGGGCTCCGCGGTGATCGTGGTGATCGCGTCGGAGAACTACCCGGAGGCGCCGGTCAAGGGCGACGTGATCACGGGGCTGCAGGAGACCGAGCACGCGTACGTCCTGCACGCCGGGACCAAGTGGGCCGGCGACGACGTCGTCTCCGACGGCGGCCGGGTGCTGAGCGTGGTCGGGAGCGGGCCTGACCAGGAGAGCGCGCGTAGAAACGCCTACGACCTCGTCAGGCGGATCACGCTGCGCGGCTCGCACTACAGGACGGACATCGCCCGATGAAGCTCGTGCACTCCGGCAAGGTCCGCGATCTCTACGAGACCGAGGACGGCCTGCTGCTGATGGTCGCCTCCGATCGGATCTCCGCCTTCGACTACGTGTTGCAGCCTGATATCCCGGACAAGGGCGCCATTCTCACGCAGATGTCGTTGTGGTGGTTCGACCAGCTCAAGGACGTCGTGCCCAACCACATCGTGGCCCCGGGCGACGACCCGCACAGCGTCTTGTGCCGGCCGCTGCGGATGGTGCCGGTGGAATGCGTGGCGCGGGGCTACCTGACGGGCGGCGGGCTGAACGAATATCGCGCCGACGGCACGGTGTCCGGCGTGCCCCTGCCGGACGGGCTGGAGGACGGGTCCAGGCTGCCGGATCCGATCTTCACGCCGTCCACCAAGGCGCCGGTGGGTCAGCACGACGAGCCGATCTCGTACGAGCAGGTCGTGGCCGAGGTCGGCGCGGAGACCGCCGCGGAGTTGCGGCGGATCACTCTGGCCGTCTACACGCGTGGCGCGGAGATCGCCCGCGAGCGCGGCATCATCGTGGCCGACACCAAGATCGAGCTGGGCTGGGACGCCGACGGCGTACTGACCCTGGGCGACGAGGTCCTGACGCCGGACTCCTCGCGATTCTGGCCGGCCGACGAGTGGCGGCCGGGCCGGGCGCAACCATCCTTTGACAAGCAATTTGTGCGAGATTGGCTACTGTCGCCCGAATCCGGATGGGACAAAGACTCCGGAAGCCCCCCACCTCTGCTACCCGACCACGTGATCGAGCAGACCAGGCAGCGATACCTAGAAGCATATGAGCGGCTCACAGGGGCTCCCTTTAGCGGATGATTCGGCTGGGTCATGTGGTGTTAGCGACTACTGTTGGCCCGATCAAGCCTCACCATTGATTTCAAGGAGCCGCACGAATGGTCCGTTACCGCGTGCGCGGTGGCAACGCACTGCGTGGAACCGCGTTCATCCAGGGCGCGAAGAACGCCGTGCTGCCCATGATCGGTGCGGCTCTGCTCGCCGCGAAGGGCCGCACCGTCCTGCGCAACGTGCCGATCATCGAGGACGTACGCCGCGCCGTCGAGCTGGCCGAGACCGTCGGCGCGTACGTCGAGCTGCACGAGTCGGAGCGCACGCTGGTCATCGACGCCTCCAGGGTGGACAGCCCGGTGCTCCCCGCCGAGATCGCCAGGCGCTTCCGCGGCTCGGTCCTGTTCACGCCCGCGCTGCTGCACCGGCTGGGCGAGGCCATCATCGAGGGGGTCGGCGGCTGCAATCTCGGCAGCCGCAACCTCGACTTCCACTACCTCGGCTACAAGCGGCTGGGCGCGGTCGTGGACGAGGACGAGACCGTCATCCACGTCAAGGCGTCCGGGATGACCGGCGCCACCCTCTACCTCGACACCCCGTCCCACACCGGCACTGAAAACCTCATCATGGCCGCCGCCCTGGCCAAGGGCACGACCGTGATCGAGAACGCGGCGCTGGAGCCCGAGGTGCTCGACGTCATCGACATGCTCACCAAAATGGGCGCGCGCATCAGCGGCGGCGGCACCGGGTTCATCACCGTGGAGGGCGTGGACGAGCTGCACGCCGTCGAGCACACGGTGATGCCCGACCGGCTGGACGCGGGTGTGTTCGCGATGGCGGCGGCGATCACCGGGGGCGAGCTGAGCCTGGTGGGCACCGGTCTCGACCTGGGTGTGGTGCGTTACAAGCTGGAGCAGATGGGCGTCGAGTTCGCCCGGCAGGGCGCGGTGCTGCACGTGCGGTCCGAGGGCCAGCTGCGGCCGATCAACATCATCACCGACACCTACCCGGGCTTCGCCACCGACCTGCAGTCGCCGATGATGACGGTCGCGGCGCTGGCCGACGGCACCAGCTACATCCACGAGCGCATCTTCGACGGCAGGTTCGCGCTGGCCGGGGAGCTCAACAAAATGGGGGCGAACGTCGAGGTCGACGGCAGCCGGGCCGTCGTACGCGGCCGCACGCCGCTGACCGGCACCCAGGTGACGGCGCACGACCTCCGCTCGGGCATCGCGCTGGTGCTCGCCGGGCTCGCCGCCGAGGGCGAGACGGTGATCGACTCCGGATACCTCATCGACCGCGGTCACGCACATCTCGCCGCGCGAATGCGTGCGCTCGGCGCGGACATTACACAAGAGATTTCCGAACGCTAAAATACGCGCGTAAAACCTCGTTGAGCTGCTAAGACCTCTTGTCGGGCGGTCAAGTTGAACCGCTTTCCGGAAAAGTCGGGCGTGACATTTCGGCCCCCGCGAGCGATCGTTCCAAAAGAGAGCACTGCAACGGATGGCAGGATGGGACGAACATTGGTCGAGAGGGCCGAAGAAACTCCCCGAGTGTCACGCCCAGGCGCAATGACACCGGACCTCACCATCGGCGTGGTCGGACCCCACGACTTGGTGGAACGGGTCATGTTGATGGGTCACGCCGCCGCGCCGTTGCCGTGTCGCCTAGTGGCGGCCGCCTACCGCGACGAGCAGGAGGCGCCGGACAAGGTGACGCGGCTCGGTCCCGGCGTCGACGCATGCCTGTTCGCCAGCCCGGTCCCTTATGACCTGGCCAGGCGTTCCGGTGTGTTGACGATGCCCGCGACGTACGTCCAACTCGGTGGAGCAGCACTGGTGGCAGCGCTGGCCAAGGCCGCGCTCGACACCCGGATGGACCCCCAGAGGGTCAGTATCGACGTGGTCAGCCGGGCCGATGTCGAGGAGGCGTACACCGACCTCGGCATCCCCGCCACGGATGTGCACAGCCGCGACGAGCCGGGCGCCACCGGCACGATCGCGGCCTACCACGAACGCCTGGCCCGACAGGGCGCCACCACGGGAGCACTGACGTGCCTGCCCGCGGTGGCCGAGCGCCTGCAGGCGGCCGGCGTGCCGGTCATCAGGATCAGGCCCACCTCGGCCGCGGTGCGCACGGCGCTGCACACGGCGGCGCTGCTCGGCGCGCACCACCGGCTGGAGGAGTCGCAGCTGACCGTGGTGCTGGTGGAGGTGCCGACGCTGCGCGAGCCCGTGCGGCGCGCGGCCCCCCGCTACTGGCGCGACGAGCTGCGGCTGTCCCTGCACCGGCTCCTGGTCCAGGAGGCGAACCGGATCAACGCCACCGTGTGGCCGATCGACGATCACAGCTACCTGGTCACCGCGACCAGGGGGTCGATCGCGGCGGCCACAGACGGGTTCAGGGTGTTGCCGTTCGCGGCCAGGATCAGGGACGAGCTGGGGCTGGCGGTCGAGGTCGGCGTGGGCATGGGGCGCACGACGCACGACGCGGAGTCGCACGCGCGGGCCGCACTGGCACGTACGCAGGCCGGCAAGCAAGCACAGGGGTTCGCGGTGGACCGCGAGGGACGGGCGCTCATCCCGGCCCCGCGGATGCCGCCGACGGGCTCCACCGCACTCAAGCCGAAGGGAGTGGAGGTGCTGGCCCGGCTGGCGGCCAAGCTGGAGGGCGGCGACACGGTAGTGGACGCGGAAGGCGCGGGGAAGATGCTGGGGGTCACACCTCGCACGGCTCGGCGGTTGCTGCGCACGTTGGTTGACGAGGGACTCGCGTGGCCGCTACCGCCGAACCGCACGCCGCAGCCCGGTCGGCCGAGGCAGTTGTACCGGCTCATTGTGGAGAAGCTTGGTCCGCGATGATGTTTGGGTGATCTGTCGTGATTCTCACTGGCCCGCCGTCCCGCCCGGGGCGGCGGGCCTCGTGATCCATGCCCCCCATTCGCGGGCCTTTGGCCGCCATTAGCACCTATGCCGACCCACTCGCGGACCTTTGGCCCGCATCAACACCATTCGTTACGGCAAGCCAACGTGGCGCCAACCGCCATACGGGGCTGGGCTCTGTCCAGGGAGACGCCGCTGACTCGTTCACCGGCGGGCAGCCGCTACGGCGGCTCGTGGGCCGATTACGGGGTGAAATTGACGGGCGCTGTCAGTCTGGGAACTTGGTCATTGACTCTTGTGAACTTGTTGGTTGACCCGCGTCGATGGGGGTATGTTCACGGACGCCCCCGATCGACAGGATTCGGACGGGGGCACCAATCTTTTCCGGCATGTCCTTGCGCGCCAGAGTGGGCGCTGCGCGGGGCTGTGGTGGTGCTGAGCGGGCCGACGGGCGCGGTTTAATACCCGTGATTAGCAGCCGCACGTGATTCCCTGTACAGGGGCTGTAAGCGCGTCCACCTCGCGACGGGTGCTTCCGGAGGCGGTCTCCACCGGGAAGCCCTCTCTGGCCCAATACTCGAAGCCCCCGATCATCTCCTTGACCTCGTAGCCGAGCTTGGCGAATTCCAGGGCCGCGCGGGTGGCGCCGTTGCAGCCGGGGCCCCAGCAATACGTCACCACCAGGCTGCTCTTCGGGATCAGCGCGGGAGCTCGGGCGGCGATCTCGGCGGTGGGGAGGTGGGTGGCACCTTCGATGTGGCCCTGGTCCCAGCTTTCCCGGCTGCGGGAGTCGACGACCACGAAGTCGGGGACAGCGGCCGCCAGGTCGGCGGCCACGTCGGCGACGTCGGTTTCGAAGGTCAGGCGGGCGGTGAAGTGGGCTACGGCGGCGGACATGGGGCTCCTTTCCGGGTCTGAAGGGAGCCTGCCAGGTGGGTGAGCGCACCGACAGTGGCGCGAATGCCGCCTGTCGTTAATATCGCGCCACAGTCCAGAGTCCGATACTCGCGGGCATTTTGTCGGCGCCCCCCGGTAAGGTCATGAGCCATGACTGCAAACACCCCTGACAGCCGAGCTCCTCTCCTGGTCTGGGGCGCCCTGGCGATCGTCTATGTGGTGTGGGGCTCGACGTATCTCGGGATCGGCATCGCGATCGAGTCGATACCGCCCATGCTCAGCGCGGCGCTGCGGTTCATCATCGCTGCCGCCCTGCTGGCAGGTTTCCTCCTGGTGCGGTCAGGGCCTGCGGTCTTCAGGATGTCGCGCAGGCAACTCCTCAGCGCCGCCCTCGTAGGCGTGCTGCTGCTGACCACGGGTAACGGGATGCTGGCGGTGGCTGAGCAATACATCTCCACCGGCCTGGCCGCGCTCCTGGTGGCCTCGGTGCCGCTGTGGCTGGTCGTGTTCAGGTTGGCGGTGCGTGACCGTCCCAAGGTGCTCACCCTCGGGGGCGTGCTGGTCGGGCTCGGCGGGGTCGCGGCACTGTCGCTTACCGGCGCCGACGGCGGCAGTGGCGTCGGGATCGTGGTGGTGCTGCTCGCCTCAGTGTCATGGGCCGTGGGATCGTTCCTGTCGAGCAGGATCGAGATGCCCGCCAACGCGCTCGCCACCAGCGCCGTCGAGATGATCGTGGGCGGAGCCGGGCTGCTGGTGGCCGGCACCGCGTTCGGCGAGCGGCTTGACGTGTCGGCCGTCACCACCCGATCCTGGCTGGCGCTGGCCTACTTGATCCTGGTGGGATCCCTGATCGGGTTCACCGCGTTCTCGTGGCTGCTCGGCAACGCCCCCATCTCGCTGGTGTCCACTTACGCCTACGTCAACCCGGCCGTGGCCGTCGCACTCGGCGCGCTCCTGCTGCACGAGCCGATCACGGTGCAGGTGGTCGTCGGCGGTCTGGTCATCCTGGCGGGGGTGGCACTGGTGATCTCAACGGAGCGGAAGGGACCGAAGCGCGTCCTGGAAGACTTCGACGGTGGCGGCGATGTCCGCCTCGGTGTGCGCGGTGGACAGGAACCACAACCCGCGCGGCACCATGTTAACCCCGCGATCGAGCAGCGCGGCGTGTAGGCGGGCCATCCTTGCGCGGTCGGTCCTGGCGAAGTCGCGGTAGTTCCGCACTGCGGGCGCGTCGGTGAAGTACGTCTGGAAGACCGGCCCGGGCCCGTCTACCAGCATCGGGACACCCACCTTGGCCGCGGCCTCGCGCAGTCCGGTCATGAGCTGCCGGCCTCGGGCGTAGAGGGTGCCGTAGACCTCCTCGCGCCGCTCGTCGAGGATGCGCAGGGTGGCCTCGGCGGCGGCGATGCCGACGGGCTGAGAGTTGAACGTCCCCGCATGTGCGACCTTGCCCGAGGAGATGGCGTCCATCACGAACGCCCGCCCTGCCAGCGCGGACACCTGCATGCCGCCCGCCATCGCTTTGCCGAACACCGACAGGTCGGGACTGACGCCGAGGTACTCCTGGGCACCACCGGGGGCGAGCCGGAAACCAGTGATGATCTCGTCGAAGATCAGCAGGCTGCCATGGCGGTCGCACAGCTCGCGCACTCCCTGGAGGTAGCCGGGAGCCGGCTCGATGGCGCCGGTGTTGCAGAGCACCGGCTCGGCGACGACGGCGGCGATCTGCCCCGCGTGCTCGTCCATGAGACGGCTGAGCGCGTCCAGATCGTTCCAGGGGCAGATCACCAGGTCGGCGGCGGGCGGCTGGCCTGCGGTGCCGGGGACGGCGCGGGGGTGGTCCTGCGGTCCCGCGTCGTCCAGCGACGGGTGCACGCTGTAGAGGACCGGGTCGAGCCAGCCGTGGTAGTGGCCCTCGAACTTGAGGATCTTGGGGCGTCCCGTGAAGCCGCGCGCCAGGCGCCACGCGGCGTGGGCGGCCTCGGAGCCGACGGTGTTGAAGCGGACGCGCTCCGCCGAAGGCACCATCGCGCACAACCGCTCGGCGACGCGGGCCTCCGCCGCGTGCTGGGCGGAGTAGACGATGCCGCGGGCCACCTGCGCGGTGACGGCCTCCACCACGGCCGACGGGCAGTGGCCGAGCAGCGCGGGGCCCTGACCGAGCACGTAGTCGATGTAGGCGTTGCCGTCGACGTCCCAGAGCCTGGCTCCTGACGCCCTGTCCACGTAGAGCGGCACACCCGCGGTACGGCGCGCGTCGCTGGAGACGCCGCCTGCGATGTAACGCTGGGCAGTGGCATAGAGGTCGCGGCTGACGTCCAGAGTCCGGGTCATGCCGACCATAAAACGGCGACACATCGCCTGGCGACAAGAAAGAGAGCAAGAAGCAGGTCGTAAGCGCAAATTTCGGTGCTTGTGGAGGTCGGTGGGCCTTGATGGGCTTACGGACATGTTTCTTGGACGTATTCGGCGTACTCCCTCCAGCCCTGTCGAGCTGGTGGCCCGGCGCGCGGTCGGCGAGCTGGTAAGCCTGGCCGACCTCGGGCCAGGCCTCGGATCAGATCCGGTCGCGGCCCTGGACTCGTACGGGCTCGACCGCCTGAACGACCTGGTGGCCGACCGCGACGGCCCCACGCTGGACGAGGACGCCGTGCTCTTCGAGCCGCCCGTAGCCACCTGCACGAAGATCTGCTGCCTGGCGCTGAACTACCAGGAGCACGCGGACGAGAGCGGCCTGGAGGTTCCGCCGGAGCCGGTGTTGTTCTTCAAGCCGCCGTCCGCGCTCGTGGGCCACAACCACCCGGTGCTCGCCCCTGCCCGTACCCGCCATCTGGAGCACGAAGTCGAGCTGGCCGTGGTCATCGGCAAGGTCACCAGGAACCTGCCGGCCGAGCGGTGGCGCGAGGCCGTCGCCGGATACACCGTGATCAACGACATGACGGCGCGCGACCTGCAACTGGCCAACATCGCCCGCAACGTGCCGTGGGACCAGTCCAAGGGGTTCGACACCTTCGCGCCAGTGGGCCCGTACCTGGCGACGGTGGACGAAGTGCCCGATCCGCAGGCGCTGGAGCTGACCTTGGAAGTGGACGGCGAGGTCAGGCAGCGTGCCAACACCAGGCAGATGGTCTTCGGCCTCCCCCGGCTCATCGCCGACCTGTCCGACGGGATGACGCTGATGCCGGGCGACCTCATCGCGACCGGCACCATCGCCGGGATCGCCCCGCTCGAAGACGGCGACACCATGCGGGCGACAGTGGAGGGAATCGGAACGCTGGTGAATACGGTCAAATTTCGGTCCGCCTAAAGTAGGGACATGACCTACGCTGTGGCTGCCCTGGTGGACATCGACGACTTCATGGTCTCCGAGCAGGCTCGCGGGCGGTCATGGGCACAGCGCCAGCTCCGGCACGCCGACCAGGCGGTGCGCGCGGCCACCAGCGGCCGCCCGGGGGCGACCTGCCGCGCGCAGCCGCCCGAGGAGTGGCTCGTCCTGCTGACGGGAGCCGATCCCGATGCGCTGACATCGGACGCGACCGCGCTGGCGGAGGACGTACGCGCCAGGATCGTCCGCGAGACGGCTTGGACCGCCACCGTCAGCGTGGGCTCTCCCAGCATGGGCCCGATCGCAGCAGAGCGGGACGCCCGGCGGGTCAACGGCTACAAGCTCGTGCTCGGCGGCGACCGCGTGATCGACCGGGTGAGTGAGCCGGCGTCCGGCGGCAGGGCGGCCGCGACACCGCCCGTACGGATCGAGCGGGAGCTGACCAGGCGCGTGCGCGCGGGCGACGGCAACGGCGCGGCGGGGTTGCTGGCGAGCTGGGTCGACAGGTGCGCCGGCGACGCCGACCCCCAGACCTTGCGCAACTGGCTGATCGGGCAGTTGCTGTTCATCGTGGACGTGGCCAACCGCACCAGGCTGGCCGACGGCTCGACCGACTGGGTCGTGACGTGCGCCCGGCTGCCCATCGAGGACATCATCACGGTCGGAGACATCCACGAGCGCTCCTACCTGCACATGTGGCTGCGCGACACGCTCGGGCGGCTGATGCCCGAGCCGCCGCGAAGAGACGTGCTGGCGCTGGTGGAGGCATACGTGGCCGAGCATTACACCGACCCGGAGCTGCGCCTGGCGACCGTGGCGGAGGCGGTGAGCGCGAGCCCGTTCTACATCTCGCATCTGTTCGCGGACAAGCGCCGCACCACGTTCCTGCGCCACCTGACGGGCTTGCGCCTGCGTCATGCGCGCCGGCTGCTGTCCACCTCCGCTCTGCCGGTGGACGTGATCGCCGCGCACACCGGCTACCCGACCGCGAAGGCCCTGCGTAGCGCATTCCGGCGGCACGTCGGCTGCTCTCCCACGGAGTACCGCCGGGCCGGGCTCCGGCCTGGCTGAGCGCATCGCCGAAACCGCACGCACGGCTCGCGCGTGCGCCTCGGCGACGCCTAACCTCGCACGAGCCGGTACGGCTGGCGGGGCCGGCCCGCCTGGGTGCCCTTGACCGGAGGCATCGGCCAGGCCAGGCCCTCCTCCGCGAGACTCTGGAGGACCCGGCGGGCACTGCGGGGTGAGACCGACAGCACGTCGGCGACGATCTCGGCGTCGACCACCATCGTGTCGCTGTCGTCGAGGCTTTCCACCAGGCGTTCGAGCAGTTTGGCCGCCTTGGTGGCGACGGCGGGCTCGCTCTCCTGCCGCCTGCGCCTGCGCACCGGCAGCGACAGCACCGTGCCGTCGCCCCCGACCAGGTACGCGGCGGCGGCCCCTGCCTGGCGCGCCTTCTCGACGGCCGCCAGCGCGTTGGCGTCGGCGTCGCGGGCCGTGCTGCCGAGCCCGATGCCGACCTCGACGGCCACCCCGGCATCGGAGTGGATCCGGTCCATGAACGGCGCCACCCTGAACCCGTCGGTGGCCTGGCCGAGAGCGCCGACAGTGGCGGTGACGACGTAGCTGTTCTCGCCCCGGGGCACCACGGTGGCGCCCATCAGCCGCGCGTCGGCGAGCAGCGAGCGGTGCAGCGACAGTTTCAGCTCCTGCTGCCAGTAATTGCCCGGGCCGGAGTAACTGGGCTTGGCGGAGGCGGCCAGCTCGACCACCACGATGGCGATCTGCGCGTCCTCCAGTCTGCTGCCGGTGCCGAGCAGGGCGGCGGTGTTGAGCGCGAGACGCAACGTGTGCGAGGTCGGCAGCAGGCGCAGCACAGGCACCCCGGCGGCGGTCAGCTTGTTGGCGACGCTCCTTATCGTGGTGAGCGCCGCGGTGGTCGCACCCTGGCGGTAGAGCTGCTCGTGGAAGGCGCTGAAGCCGCGCGCCGACTCCGGCCGGTCGTACTCGGAAAGGTGCACGCCGGCCGTGCTCACTCCGATCTCGCCGTACGCCTCGTCGACGTCGGCGGCGGGCAACGAGTCGATGCTCACCCTGGCCGGGTCCACGCCGTGGGTGAGCACCCCACGCAGCAGGCTGGCGTACAGGCTGGCCCCGCTCATGGGCACGAACGTGGCGGGGACCGGCAGCTCGCCCCTCTGCCTGGCCAGGTCATGCTGGAGAGGCCCGGTGAACAGCACCACGTCGATGCTGTCGGAGATCCGCAGGAATTTGTCGTAGGTCTCGTGTTCCTCGGCGTGCGGCGCGCCGACCAGCCGCCAGTCGGCCGCGGCCGGAAGGTCGGCGCCGATCATCATGATCTCTTCGACGAGATCGTGCGGCCCTACGATCCCGATCGCCACTCTGGACCTCGACTCCGAACGCAGCCGATCCATGATCTTGATCACCCCAGTCCGGATCTCCACTGAAGCAAGCGGGTCATCGTCGCACCGAGCACCGCGGCCTGGTCCTTCTCCCCGAGGCCACTGAAGAGTACCCTCCCCAGCGAGATCCGAAGATCGATGAAGGGGAAGTCGGATCCGTAGACCACTCGGTCGACCCCGACCTCCCGCACCATCCTGGCGATGTCGGGCCCGGTGTTGAAGGACCCGCACACCTCCAGGATCACACCTGGGCGCCGCTGCGCCACCTCTATGGCCTTCTCGAAACCGAGCGGGGTCGCGCCCGCGTGCCCTGCGATGATCACCACGTCGGGATGCTCCGACGCGACGGCGTCCACTTCCGCCAGGTCGTTGTAGGGGGAGCCGTCGTAGGTGTGGGTGAGCACCGGACAGCCGGTGCGCTGCGCGAACTCCCACACACCGGCGTAGCGCTTGCCGGTGAGCGGGTAATCGTGCAGGTCGGGGTGGATTTTGATGCCGCCGAAGCGCGGATCCGCCCCCCATTTGCCCAGCTCGCCATCGGGGTCCTGCCAGGGGTTGATCGTCAGATACCCGGTGAAGCGGTCCGGCGCGCGGTCCACCGCCTCGGCGGTCGCGGCGTTCCCCGCCGCCGCGTCGAGCTGGATCGCCAGGTGGCTGGAGAGGACGGCGTGCGCCACGCCGCACCTGTCCATCACCCTGACCATCGCGTCCGGGGACGCCTCGGGGATGAAAAACAGGCTGTAGGGGCCTGCGTGCGCGTGTGCGTCGACGATCCTGACGCTGGTCTGCGGGCGCCGCCGCCACAGCGCGGAGGTGATCGCGTTCACACCGCCCTCACGGGTAGCAGGTCCAGCAGGGTGCCGGCGCCGATGGCCGCCACGGCCCCGTCGTCGAGCTCCGACCACAGCAGCCGGGTGACCGCCTCGGCGGGGTCTCTGAGCGGCGCGCCCGTGCCGAAGACGAGACGGCGCTCGCCGTAACGCTCGACGAGCCATTCGAGTCCGCAGTGCGAGGACAAGTTGGCCAGGCCCAGGTAGACGTTGCTGGTACGCGAGAGCACCCCGGCCGCCTGCCTTAGCTGGCGGTAGCCGAGCGCGCCCACCACAGTCCTCAGTTTCGGGTGTTCGGCGGCGACGGTTTCCACCGCGGGCCAGCCGGTCTGGGCCGCGTCCACGAGCAGCGGCAGCCCGGCCTCCGCGACCGCGCCGAGCATGGCTGCGCAGTCGCCGCCGGCGAGGTCGTAGCCGTGGTCGGCGGGGTAGGCGCGGACGGCGCACACCCCGGACTCCAGCGCGGCGGTCACGAACTCGTCCGGCGTGCCGGTCTCGCCGCAGGTGTCGGGCAGCAGCACCCAGCAGGGGCGCAGCCTGGGCTGATCGGCGACCAGGCCGAGCAGTTCCCTGTTGCCCGTCGCGGGGTCGTGCAGCCACGACAGGGTGTGGCTGACCACGGCCTCCGCGATGCCGAAGCGGTCCATCCTGTCCAGCGCCTCCGTGATCGAGCCCGTGCCCATATCCCTGCGGGGGTGGCGCCCGAGCATCGCGTCAGCGTCGATCAGCATGAACCGTCCAATCTTCCGGGATTGAGGGTGGCTCGTCACGGTAGGGGAAGATGCCGACGGTGAACCTGCCGTCGCTTCGCCTCAGGCCGAGCGAGTGGATCTCGCCGTACTCGGCGGTCCTGGTGGCGGGGTCGGGAATCCTGGCCGGACCCGTCCCGTACAGCACCTCGTCGGGCGGCTCCAGAGGCACCACGAGGATTCCGGGGCCGCGGGTGCCCACGAATCCACCGTCGTGCTCCACCCACGGCGACAGGCCGTGGATCTGCCAGACCGCCTCCGCGTCGATCCGGTCGGTGACGATCCAGTACGGGTGGTCGCCCTTGATGAAGACGATCTTGCGGTCATGCCGCGCGCTGTAGCCGTGATGGTGCCCGGTGAAGACGTCGGCCTCCGCGGACACGGAGAACAGGTCGCAGGCGGCGCGGCGGTCCTCGGTGTATTCCTCGCCGGGCACGAGCAGCGTGTTGTGCGCCCTGGTCGCCTGGTACCAGTCGTAGTAGCCGGGGTCGTCGTAGGACGGCGGACCGCCCCCTTCCCAGGCCAGCGGCACGCCCCAGCCCGACAGCACGAAGTCGAGCGCCGCGTGGTGGCTGTGCGGCTCGAGCTCGTGCCCCACGTAGGGCCCGTAGTTGATCACGGTGTGCAGGTGTCCGGCGCGGAAGATCGCGTAGCCGCTCGCGTCCAGCAGGTGTGACCCAGGCTCGGGCCGCACGCCCAGCTCCGCGCCGCGCCGGAGCGCGTCGGCGGGCCAGACCACGCCGCTGTCCTGCAGGTGCGGGATCCAGCCGCCGGAGGTGACCAGGGAGGCGAACCAGGAGTGCATGGCCCGCACCCTGGGGTGCTCGGCGAAGCCCGGGTCCAGCGCCAGCACGCGGTGCACGGCGTCCAGGACCATGCCGTGGTAGCCGGGCGAGCGCTCGTGGTGCCCGCCGTCGGCCCGCACGTCGAGCTCCAGGTGCTCCAGGACGCGCGCCCGGCCGATCTCGGCCCACCGCGGCGCCTCGGAGAGCTCCGGGAAGAGCGTGGCGACGTGCAGGAGCTCGGCGGCGCAGACGAACTGCCAGTTACCGTGCCGAAACTCGTCGTGCTCCTCCGCCGACCAGCGGGCGCCGCCGAGGACGGTCTTCATCATCATCGCCCAGCACTCGTCGCTGAGCGCGGGCTCGTCCGCCAGCTCCGCCATGGCCCGGGTGACGTGCATCGACCTGGCCCAGACGCCCAGCGAGTACCAGATGACGTCGAGGCCCGGCCAGTCACCTTCGACCTGGTCGCGCGTGCCGTACCACTGCCGGAACAGCCGGTCCCACTCCGCGGCGTAGCGCGCGTCGCCGGTCTCGCGGTAGGCGTGCACCAGCGGCGTCATCCACCGCAGGTAGTGGAAGCCGTACAGCTGCGAGCGCCCGCGCCCCTTGTCGAGGAAATCGACCTGCGCGCCGATGAGCGCGTCGGCTTCCTCGATCGTCGCGGGGCCGTCCCAGGCGGGGTCGGGGCGGCGCCACGGCCTGGCCTCGGCGATCGACGTAACGCCCAGCTCGGCCAGGAGCGCCTCGTCGGTGATGTGCCGCATGCGCACCGGGTCCACATGCGGCGCCTTCTCCACATATTTCATGAGACCTTCACCGGCAGACCCGACCGGACGGACTCGTGCGCCGCCGCCAGCACCGCAGTGACGTGGCGCGAGCTCTCCACTGTGATCAGCGGCTCGGTGCCGGTGCGCGCGCACGCCACGAAGTGGTGGATCGCATCCCGGTACGCGCCAGCGGGCACGCCGTGCACGACCCGCTGCAGCATGTTGCGCGGGTACGTGTAGGCCTTGTCGGTGGCCAGCTGGATGTTCTCCTTCTGCCGGTCCAGCTGGATCACCCCGTCCTCGCCGACGACGGTGACGTAGCTGTCGACCATCGTCGGGAACGTGTTGGGGTAGATCCACGCCGACTCGAACGTGGCCACCGCGCCGCGGCTGAAGCGGGCCTGGATCTGCACGGCGTCGGGCGTGTCGATGCCGCGGTCGCGCAGCTTGCCGTACCGGGCGGTGGCGAAGACCTCCACGACGTGGTCGTCGTAGAGCCACGTCAGCAGGTCGATGTCGTGGCTGGACAGGAACCACGCGCACGTCGTCTGGTCGGCCCAGCCGATCATCTCGGTCGGCACGTAGATCGTGTCGTCCTTGCGCGCGTAGCCGACCACAGGCTCGCCGATCACCCCCATCTGGTCCTTGGCCTGCGCGTAGGCAGGCACCCAGCGGTGGTTGAACAGGCACATGGCGACCACGCCCGCCTGCCGGATGGCCCGCACGGCCCGGTCGGCGTCCTCCACCGTGGTCGTGAAGGGCTTCTCGACCAGGATGTGCAGACCGGCCTCGGCCGCGGCAACCATCATGTCCGCGTGCAGGTGGTCTGGCGTAGTGATCGACACCGCGTCGACGAGCCCCGACCCGATCAGTTCCCGGTACGTCGGGAACACCGGCGCATCGGCCAGCGGCTTGCGGCAGACGGCGGTGATCTCGGCGTCGGGGTGCGCGGCCAGTACCTCGGCGTGGCCGCGCCCCATGATGCCGGTGCCGATGATCCCGATTCTGAGCTTAGGAGGCAAGTGCGTCATTCCATTGCTTCTCTGCTGTGTCGAGCGCATCCTTGGCGCTCTTGGTCCCCGACAGGAATGCCCTGACCTCCTCGGAGAGGTACTCCCCGAGCTCGGCGTCCTTGCTGGTGCCGATGGGCTTGTACTCGAGCTTGGCCAGCCCCTTCACGATGACCTGGCGGGCCGCGCCCATCGCGTCGCCGCTTTCGGCCTGGGTGAAGAAGGCGTCCTTGGTGGAGGAGATCGTGGACGGGTAGATCGGCACGATCTTGCAGAAGGCCAGCTGGTTGGCGCCGTTGGTGACGTACTTGAGGAACTCGGCGGCCGCCTTCTTGTGCTTGGAGGCCTTGGGGATGGAGAAGGCCTGCTGGGCCAGGAGGAGGTAGTTGCCGGTGTTCATCTGGACCGGCTCGGTGATGACCAGGTCCTTGTAGACGTCGGGCGAGTTCTTCTGGATGTTGAGCAGCTCGGCGGCGTTGGCCGTCGGCTTGAAGGCGATCTGCTCGTTCTCCAGGCTCTGGGGCAGGTTGCGGATGTCCTTGGAGATCGCGCCCGGTGCGATGCCGCTCTTGTAGCTCTTCTTGAACTTCTCCAGGATCTCCACGGCCTGTGGCGTGTTGAACTCGGCCTTCTTCTTGTCCGCCGACAGCAGGCTGATGCCGTAGTAGCGGAGCACGTTGTGGTCCGGGATGATGTTGGAGCCGTAGATCTTGGTCTCCTTGTAGACCTTGTCGCCCAACTCCAGCGCCTCGTCGTAGGACTTCGGCGGGGCGGCCTCGTCGAAGCCGGCCTTGCTCACCACGGACTTGCGGTACATCGCCACCGGAGCGCCGCCGTTGTACCAGGGCACGGCGTAGAGCTTGCCGTCGGTGCGCAGCGGTTCCACCAGGTTGGGCTGGAAGTCCGCCAGGTCTTCCGCCTTGAGCAGCTCGTCGAGCGGGGTCAGCGACGGGACGAAGCGGCCGAGCTCCACGGAGTTGACGTTGACGACGTCCGGCACGTCGCCGCTGGCCACGGCGGCCAGCAGCTTGGTCGCGCTCTCCTGGCCGGGCACGTCGACCCACTTGATCGTGACCTTCGGGTGCTGCTTCTGGTAGTCGGCGATGAGCCCGTCGATGTAGTCGCTGTAGTTCTTCTTGAGGTTGATCGTCCAGAACTCCACCTCGCCCTCGAAGGGCTGGTCGTCGGCGGCAGCCGGGGCGTTGCTGGACGTGCCGGCCACGCAGCCGGTGGTGAGGAGCGCCAGCGCCAGCGCACCTGTCACTAAGGCAAACCTACGGGACATCGCAGGGGTCCTCGATTCTGGCCGTCCTTAATCTTCCTTTCGGCAGAATGACAGCTCAAATTTTTCCGGTCAAGCGCCAGCTATTGACCGTATGTATCAGATCTGTATAACTTCTGGCCATCCGTTATCTGATCTACGGCCGTCACAATCATCAAGGAAGGGTGTGAAGCCATGCGCATACCTGGACAGCGCTGGTACACGCCCTATCTCTTCGCCGCGCCGGCGCTCGTGCTGTTCGGCGTCTTCTTCGCCTGGCCTGCGGTGACGGCGATCCAGCTGTCGTTCTTCAAGTACGACATGATCTCCCCGCCACCCGTCTTCGTGGGCGTGGACAACTTCGTCCGCATGCTCGGCGACGGCCGGTTCTGGACCGCGCTGCTCAACTCGGTCCTGTTCCTCGTCGGGATGTTCCCGCTGCTGGTCGTGGTGCCGTTGCTGCTGGCCGTACTGGTCAACCAGAAGCTGCCGGGCATCAAGACCTTCCGGATGCTCTACTACCTGCCGGTCGTGACGTCGATGGTCGCGGTCGGCATCGCCTGGGAGTACGTCTTCCACCAGCAGGGCGTCCTCAACTGGATGCTCACCGGCGCCGGCCTGCTCGATGAGCCGATCCAGTACCTCCTCGACCCGACCTGGGCTCTGCCCGCGGTCATCCTGGTCGAAGGCTGGAAGAACATGGGCTTCTACATGATGATCTACCTCGCCGGCCTGCAGACCATCCCGGCGAGCATCTACGAGGCCGCACGCGTGGACGGTGCCAACGCCTGGCACCGTCTGCGGAGCATCACCGTTCCGCTGCTCATTCCCTACATCGCGGTCGCGATCACCGTGGAGATGCTCGACGCGATGCAGGCCTTCACCTCGATCTACGTGATGACCAAGGGCGGGCCTCAGGACGCGACGCTCACGCTGGGCTACTACATCTGGTCGGCGGCCTTCGAGCGCTACGAGATGGGCTACGCGAGCGCCATGGGGCTGGTCCTGTGGGTGCTGATGATCGGCCTGGCCATCCTCAACTACCGGATCACCCGCGGAAGGACGGTCATCGCATGATCCTTCGGCGCGCGGGGATGTACATCCTGCTGACGGCGATCGCGCTGGTCTTCGTCGGGCCGTTCCTCATCCTGCTGTCGGCCGGGCTCAAGCCCGCCGACCAGGCCGTCTACTCCTTCCCGCCGGACATCGTCCCCCGGCCGCCGGTGCTGAACTGGGTGATCGAGGCGTGGACCTCCATCCCCTACCCCACCTACTTGCTCAACTCCGTCATCTACGTCGGCCTGACGGTGCCCGCCTACGTCATCGTCTCGGCGCTGTGCGCCTACCCGCTGGCCCAGATGCACTTCCGCGGGCGCAACATCGTCTTCTTCGCCATCCTGTCCACGATGTTCCTGCCGGGCGAGCTCATGCTCATCCCGCGGTTCCTGGTGGTCACCCAGCTCGGCATGGCCGACACGTTCGCCGGCGTCATCCTGCCCGGCCTGCTGTCCGCCTTCGGGATCTTCCTGCTCCGCCAGACCTTCGCGGGCGTGCCGCGCGACGTCGTGGACGCCGCGCGCACCGACGGCTGCCACGAGCTGCGCATCTTCTGGCACGTCATGCTGCCGGCCGCCCGCCCGACGCTGGCCATCCTGAGCATCTTCGGCTTCATCTCGGTCTGGAACAGCTTCATCTGGCCGCTGGTCGTGCTGAAGGACTCCGCAAAGTACCCGCTCGCGCTCGGGATCTCCTACCTCGCCGGAATCACGGGCACGGACGTCCGCACGCTCGCCGCCGGAACGATCATGTCGATCATCCCAGTCGTCATCGTTTTCATGCTCATGCAACGCCACGTCCTCGAAGGCATGCGAGGCGCAGTGAAGGGCTAGATCATGTTGACCCGCAGGCAGTTAGGGTTGGGCGCGCTCGCCGTAGGCGCGCTCGGCTTCAGCAGTTCGACGGCACACGACTACGCATCGAGACAGACGTTCGACCACTTCGAGCGGGTCTTCCGCGAGGCCGGCGCGCCCGGCCAGCCGACGGAGACCAACGAACGCGGCAGGCTGGCGTGGGGTGCCTCCTACGTGATGTTCGCGTTCACCCGGATGTACGAGGCCTACAGGGACACCGCCTACCTCGACCGCTTCATCATCGACGCCGACCAGGTGCTGGCCGGCCGCGACTCCGAGCGCGGCTTCAAGGACTACCGCGGCCTCTCGCTGCCCGCCTGGCAGGCCGCCGGCGCCTACACGGTGGGCTTCGCCACGCTGACGGACGCGAGCGGGCAGCCCCTCCTCGAAGTGCGCAGCGCGCTCAGCTACGCTGACGAGGCCACCGCCACAGTCAGCGCGGGCACCTCGGCCAGCCGCTTCACCCTGGAGGTGCGCAACGCCAGGTACGGGCGGGTGGCGACCTTCCCCGACCTGTCGCTGGACCCGGCCTCGCCCGACTACGCCGTCAAGCGCATCCACGACGCCTACCCCACCCCGACCATGGTGACAGCGCGCGATCCGCGTCCGGCGCCGGCCGGCGGCACCGTGCCCGTCCTGGGCGAGACGCGGCTCAGCGTGAAGCCGATGATCTTCGCGGTGCACACCGGCATGATCACCTACCCGATGGCGGCCTTCGCCAGGATCGTGCTGCACGACGGCCACCTGACGAAATATCGGGGCAAGGCGCTGGAATACCTCCAGGCGGTCAAGGAGGCGGTGGCCGTCCACGAACGGGAATGGCGGCCTGATGGGCACCTGATCTGGGTCAAGGGCATGCCGCTGCCCTACGACGGCACGGAACAGCCCACCAACCAGTGGCTGGCGCTCGGGCTGACCTACGCGGAGCTGGCCGCGGCCACGGGCGACCCCTTCTACCGGGACCGGGCGCTCCGGATGGCGCGCTCCTTCGGAGGCGAGCTCAAGCCGGATGCCGGTGACGCCTATGTCTGGTCCTACTGGCCCTCCTTCGGCAAGACCTACAACGGCTACACGGCCGACCAGAACGTCTCCGAGTACACGCCCTCCATCGCCGGAGCGCGGCAGATCGAGGACCTCAGCCACGGCGGCATCGACGTGGAGTTCGCCGCGCTGGCCTTCCGGCACAAGATCTACTACCGGGGCATCGACCTGGCCAGGATCGCCCGGACGTACACCAGGAACCTGGCCACCACCGGCCCCGACGGCCTGCCGACCACCAACGCGCGGCTCGACGGCACCGGCGGGCCGCTGAACGCCGAAGGTTCGCTCCAGGCGGGGCGCTGGATGGCCGTCGCCCCCTGGGACGCCGGCGTGTTCGCGCACTCCCGCTCGATCTACGACGCCCGGGCCGTGCAACCCGCCCAGGGCGCCTATCCCGCCTCTTACCTCGCCAACATGGCCTATCTCAACTGGTTCGCCCGGAGGTCCTGACCATGCACCTGTCCCGACGGCAGTTCGGCCTGGGCGCGCTCGCCGTGGGCGCGCTCGGCTTCTCCAGCTCATCGGCCTACGACTACACCTCAAGGGAGACCTTCGACCTGTTCGACCGGCTCTTCCACAGCGGTACCGGCACCGGCAAGCCCACCGACAACAACGAGCACGGCGCGCTGGCCTGGGGCCAGTCGTACGTCCTGATGGGCTTCATGCGCATGTGGGAGGCCTACAAGGACACCCACTACCTCGACCGGCTGGTCGAGAACGTGGAGCAGGTGCTGGCCAACCGCGACTCGGCACGCGGCGTCACCGACCACCGGGGCAAGTCGCTGCCCGCCTGGCGCGCCATGCACCCCTATACGGTGGGCTTCGCCACGCTCAAGGACGCCGACGGCACGCCGCTGCTGCAGGTACGCACCGCGCTGGCCTACGCCGACCAAGCGGTCGCGACGGTCACGACCGGCAGCGCCGAGGGCAGCTTCTCGCTGGAGGTCAAGAACAACTGGAACAACACGGTGGCGAGATTCCCCGACCTCTCGCTGGACCCGGCGTCGGCGAATTACGCCGTCAAGCGCATCTACGACGCCTACCCGACCCCGACCATGGTGACGGCGCGCGACCTGCGGGAGTCCCCCTCCGGCAACGCGACGCCCGCCCAAGGACCAACCTCCTTCGTCTCGCAGCCGGTCATCTTCAGCGTGCACACCGGCATGATCACCTATCCAATGGCCACGTTCGCCAGGACGGTGCTGGCCAACCCCTCGCTCTGGTCGCGATACAAGAGCAAGGCGCTGGAGTTCCTCAAGGCGGCCAAGGACGCCACCGCCGTGCACGACGAGGAGTGGCGCCAGACGGAGGACGGCCGCGGCTACTACGTCTGGAACAAGGGGACGCCGCTCGCCTATGACGGCGCCGAGCAGCCCATCAACCAGAGCGTCTCACTCGGCCAGACCTTCGCCGAGCTCGCCGCCGCCACCGGCGACCACCGTTACCGCGACCGGGTACGCCGGATGGGCCACACCTTCTCCCTGGACCTCACCGTCGACGCCGACGACGCCTACGTCTGGCCGTACTGGCCGAAGTTCGGCAAGCTCTACCAGGGCTTCGCCAAGACGGACAACGTCTCGGAGTTCACGCCGTCCTACACCGCCGGCGCCCGGCAGATCGAGGATCTCAGCCACGGCGCCATCGACGTGGAGTTCGCCGTGGCCGCCTTCCGCCACAAGCTCTCCTTCATCGGCGACGACATGGCCCGCTTCGCGCGCACCTACAGCAAGAACCTGGTCGCGCCGACCGGCGCCGACGGGATCGCCACGGCGTACGCGCGCGTCAACGGCACGGGCGCCACCAACAGCGCCGGGCAGTACATGCAGGCACCGCGCTGGATGGCCGTGGCCCCCTGGGACGAGACGGTCTTCACCCACTCGCGGGCGATCTACGACGGCCGGGCGACCCAGCCGCAGCAGGGCTCGTACCTGCTCTGCGTCGCCTACCTCAACTGGCACGCGCACAGGGGGGCCTGATGTTACGCAGCCTGGTCGCAGCCATCCTGGCCCTGACCACCACCGTCGTCCCGGCCGAGAGCGTGTGGCTGGCGAAGTACACCGCCTTGGAGAGCCAGATCGGCGACTCGCTCTACACGAACAAGAGCAGCGCGAACCTGGCGTGGGGCGAGAGCTACATCCTGCGCAGCTATCTCGACGTCTACGGTGCCACCCAGGACACCCACTGGCTCGACAAGCTGGTCACCCACGCCGACACCATCCTGACCCACGCCGACGACATCGACGGCGACGGCTACCTCGGCTGGAGCACCAGCCGGTATTCGCCGGTCGAGCTGGGCAACCCCAGCTTCGAGACGGCCGCGAGCGGCGACACCACGCTGCCCGCCAACTGGACCAGGTTCCAGGACGCCGGCAGCCACATCTACCGGACCACCGACGTGCCGAGCGGCACGGGCAGCCAGTCGGTGCGCGTCGTCTCCGACGTGACCAGGTGGAAGAAGCTCCGCCAGCCCGTGGCGAGCACCTATGAGGGCGGCACCCAGCACGTGTTGCGCGGCTGGGGCAAGCGCACCGGCTCCGTCGTGGGCCGCATCGTGCTGCGCGAGGGCTCCACGACGCTGTGCATGCTGGAGTACACGACCAGCACGTGGACCTACAAGGAGGTCACGTGCTCGCTGCCGGCGGGACGGTCGCTGGAGGTGTGGCTGGAGCACAGGTCCTACACGGTGAGCGGGTCGGCCTACTTCGACGACGTCAAGCTGAGCGCGGTCCTGCCGTACATCGTGCACGACGGAATGATCGGCATCCCCATCGCCGAGTTCGTCCGCCTCGTCGCCCAGACCCCGGCCCTTTCCGGGTACGCCGCCAAGGCAGCCACTTACCGGGCCTTCCTGGAGAACGAGATCGTCCCGCGGTGGGAGTCGAGCTCCTACATCGGCAACACGTGGAAACCGATCGGGACCACCGAGGGCCTCTACACGCAATCGCCGAACTTCGACGCATTCAGCCACAGCAGGGTCTCCAGCGACCTGCCGTACAACCAGGCACTGGCCTTCGGGAACATGCTCATGGTGCTGCACGCCGTCAACGGGAACCCGACCTACCTGGACCGGGCGACCCGCTTGGCGCGCTGGACCCGCAACGACCTGACCAGCTCGGGCGGGGCCTACATCTGGAACTACGCGGTATACGCGACCACGAAGGAGGATCTCTCCCACGCCAATGTGGACCTCTCGGCGTTCCTGGAGTTCTATCGGAGCTCCCGGGTCTTCACGGCGGCCGACATGACGGCGCTGAAGAACACGCTGCTGGCGAAGATGTGGAACGGCTCCACGACGGCTCCCGTCTTCAGCCTGTACGTCGACGGCACCGGGACCGCGGCCAACGGGGTCGACTACTACCTGCACTCGTGGCTGGAGCTCACCGAGTGGGATCCCCAGGTGAAGGCGCTGGTCGGTACGAAGTACGCGAACTTCACCGCGACCAACTCCTCCCACCTCATCACGCTGTCCCGCCTGCTGACGTGGGAGTAGCGAACACTCACGTGCGGAATTCGGCGGCGGCCTTGAGAAACGCGTCGTTCGCCTCGGGGTCGCCGATCGATACACGGGCGCCCTCGCCCGCGAAGGGGCGGACGGCGACGCCCTCGACGGCGCAGGCGGCGGCGAAGTCGAGGGTACGCTCGCCGAGCCGGAGCCAGACGAAGTTGGCCTCACTGTGCGGCACCGTCCACCCCTGCGAAATGAGCGCCTCGCGGACCCGGGTGCGCTCCTTGACGACTTGCTCGACCCGCTCCAGCAGCTCGTCCTCGGCCTGAAGCGAGGCGACGGCGGCCACCTGGGCGAGGTGGTTGATCGCGAACGGCACGATCGTCTTGCGGATGGCCGCGGCCACGGGCTCGTGCGCGATCATGTAGCCGACCCGGAGCCCCGCCAGCCCGTAGGCCTTCGAGAACGTGCGCACCACGCACACGTTGGGCCGGTCGTGGTAGAGCGTGAGGCCGTCGGGGACGTCCTCGTCGCGGACGTACTCGCGGTAGGCCTCGTCCAGGACCACCAGCACGTGCTCGGGCACCCGGTCGAGGAACGCCTCCAGCTCGGCGCGCCGGATCGCGGTGCTCGTCGGGTTGTTCGGGTTGCACACGAAGACCAGGCGAGTGCGGTCGTTGATCGCACTCGCCATGGCGTCGAGGTCGTGGTCCTCGCCCGCCAGCGGCACCCGCACGGACGTGACCCCGGCCAGGTCCGACAGCAGCGGGTACGCCTCGAACGACCGCCACGCGTACACGACCTCGGCCCCGGGATCGCCCACCGCCTCCAGCAGCTGCTGCTGCACCGTGACCGAGCCCGGACCGAGCGCGACGTGGTCGAACGGAACCCCGTGCCGCTCCGCTATGGCCTCGGTCAGCTTGATCGCGCCGGGGTCCGGGTAGCGGTTGACATGACGGGCTCCCTCGGCGATCGCCTCCACCACAGACGGCAGCGGGTCGTACGGGGACTCGTTGGACGACAGCTTGTACGACCGCCCGTCGGGAGCCGCGACGGCCTTGCCCGGCTTGTAGGGGGCCATGGTGTCCAGGATCTGGCGGAAACGAGGCATGCCCCTACCTTAAGAGCCTTGGCCCCGTGAGGCATCAACCAGGTACACCGGCCCGCACGAGGCCGCCGAGATGCTGCCCGAGTTGTCGCCTGCGAATCGCGCTCTGGTGTACGGCATCGTCGGCGGCATGCCCCTCTACCTCTCCTGGTGGCGGTCCGACCAGTCCGTCGAGCACAATCTCGCACGCTTGGCCTGTCATCCCGACGCCAAGATGATCCGGGAGGGCGATCTGGTCCTGGCGACGGAGGCGGGGAGGGGCGTCCACTTGGCCGCGGACAACTTCCTCGCCTTTTATCTTTGCGCTCGGGATGAGATCCCTGATGCTCCTCCGGACACATTGTGCGTGACGGCGGCTGACATCTTCGCCTTTGGACTGAACGGGTAAGGCGAGCCCGCCCGGATGCGGCACAGCGACATGGCCGCCACAACGCCGTCCGTGCGATGATCCTGCGGAGCGTCCATGGAAGATCGAAAAAGGGAGAACGGCCATGGGACATGTGCTGGTGACCGGCGCCACGGGCGGGATCGGGACGGCACTGGTCCGCGCGCTGGCGAAGGCAGGCCACCAGGTGACCGCCATCGGGCGCGACGCCGGGCGGCTGGACGTGCCGACGATCGAGGCCGACCTCGCCCGGCCGGAAATGCTCGCCGCCGCCGTCCGTGAGCTGCCCGACGTGCAGGCGCTGATCCATTGCGCGGGCGTCTCCCCCATCGCGGCCGTCGCCGATGCCGGCCCGCAGTTGTGGGAGCGGACGCTGGCCGTCCGGCCGTACGATCCCGAGCGCTGCATCCAGCCGGAGACGCTCGCCGAGATGATCGTCTGGGCGCTCTCAGCCCCCGCGGACGCCTACGCCTGCGAACTGTCCGTGGTGCCCGCACCGCGCTGAACCGGATCATTCCTTGAGCGAGCGGAGCATCGGGGGGTGGAGGAGCTCGGCGGGGCCGCGGCGGTAGAGCTTGGCGGGGCGGCCGCCGTCGCGTGTCGTGCTGCCCCCGGTCTCCACCAGGAAGCCCTCCGCCTTGGTGACCTTCCTGTGGAAGTTTCTGGGGTCCAGGGGGCGGCCCCAGACGATCTCGTAGACGCGGCGCAGGTCCGCCACCGTGAACTCGGGCGGGCAGAAGGCCGCCCCCAGCGATGTGTACTCCAGCTTGGCGCGGGCCCGCTCCACCCCGTCCAGCATGATCCGGCGGTGGTCGAAGGCCATGACCGTGAGCGCGTCCACCGGCTGCCAGCTCATGTGGGCCTTCTCCGAGGCCGGCAGGTCCGGGGCCAGGCCGAGGTAGGCGACACTCAGGACCCGCTGGCGCGGGTCGCGGTCCGGGTAGCCGTAGGTCTGGAGTTGCTCCAGGTGCACCGGCGCGCCCGGGAGGCCCGCCCGTTCGGCGAGGATGCGGCGGGCGGCATCGGGGAGGTCCTCGTCCAACTGGATGAAGCCGCCCGACAACGACCAGCGTCGCAGGAACGGCGCGTTGTCACGGCGCCAGACCAAGGCGCTCAGCGCGTGGTTACGCACGGTGAGGACGACCAGGTCGACGCTGACCGGGACGCTCGGGACCATGACCGCACGTTACACGTACATGCGTGCGAACCGCGAAATGGTCGTCAGGTCGCGATGCGCACGTGTAAAGGCTCGGTAGTGGCCTTGCCGGAGGGTGCCTTGACCGTGATCCGCACCCACTCCCCGGCGGGCACCTGGGTCCAGTCGAACGGCACCCAGGCCGTGGCCATGCCCTCGGGCAACTCCTCGAGCGGGTCCGCCTCCAGCCAGCCCACCCCCGACACCACCAGGTCTTTAGTACCACCCGACCACTGGATGGTGATCGTGCTGTCCTTGAGGTTGTAGCCGCGGACCTCCACGCCGTCCTGGATGTCGCGCGCGCGCCTGATGGCGTCCACCGCGATCGGGCGCTGCCAGTCCGACGTGATCTCCTCTTCGAGCGAGGGCTGCCCGCACGTCATGAAGTCGCTCCACATGTAGGAGACGACTTTCTGCACGTACCTGCCGGCCATGGTGACCGCCTGGTCCAGGCGCTTCTTGTCGGTCTTGCCGCGGGTGCCCTGCGGGGCGCAGGGCTGCTCGCCCGACGGCTCGAACGCCTCCACATTCGCCCACAGCTGTACCTGGTAGCCGGCCTGGATCATCTCCTCGCGGGCGACCGACATCTCGCGGTAGTAGTCGCGCGTGGACCCGTGGTACGCGGTCCCGTACGTGGACTCCCCCACCACCGGCCACAGCCGCTCGTCCACCTCGGCGTCGCGCTCGTCGGGCCAGAACAGCCCCACCTTGCCGGTGCCCCTGCTGTCCTGCGGGGCGATGATGCCGACCCCGGTCTTGGCCAGTGCCTTGAACGCCTCGGCCACCTGCTTGGGCGTCTGGCCGAAGCCCACCCGCCGCCGCGCGTCCATGTAAGGGCTGATCAGGATGGGTTTGCCGGGCAACTCCTGCTCGACGATCGTGTGCTGGCCGGCGTACACCTCGAGCGTCGGGTTGGAGGCCAGGGTGGCCGACATCTGGACCTCGAACGGCTGGTAGACGCCGCCCAGCGAGGCCCTGTCGGCGAAGCGGGCGCCGTAGTCCTGCAGGATGCGCCGCGTCAGCGTAGTGAGCGTGCCGACGTGGTGCTTGTACGCCCTGATCGGCGTATCGGGGTCGCGCGGCGCCAGCGGGAGTGCGGGGAAGATCCGAATGCCGAACTGGTCGCCCAGCCTGAGCAGTTCGGTCAGGCTGTCCTTCTCCGCGCCGGCCACCAGAATCAGGTCGTAGGAGGCGCCCTTGCGGGAGAAGTCGCAGGTGGAGTCGTCGGAGCCGTCCGGCTGCGTGATGATCCGGAAGTAGGTGCGCTTGCCCGCCCTGATGCTGTGCTCCATCTGCGGGCAGCGGAACACGTTCTCGCCGAACGACTCGTCGGTGCGATAGACGTACGTGCGCCCGATCCTGTTGCCAGGGTTGGCCTGCTTCAGGTCCCGCTCGGCGGCGTCGCGGCAGCTGAGGCCGTCCTCCTCGCAGGCCTTGTAGAGCGAGTCGGGCTCGCCGTCCCTGGTCAGGATCTCGCCGTCGTCGGACACGGGGCGGAACTGCAGGCCGTACCCGATCCTGATGATCGTGTCGCCGCCGACGTCGTGGATCTCCTTCAGCTGGGTGCGCCAGGTGCAGGGGTTCGACCTGGGCATGATCCAGTAGCCGGTGACGGCGTACGGGGCCTTCTCCTTGGTCTCGAACGTTCCGCATCCGTCGGTGAACTCGCTCACCTTCGGCGTCGGCTGGTCCGACGGCGGCTGGGCCGCGGCCGAGCGGCTCGCCGTGGGGGCCGGTGCCTCCGACGACGGAGGCAGCACGATGATCACAGCAGCGACCACAGCCAGGACGGCTGCGCCCACGACGAAGAAGAGCCAGCGCACGTGAGGCAACCCGTTATCGCTTGACCCCGGCCCAGGACTCCAGCTGGGCCACGAAGCGCTTCGCCGAGTTGGGCCAGTGGTGATTGGCGCGGGCCGCCGCGTAGCCGCGCGCGCCCTGCGCCCGCCGCTCGCGTACGTCGTCGCGTAACGTCAGCACGGCCTGGGCGACGGCCTTGGGGTCCTGCCAGGGCACCACGACGCCGCTGTCGTAACGCTCGACGAGCTCCACGGCCCGCGGCGAGGGAGTGGTGATGACGGGAATGCCGTGCGCCATGTACTCGACGATCTTGGTGGGCATCGAGTGCCGGTAGTTCGGCTCGTCATGCAGCAGCGACAGTCCGGCCAGCGCCCCGTCGAGCCGTTTGAGCGCCTCGTCGTTGGGCATGAAGTCGCGCCACTCAAGCACACCTTCGGTGACGGCCTGGTTGAGCACGGGGCGGCTCTGCGGGTCGGCGTACCCGATCAGCTCCACGGCCACCCGGTACGGCTGCAGCAGCTTGGCCACCTCGACCGCCTCGATCACGCCTCTGGCTCTGGACAACCAGCCGAGGTAGACCACCCGGTCGTCGCCGGGCGGCGTCACGGAGTCGGGAACCCACGTCTCGTTGGGCACGATCGGATGGGCGTGCTTGAACCTGCCCGCGTACGCCGTCTCGGCCAGCATCAGGTGCAGGTGCCGCTCGGCCGTGCCCTCCAGCAGGCGGGCCAGGAAACGTACCGGCGGCCGCAGAGCCGAGGGCAGCCAGGGCTTGAGCGAGAGCGTGGCCGGGGTGTCCTCGTGCACGTCCCACACGACGGGCGGCCGGTTGCGCACGCCCCACACCGCGAACAGCAGCTCGGGGTCGTGGACCAGGACGAGGTCGACCTTGTCTCGCATGCGCTTGAACACCCGCCGCGCGGCCCACGTCGCCGAGATCCGGTTGCGCTGGGCCGCTCTCGGCAGGTCCACTCCGGTGACCCAGGGTCGCGGGACGACGCCGAAGGCGGTGAAGGCGGCGGCATACGTGACCTCATGACCGGCATCCACGAGGGCACGGATCTGCCGATGCAGGATCCGAGCATCCTCGGGGTTATGCACCACCGTCATGACGAGCACGTGCACTGCGCGCAGCCCTCCGTCGCTACAGCCGCTCGACGCGTTCGCCCTCGGCGAGCACGCCGCGGGTGTCCAGCACGAGCCTGGCCTTCGCCTCGACCATGGCGAGGTCGAACGCGGCGTGCTGCTGCATGAGCAGCGTCACGTCGGCGTTGACCACGGCTTCGGCCAGGTCCTCCTCACGCGGCACCGGGGTGCCGTCTACCGACCACTCCTTGACGTACGGGTCCGCGAACGAGAGCTCAGCGCCCAGTTCCAGCAGCGCACGCGCCACCGGCAGGGCGGGGGTTTCCCGTTCGTCGGCGATATCCGGTTTGTAAGTGACGCCGAGCATAACGACCCGGGCGCCGTTCACGGGCTTCTTATACCGGTTCAGCAACCGCTGGACGCGGGCCACCACGTAGGACGGCATCCGCTCGTTGATCTCCTGCGCCAGCTCCACGAACCGGAACGGGTAGCCGAGCTTGCGCACGGTGTACGACAGGTACGACGGGTCGACGGGGATGCAGTGCCCGCCGACGCCCGGCCCGGGCAGGAACTTCTGGAAGCCGAACGGCTTGGTGGCCGCCGCCTCGATGGCCTCCCACAGGTCGATCCCGAGCTCGTCGCAGAAGATCGCCATCTCGTTGACGAGCGCGATGTTGACGTGCCGGTAGGTGTTCTCCAGCAGCTTGGCCATCTCGGCCTCGCGGGTGCCGCTGACCGGCACCACCTGCTCGATGAACTGCCCGTAGAACGCGGTCGCGCGGTCCCGGCAGGTCGCGGTGTAGCCGCCCACGACCTTGGGGGTGTTGCGCAGACCGAACTTGGGGTTGCCCGGGTCGATGCGCTCCGGCGAGAAGGCCAGGTGGAAGGTCTCACCGGCGATCAGGCCCGAGGTCTCCAGCAAGGGCCTGGCCACCTCGTCGGTGGTGCCCGGCCAGGTGGTGGACTCGAGCACGACGAGCGTGCCCTTGCTCAGGTTGCGGGCGACGGCCTTGGTCGCGCCCTCCACGGCGGACAGGTCCGGCCGGTGGTCCTCGTCCAGCGGAGTGGGCACGCAGATGACGATCGTGTCGCTCCGGGTCAGCACGGTCTCGTCGAGCGTGGCGCTGAACCCGTTGGCCAGCATGTGCTCGAGGTCGGCGTCGGTCAGGTCGTCGATGTACGACCGACCGGCGTTGAGCGCGTCCACCTTGACAGGGTCGACGTCCACGCCGACGACTCGCAGACCGGCGGCCACCGCCTCCTTGGCGAGTGGCATGCCGACGTAGCCCAGGCCGATGACAGCCAAGTCTATTTCTGTCACAGCTGTGCCTTGAGGAGCCGGAAACAACACTTCATGGTGGCAAAGGTTATCTCAAGTCCACCTAGCTCACGCCTAATGCGACGGAAACCGTCACAAGAGACAGCCAACTTGAAGGTCATCGTTCGGCCAAGGATCGGTATAGAGCTTGATAAGTCTCCGCAACGCGGCTCCAGGTGCGCTTCGCGGCCACTTCTGTGCGACCCGCCTCGCCCATCTCGGCCCGCCTGGCAGGGTCCTCCCTGAGCCCGGCGATGGCCTTGGCGAGCGCCTCGGGATCGCCCGGCGGCACCAGCAGCCCGGCGCCGTCGGAGCCGACCAGCTCCGACAGGGCGGGCAGATCGCTGAGCACCACGGGCTTTCCGAGCGCCATCGCCTCGACCGGTTTCAATGGCGTAACAAGTCGGCACACCCGCAGGTCCTCGCGCGGGCAGGCGAAGACGTCGATGGCGTCCTGCGCCTGCAGCGCCTCCTCAGGACCGACCCGGCCGGGCAGGATCGCGTCGCGCAGGCCCAGCTCGCCGACGAGCTCGAGGAGGTTGTCGCGCTCGGCGCCGTCGCCGACGATGAGCACCCGCACCGGCGAGCCCTGGTCACGCAGCACCGCGGCGGCCCGCAGCAGGGTGGCGAACCCCTCGTAGGCCACGATGCTGGACACCGACCCGACGACGATCTCGTTGGGCTTGATGCCGTACGCGTCCCGGAACGAGGCGCCGTCGTAGTGGGCCGTCAGCAGCGAGTCGTCCACCGCGTTGGGCGCCAGGTGGATCTTCTCCCTGGGGACGCCACGTTCGACGATCTCGGCGGCCATGGTCTCGGCCAGGGTGACCACCGCGTCGGCCTCGCGCATGAGGAACGCCTCGCGCTCGCGCTGGAGCACGTGCCGCTCGCTGCCGACCCTGATCGGGTCGCGGGAGGCCCAGGTCTCCTCCAGGAAGCCGCGTACCTCGTAGACGAACGGCGTGCCTGTACGATCACGGACGGCGTGCGCGACGGAGCCGTTGCGATGGTCGGTGGCGGCGTGCAGCACCTGCGGCCGCAGCTGGGTGACGAGCGTGGTGACCGCGTCGGCGCCCCTGATCATGCGCCCGCGCATCTCGAAGGGCACCTCGCCGTGCCCGTCCGGCAGCAGCCGGTAATAGGGGATGCCGTCGAGCTCCTCGTACGGCGACGCGTCCGCGTGCCCCTGCATCATCGGCCAGCCCCAGCTGGTGACCACGTGCGGGTCGAGCCCCGCGGCCTTTTGCGAGGTGACGATGCGGTGGGTGCGGACGGTGTAGCCGGCCTGCGTGTACGGCAACGCGTTGGTGACCAGGTGCATGACCCGGCCCCGGACCCGCTCCAGTATGGCCACCTTGGGCCCGGGCGGGATCGGCTCAGGGCTGATGGCGGCCAGCTCGCCCCGGTAGTAGGCGGCCCTGCGCTTGACGAACGGGTATTTGGTGTGGGCCTCGAGCACGGCGGCGGCCTGGCTGACCCGGCCGGCGTCCCAGTGCTCCTTGGCCTCGTTCCACGGCCCCTTGATCACGCGCATGCCGAGCTTGCGAACCAGCCGCCTGGCCTGGCGCGCGGCGGGCCACGCCACGCTGCCCACGATGGGGCGCAGCCGGGGCGGGAGCGCGTCGGCGGCGGCCTGGGCCACGCGGACCGGGTCGGACTTGACCTTCGTCACGACGACGCGGGAAACGATGATGGGGTGCTGAACGAAGCCCTTGAGAAGTCCACCGACGCCGGCACGGGCGGACTTCGCGGAAACCTTAGAGGAGTCTTGACGACTGGCGTCGGATGCCACGCCGTGACCGTACCATAGGCAACGCTTTTTCCCTTCCGCTATGAAAGGCGAGGTCAATGAGGGAGAACCCCCTGGTCCTGCACGTTTTGGGTGCTCGTCCCAATTTCGTGAAAGCGGCCCCGGTGGTGCGGGCACTCGGTGAACTCGGCGTGCGGCAGGGCATCATCCACACTGGCCAGCACTACGACGCGCTGATGTCCGACGTCTTCTTCGCCGACCTCGGCCTGCCCGATCCGGTGGCGAACTTGGGGGTCGGCTCGGGCAGCCACGCCAAGCAGACCGCGGCCCTGCTCGTCGGCCTGGAGGAGGTCGTCCAGGAGCACGAACCCGACCTCGTCGTGGTGTACGGCGACGTCAACTCGACCCTGGCCGCGATCCTCGTCTGCGCCAAGCTGGGCGTGCGGACCGCGCACGTGGAGGCAGGGCTGCGCTCGTTCGACCGGGGCATGCCCGAGGAGGTCAACAGGGTCGTCACCGACGCACTGGCCGACCTGCTCTTCGCCACCTCCCCCGAGGCCCTGGCCTACCTGTCGGCCGAAGGCGTGCCGCCGTCCAAGGTGCACCTGGTCGGCAACCCCATGATCGACAGCTTGTTCTCGGCGTTGCCGACGCTGGACCCGGCGCCGGTGGCGGCACGGCTGGGCATACCGGCTCGCTATGCCGTCGCGACGTTGCACCGCCCCGCGAACGTGGACACGGCCGAAGCCGCCAAGGAACTGGTCGACGCCGTGCTTGAGGTGTCGCGGCAGGTCACGATCGTGGTTCCGGTGCACCCGCGCGGCAAGGCGCGGCTGGCCGCGGCCGGCCTGGTCGACGGAGAGACGATCAAGGTCGTCGATCCGCTCGGCTATGTGGACTTCCTCTCACTCGTCCGCGGCGCCGCGCTGGTGGTCACGGACTCCGGCGGCGTGCAGGAGGAGACGACCATGCTGGGCGTGCCCTGCCTGACGCTGCGGCCCAACACCGAGCGGCCGATCACGATCACGCACGGCACGAACCGCCTGGTCACGCCCGCTCTCCTGCCCGCGGCCGCGGAGAAGGCGCTGGCCGACGGCGCCGCCACGCCGGCCGGTGAGCTGCCGGTTCTCTGGGACGGCAAGGCCGGGGCGCGGATCGCCACGGTGATCGCCGCCTGGCTGAAGGGCGACAACCTGGCGCCTGCCTCCCAGGCCAAACGCCCCGAATAGCCTTCGCTTCCGACGTAACATGACATACCTCCTCCGCTAAGCGATAGGCGTACCACCATGGCCGAAACCCCCGAGCCCCCCGCATATCAACGACTCGGACCCGTCAACTGGCTGCCCGAGGAGCGCAAGCTCGTCGAGCGGTACGAGGCGGAGGTCCGGGAGCTGCGGCGGCGGCTGGAGATCGCCGAGGCAAAGGCCGCGTACGCGCAGTGGAAGCTTGAGGCGACGCAGGCGAAGCGGACGTTCAAGCTGGGTGAGGCCCTCGGCTCGAAGAGCCCAGGGAAGATCGTCGAGGCGGTCCGGTCGAAGGAGAAGGCGCCAAAGCCACCGATGCCGGTCACCGAGGCCGTCGAGATCGCCAACAACCGGCCGCCGCTGGCCGAGGTGCCGCCGGCGAAGTGGCCCAGCGGGCCGGTGAACCGGCCGGACCTGAAGGTCGCGGTGATCCTGGACGACTTCTCCAGGATGGCCTTCCGCTACGAGTGGGACCAGATCGAGTTCGGGCTCAAGGACTGGCCGGAGATCTTCGCGGAGAAGCGTCCCGACCTGCTGTTCTGCGAGTCGGCCTGGCACGGGAACCAGGGCCGCTGGCGCTACCAGATGACCGGCACCAACGCCCCCAAGGAGCCGCTGCGCGACCTGGTGGCCTGGTGCAGGCAAGAGGGCATTCCGACGGTCTTCTGGAACAAGGAGGACCCTCCGAACTTCGACTTCTTCATCGACACGGCCAAGTTGTTCGACTACGTGTTCACCTGCGACGGCGACATGCTCCCGAAATATCGGGAAGTCTTGGGGCACGACCGGGTTGATGTGCTGCAGTTCGCCGCCCAGCCGCGTGTGCACAACCCGATCCAGCAGAAGCAGGGCCGACTGCACGACGTGGTGTTCGCCGGGATGTACTTCCGCGACAAGCACCCCGAGCGCCGCGAGCAGATGGAGACCGTCCTCGACCCGGTCCGGGAGCTGGGCCTGCACATCTTCGCGCGCAACGGCGAGGTGGACGAGAAGTACGCCTGGCCGGAGAAGTATCGGCCGCACATCGTGGGCGAGCTGCCGTACGATCAGATGCTGGCCGCGTACCGGATGTACAAGGTCTTCCTCAACGTCAACTCGGTGCTGGACTCGCCGACCATGTGCGCTCGGCGGGTCTTCGAGCTGTCCGCCTGCGCCACCCCGGTGGTGTCGGGGTGGTCGCGGGCGATCGAGGAGACGTTCGGCGGCCTCATTCCCATCGCGCGGGAGCCGATCGAGTCGTACAACCAGGTCCTGCACCTGATCAACAGCCCCGAGCTGCGTGCCAGGATGGGGCACCTGGCGATGCGCGAGGTGTTCGACAAGCACCTGTTCTCCCACCGTGTGGACCAGATCCTGCAGGACCTCGGCCACCACGTGGAGCCCAGGACCCGCTCGATCTCGGTCGTGCTGCCCACCAACCGCGCCTCCCAGATCGAGCACGCGATCTCGTCGGTGGCCCGGCAGATCCACCGTCCGCTGCAGCTGATCATGGTGCTGCACGGCCTGGACATCGACCCGGTCGTGGTCGCCGACAAGGCCCGCATGGCGGGCATCACGGACGTCGTGGTCCTGCCCGCCGACGCCTCGCTGTCGCTCGGCGCCTGCATGAACCTGGGCATCGCGGCCGCCGAAGGCGACCTGATCGCCAAGATGGACGACGACAACCTGTACGGGGACCACTATCTGTCGGACCTGGTCAGGGCGTTCGACTACTCCGACGCGGAGCTGGTGGGCAAGGGCGCGCATTACGCGTACTTCGAGGGCAGCGACACCACGATGCTCCGGCTGCCCGGCCTGGAGCACCGCTACTCGTTCCTCGTCCAGGGCGGCACGTTCCTCGGTAAGGGGGACATGTTCCGCTCGTACGGGTTCGCGGACATCACCCGAGGCGAGGACACCGAGCTGGTGCGGCGGCTGAAGGCGGACTCCGTCAAGATCTACTCGGCGGACCGCTTCAACTTCGTCTACTGGCGCAGCGCCGACGCCTCGATGCACACCTGGCAGGCCGATCACATCAAGCTGACCCGCAACGCCCAGTTCTCCTTCGTCGGCCGCCCGGATGCCCACGTCCTGATCTGAGCCCCTGGGCGGCAAGACCCGGAGAAGTCAGGGTCGAGTTCAGGGACGGCTCGGGGGCAGGGCCGGATGTGCGTGACGGGGGCGCGGCGGGAGAGTTGCGGCATGACCGCAGCAAAGAGGCTCCTCCCGCTGATCGCCTGTGGATCGATCATGTTCGCCGTGGTCGCGGTGGTGGTCGGGCAGTTCGGCCCCGACCCCTACCTCGACCCCATGAACGTGACCGTAAGCGAGTACGCCGTGTCCGACCGCGGGGGCGTCACGGAGGTCGCGATGGCGGTCCTGGGGATCGGCTCGCTGGTGTTGCTGGCGGGCCTCAGGGTGGCGGGCGCGCCCGTCCGGGGGATGCCGGAGCGGTTGCTGATGGTGTGGTCGGGGGCGCTCGTGGTGGCCGCGGTCGTCCCGACCACGCCGATCGGCGTGGACCTCGACCTGGCGGCGCAGATCCATCGATACGTGTCCGTGGCGGCGTTCGTGAGCCTTCCGGCCGCCGGGGCGCTGCTGGTGCCCAGGCTGGCCGCCGACGCCGACTGGAAGCCCGTGGCGCGGGCCGTGGAGTGGGTGGCGCTGGCCGGGGGGTTCGGGCTGCTGGCGATCACGTACGTGGCCCTGCCGGGAGAGCGGGTGATGATCGGGCTCGTGGAGAGGTTACTGCTGGGCGCCGAGGTGGCGTTGCTCGCCGTGCTGGCGGTCTGGCTGGTGCGGCTCGCCTGGCGGCGGAGGACTTCTCCTCACCGGATCGAGGCCCTAAAAATCCCGACATATCACAGATTTATCGCTAGTCGATCTTAAAACCATGTGTTTCGATGCTATTCTCTCCGGCGATCTTCTATCCGGGAGCAGGTGTCATGGCATCGGGCAGATCCATCCGATTCAAGATCTCGACGCTGCTCGTCATCCCTTTGGTCTCCCTGGTCGCGCTCTGGGGCTTCGCCGCGAGCACCACGTCGGGAGAGGCGCTCGACCTGCTCAAGGTCGAGACGATCTGGACAGGCGTCATCAACCACACCGACGGCCTGACCGGCAACCTGCAGGCCGAGCGGCTGGCCTCGGCCGAGCGGATCGCGGGCGCCGTCACGGACCCGGACGCGCTGAGCAAGACGCGGGCCAAGGTCGACGCCAACAGGAAGCAGCTGACCGAGCAGGCGCTGTCCGAGGACACGCAGAACGCGCTCACTCAGGACATGAAGAACCAGCTCCAAGGCGTGTTCGCGGCGATCGACCGGCTTCCTGACATCAGGCGCAAGGTGGACGAGCGCAGCCTCACCCCCGGCGGTCTCGTGACGGAGTACGCGAAGATCTCCGACGAGATCCACCTGCTCTACTCCCGGCTGACGATGGGCACGGACGTCGAGCTCTCGCTGCAGGCGCAGGGCCTGATCGCCGCCGACGAGGTGCGCGAGCTGCTGAGCCGCGAGCACGCCCTGATCATCGCCGCGAACGGCCAGGCGAACATGCGCGACGTTCACATGCTGGCGGGGATCGACGGCACCCGCACCTACCTCTTCCCCAAAGCCCTGGCCAACCTCGACGCCGAGCTGCGGGCCCCGTTCGAGAAGATCTACTACTCCTCCAGGTACGTCACCATGGAGAACCTGGTGGAGAGCTACGTCGCCGGCCAGTCGCTGGACATCGAGCTCTGGCGGGGCGTCGCCGACCAGGTGCAGAAGGAGTACCAAGAGGCCATCTGGCGCACCGGCGACAAGCTGCTGGCCAGGATGGAGCCCGCCGGCATCGCCATCGTGGTACAGGCCGCCATCGCGGGCGCGGTCGGGCTGATCGCGGTCGCCTTCTCCGTCTTCATCTCGATCCGGGTCGGCCGCAGGATCACCCGTGAACTGGCGACGCTCCGCCGTACCGCTCTCGACCTGGCCGAGATCAGGCTGCCCGACGTCGTGGCCAAGCTACGCAAGGGCGAGAGCGTCGACATCGAGGCCGAGGCGCCGCCCATCAGGGTGGGCCGCAACGCCACCAGTGAGGTCAGCGACCTGGCGGCGGCGTTCGACAGCGTGCAGAGCACGGCCGTGGACGCGGCCGTCGAGCAGGCCAGGATGCGGGAGGGCCTGTCCGAGGCGCTGCGGAACCTGGCGCGGCGCAGCCAGTCGCTGCTGCAGCGCCAGCTCAAGCTGCTCGACGAGATGCAGCGCCAGACGGAGGAGCCGGAGGCCCTGGAGCGGCTGTTCAAGCTCGACCACCTGACCACCCGCATGCGCCGCCACGCCGAGGGCCTGGTGCTGCTCTCCGGCGGCTCCGCGGGCCGCAGGTGGCGCGGCATCATCCCGATCGAGGACGTGCTCAGCGGGGCGGCGGCCCAGGTGGAGGAGTACACCCGGGTCCGCGTCTACCCGATGACCGAGTGCGGCGTCTCCGGCGCGGCGGTGGCCGACCTCATGCACCTGTTCGCCGAGCTGATCGAGAACGCCGCCGCCTTCTCCTCGCCCAGCAACGAGGTCTCGGTGCGCGGGGAGATGGTCGGCAGGGGCTTCGCCGTCGAGATCGAGGACCGTGGCCTCGGCATGGACGAGGCCACCCGAAGGATCATCAACGAGCGCCTGGCCAGCCCGCCGGAGTTCGACGCCGCGCAGACCGAGCGGCTCGGGTTCGCGGTGGTCGGCATGCTCGCGGCCCGGCACGGCATCAGGGTGACGCTAAAACCCTCGCCGTACGGCGGCACGACCGCGATCGTGCTCGTCCCGGGATCGCTGGTCGAGCCCATGGCGACCCCGGTGCAGCCGCTGGAGTTCGAGTCCATCTCCGTGTCGGTGGTCCGGCCGGAGACCACGGGGCCAGGCGACTTGCCGCGCCGGGTCCGTACCGCCAAGCGTGGCGCGGGACCCGCGCTGCCGCAGCAGGCGCCGCCCGCGGAGCTCGCGGAACTGGCGGAGCCGGAGCTGGAACTGCCGCGGGGCGCGAGCTCCGGCGGGCCCACGACCCTGCCGGGTGCCGACGTGCCGATGAGCCTGCCGGAGCTCGCGCAACGGAACCGGCCGACCGGCCTTCCGCAGCGCGACCGGACCAACGGTCTCCCGCCCCGTGAAGGGCCCAATGGTCTCCCGCCCCGTGAAGGGCCCAATGGTCTCCCGCCCCGTGAAGGGCCCAATGGTCTCCCGCCCCGTGAAGGGCCCAATGGTCTCCCGCCCCGTGAAGGGCCCAATGGTCTGCCGCCGCGTGAAGGGCCCAGCGGGCCCCCCGCCGAACGGCAGACGAGCCTGCCCCGCCGCCGGCGGCAGACCAACCTGCCTCAGGGGCTCCAGGAGGAGCCGACCCCCATCCCGCCCGCCGAGGAGCGTTCGCCCGAGGAGGCCAGAGCGTTGCTCTCCTCGCTCCAGTCCGGCTGGCAGCGCGGGCGGCAGGACAGCGACCAGGACGGGGGATCTCAGCCGTGAGCCGCGAGCACGAGTGGGTCGACGAGGAGGCGGGCCCCGTCGTACGGCCGTACGCGGTCGCGCGCGGGCGCACCAGGCCCGCGTCCTCCGCGCTCGACCTGCTGGCGACCGTCGTCTCGACCGGGTTGCCCGCCCCGTCCCACGCCGAGCTAAGCGCACAGCATCGAAGGGTGGTCAGCTGCCTGTCCGGCCAGGGCAGGCCCGTCGCCGAGCTCGCCTCGGAGGTGGGCCTGCCGGTCGGCGTGCTGCGGGTGCTGCTGGGGGACCTGCTGGAGCACGGCCTGATCTCAGTGCGCCCGCAGGGCGAGCAGGCGTCCACGCCGACCGAGAGCCTGCTCCGTGAGGTGATCAGCGGTCTCCGAGCGCTCTGACGGCGCTCGGTAGGCCTCAGTTCGCCGAGGTCAGCGTGCGCAGGGAGTGCTCGACCAGGGTGATCATGACTTCCTTGGCCGACGTGCGCCGCCGCACGTCGCACAGCATCACCGGCACGTCGTCGTCCAGGTCGAGCGCGATGCGCACGTCGTCCACGCTGTGCCGATCCGCCCCGTCGAAGCAGTTGACGGCCACCACGAACGGCGTGCCACGCTGCTCGAAGTAGTCGACGGATGGGAAACAGTCGGTCAGCCGCCGGGTGTCGGCGATCACGACCGCGCCCAGCGCTCCGTAGGACAGCTCGTCCCACATGAACCAGAACCGCTCCTGCCCGGGCGTGCCGAACAGGTACACCACCAGCCCTTCGCGGATCGTGATGCGCCCGAAGTCCATCGCCACGGTCGTGGTGGTCTTGGCTTCCACGCCGTCGAGGTCGTCCACACCGATCCCGCGGTCGGAGAGCACCTCCTCCGTGCGCAGCGGTTTGATCTCGCTGATCGATCCGACCAGGGTGGTCTTGCCGACGCCGAACCCGCCGGCAATGAGGATCTTCAGCGCGACAGGGTCCTCAGAGAGCACGGAGTCCATTGATCACTTCCTTGAGAATGCGCTCATTCGACCGCGTCCCTCCGGCCGAGGGCGACGACACCGAGATGAGGCCGTGGTCACGCATGTCGCCGAGCAGGACTCGGACGACGCCGACAGGCAGGTCGAGCTCGACGGCCAGGTCGGCCACCGAGATGGGACTGCGAGCAGCCCGCAGGATCAGTTGCTGCTCGGGACCGAGCTCACCCGGCGAGTCGCCGATGGCGCGCACGGTCGCGACGAGGTCGAACGTGTCCCCGGAGGAACGCGTGCGACCGCGGATGAGGGCATAGGGCCGGACGACGGGCCCGGCCTCCTCATCGAACCACTGCGGGCCGTCGCTCATGACGCTCCAGCGCGCGGGTTCGTGGTGATGTGCTGGCCCACCCGCTTCACCAGCATCGCCATCTCGTAGGCGATGTGGCCGACATCGACGTTCGCATCGGCGATCACGGCCAGGCAGGTGCCCTGTCCCGCCGCCGTGACGAACAGGAACGCCGACTCCATCTCCACAATGGTCTGGCGCACGTCGCCGCCGCCGAAATGGCGTCCGGTGCCGCGGGCCAGGCTCTGGAAACCGGCCGCCACGGCCGACAAGTGCTCGGCGTCCTCCCGGATCAGCCCGTTGGAGTAGCCGATCGCCAGGCCGTCGGTCGACAGGATGACCGCCTGGCGCACCGCGCCGACCCTGGTGGTCAGGTCGTCAAGCAGCCAGTTCAGCTCACCGGTGTTGGTGGTCGGCACACTCATGCATCCCCCTTAGTCATGGCCCCTCCTCAGAGGCTTCTTCTCGGGCGCGTTGGGTTCCCCGCTGGAACGCTGAGAACAAGTCGCGTACCTCGTCGGGAGAGCGTTCGGCCGACTGCTCGGGCTTGGGCTCCTCGGACGGCCGGTTTTCCTTGAGCCGCGGCGACAGGCCGGCCTGGCGCACCCGCCTGGGCAGCCCGGCGTGGGTGCCCGAGGTGACCACCGCGAGCGCCTTCTTCCTGGTACGGCTCGGCAGCGCGGCCATCTCCTCCCCGCTGTCGCCGGCCGTCAGCGCCGTCTGCTCGGTCACCAGGTCGCGCGGCACGAGCACGATGGCGCTCGTGCCGCCGAAGGGCGAGCGCCGCAGCAGCACCTTGATCCCGTGCCGCTCGGCCAGCTTGGCCACCACGAACAGGCCGAGCCGGTCGCTGTCGGCCAGATCGAACTCCGGCGGGTTGGCCAGCAGCGCGTTGAACGCGGCGTACTCGGTGACCGGCAGGCCTGGGCCCTTGTCCTCGATCTCGATGGCGTAGCCGTTGCTCACCTGGTCGCCGCGCACCTGGACCTGGGTGTCCGGCGGTGAATAGATGGTGGCGTTCTCGACCAGCTCGGCGACGAGGTGCGTGAGGTCGGCCGCGGAGCCCCCGTCGAACGCGCTGACCGGCATCGTCTCGACGGTCACCCTGGTGTAGTCCTCGACCTCGGCGACCGCGGCCCGGACGATGTCGATCACGGGCACGGGCTTGCGCCACGCCCGCCCGGGCGCGGAGCCCGACAGGACCATCAGGCTCTCGGCGTGCCGCCGCATGCGCGTGGTGAGGTGGTCCAGCCGGAAGAGCTCCTCCAGCCGGTCGGGATCGTGCGTACGCCGCTGCATGCCGTCGAGCAGCGCCAGCTGGCGATGCAGCAGCCCCTGCTTGCGCCGGGCGAGATTGAGGAAGACCTGGCCGACCCCGCGCCGCAGCGCGGCCTGGCCGACCGCCGCGGTCACGGCGGTGCGCTGCACGGAACCGAAGGCCCTGGCCACGTCGGTGATCTCTGCCGAACCGCTCACCTTGATCGCCTTGGCCTCCTCCCGCACGTCGACGTCCTCACCCTTGCGCAACCGCTCCACGATGTCGGGCAGCCGCTGCTCCGACAGCTCGACCGCGGCCGCGCGCAGCCCGCCGAGCTCTCCGGCCAGGCGACGACCGAAGCGTACAGAGATGATGATCGACGCGAGCACCGCGATCAAGCCGACGCCGCCCGCGAACGCGATCTCGGCGACCGTGGCCGTGGCGGCCTCGGACGTGCGCGCGGCCAGCACCTCGGATGCGGCCAGGCCGTGTTTGTCCAGCTGAGCGGTGAGGGTGCTGATCGTCTCCGTCCAGGCGGCGGCGTCGGGCGGCGGCGTGCCGGTCCTGACGACCCTGGCCTCCATGGTGAGGAAGCTCCGGAACGGCTCGGAGGCGAAGATCTGCTCGTACGGCCTGCGCAACGTCACCTCGAGGCCCGCCAGCCCGCGCGCGTGCAGGAACTTCCTGGACGCGGCGTACTCGGTGAACGCCGCGGTCTCGGGCTCGGTGAGCCGCTTGTCGGCCAGGGCCCCGATGGCCAGCGCGTGCTCCCTGGCGATCTGCTCCCTGGCCATGCCCATGGCCTGCAGCGAGGATGCCTGCTGGAGTATGGCCAGGTCGGAGACGGTGACCAGGTGGTCGTAGAGCGTGAAGATCGAGTCGAGGATGCGGTTGTACTCGTTCAGCCCGGACAGGCGGGAACTGAGGCCGTTGTCGATGTCGGCCCTGATCGAGCCGAGCCGGTCGAGCCCGCCCATCAGCGTGCCCAGCGGGCGGCGCAGGTTGTCGATCGCGTCGCCGGCCTCCGTGACGGCCTGACGGAACTCGCCGACGGACCGGTCGGTGCGGGCGCGCTGGCCGCCGAGTGCCTCGGTGAGCTCACGCGTGGTGAGCGCCTCGGCGGAGCGCACTCGCTCGCCCTGAAGTTGTAAGCCCAAGTCGGTGGAGGTGACGCCGATGGTCCGGTACAGCGTGCCGGCCCGGATCAGTGACTGGGCGTCGCCCATGGTGAGGTTGAGGACGAAACCCCAGAGCGCGCTCAGAGACAGGAGGGGTAGCAGCAGTAACAAGAAGATCTTGAACCGAATTGACCGGTTTCGCGAGCCCATGTCCCAACCTCGAGTCGGGGGCATTTCCACACCTTGTGTAAATACACCTCCGGAAGATCGCACAGGAGACTAGCACCGTTTATGCTTCCGGCGCAGTGGGAGGAAGACGTTCATTACCGTGATTATTGGGACAAGATCTCTCGATGGTGCTTGCCCGATCGTACGATCGTCCACAGCCACACCAGCGCGACCAGCGAGATCGTGATGAGCCCCACCCAGTTCACCAGTGTGAAGATGTGCACCTGCCACGCGCTCACCCGCGGCACCCGGCCGATCCGCAGCAGCTCGAACTGCCACGGCCGGCCGGTCAGCACCAGCATGATCGCGATGGCGATGGCGGTCATCGAGTCCCACAACGCGTGCAGCAGCGAGACGCCGAGGTAGGTCAGCACCACGGGAACCGTGATCCGGCCGCGGGCGGCGAAGAGCACACCGCCGGCGATGGCCGTCCACAGGCCGTGCCCGACGGGCGTCAGGATGCCGCGCAGCACCTCGGTCTCGACCAGCTGGGCCAGCGACAGGCCCTCGGAGGTGAAGAGGGCGTTGAAGGCGTACCCGGCGCTCTCGAAGGCGGCGAAGCCGAAGCCGACGGTCGCGCCGAGTATGACGCCGTCCATGGTCGCACGCGTCTTCATGAGCCGGGTGACGAACATGAGCGCGGCCAGCTTCACGCCCTCCTCGATGAGGCCGACCAGCACGTACATGATGACCGACGGCCGGATGAGCCAGCTCTCCAGCAGCGAGGCGCCGAGCACACCGAGCACGCCGCCCACGACGAACGCCTTGAACATCAGCTCGACCGTGACCCGCGGGGATCGGCCGCGCCCGTACGCCCACACCACGAACGTCACCGGCACCAGGAAGCTGCCGAACAGCACCGCGGTCGGGACGAGGTTGGAGTTCTTCGTCCAGGCCGTCACGACGACGGTGGCCGCCCAGAGCGTGAGCCCGACCAGGAAGATCCGCAGCCACAGAGCTCGGAGCGTCATCGGGCCAGCTCTTCCACCGCGCGGAAAGCGGCCGTGACCGCGGCATCGGCGCGGGCGGCGGGCGCCGAGTCCGAGCCCGCGATCGCGATCCTGCCGAAGCGCCTGCGCGCCGTGTCCGCGGGGAACGGCCCGTCGGGATAGAACGTGTGCCACGGCCGGCAGTATTCGGGCGCGTTCCCGTGCCCCCACCGGTTGATCGTGATCGCCTCGATGTCCCCGGCCGGGTCGAAGCCGCCGGGCCCCAGCAGCCGGGCGAGCTGGTCCCGGATCGTGTGCTCCAGATGCTCGTACGGCGTCTTGATGAGCTCACGCCGGCCCGCCACGGAGCCCGCCTCCGGACCCAGCTCCGACCGGCACGGCGTGGCCAGCAGGTGCACCGCGGCCGGCCCACCCGGGCGGCGGGGCGGCTCCGGCTCGGTCAGCGACCAGTACGCGCCGGTCCAGCGCACCCGGCGCACGCCGGCCCGCCGCCATGCGTCCCAGTCGCGCACCCGTACCGTGGCGTGCAGCAGCGGCACCCGGACGGCCGCGCTCAGCGCCTGCCGCTGCTCGGTGGGCAACTCCGGCACCAGGTACGGGATGACCGCGTTCCAGCAGGCCAGGATCACCGCCCCGGCCGTGACGGTCATGACCTGGTGGCCGTCGAAGTAGCCCACGGTCGCCGACGTGGCGCCGTCGCGTACTGACACGACAGGGCTGGACAGCCGGAAGCGCACTCGGTTGCCGGGCCGCTCGAGCGTCCGTTGCACCATCGTCCGCACCAGGGCGTGATTCCCCTCGGGAAAGAGGTAAACGTCCGGATCCCCCATTCCCCACTGCTTCTTCACGGTGGGGGAGTTGAACCGCGACGGCTTGTTCGCGTCGAGCCCCAGGCCCGCGAACCCCGGATATCCGGTGCCCCAGGCGTCGATCGCACCGAGCGCCCGCGTGTCGTACCCCCATTCCTGGCACGACATGCTGCGGCAGAACCGCTCCACGTCCGGGTGCACACCGCAGACCTCCAGCAGGAAGGCCGAATACGTCAGCTCCGCCAACCGCTCCTGCTTGCCCTCTGCCGACAGCCCGGGAAACCAGTCGGGCGGCTCCCGGTGCAGCATGCGCAGGTCTTCCCTGGCCCGCCCGTCGATCGGCAGCCTGGCCACCCAGTCGGACGCCAGCCTGACCAGCGTGTCCGCGCCGAAGGTCTCCGCATCGCACATCACGCCGTCGGCCAGGCCGGGGTCGCCGTGCGCCGGGCCGCTCTGCCGGTGGAAGACCGCGCGCCGCGCCTGCCCGCCGATCTCGTCGTGGTTGTCGAGGACGAGCACGGCTGCGCCGGGATCCCGGCGCAGCCACTCGCAGGCCGCGCTCACCCCGCTGAGCCCGCCGCCGACCACCACGAGGTCGTAGCTCTCGCCGGTGGGCTCGGGCGGATCCGCGTACTGCCAGAAGCGACCGTCCCGCAGCGCGTGGGGCACGCTGAGCGCCTCCGCCGCGCCGCCGCGGAATCCACTCGGCGCCGGCGGAGCCGCGCTCTCCTGGGCTTTCCCAGCTTTCCCCGCGGACACAAACGCACTAACCGCGATGCCGTCGAAGAAGTCGCGGCGAGAAATAGGCTGGTTCATCCCGAGGTCGCGCGGACTCAAGCTCATGGCGCGATCATCAGCAGTCCGGCCAAATGCGACGCAGAGACGCGCAGCGTCTCGAGAAACATTTTGCGCGGCCTATTACCGCGAATGCCGGTTTGGAGTACCGTCCGGAATATCACTAACGGGGGGAGTCCGGTGGTCGGCAAGCAGGGCAGGGTCACAGGAAAGATCGGCCCTGGACTCGTCGGCGAGGTCATGATCTCGATCAGGGGCGGTGTCGAGGCCTTCTACGCCCATCCGAGCGTGACCGACGAGGAGATCCCCGTCGGGGCCATCGTCATCGTCGTGGACTACTTTCCCCCGCGCACGGTCTACGTGGCCAAAGCACTCATCTAGGGAGGGGTCGATGTCCCCTGAGCTCTACATCATCGGCGGCGCCGTCATCGTCGCGGCGATCGTCATCACCCTGCTGTTCAAGGCCGTGTGGCGGGTCGCGGAGCCCAACGAGGCCCTGATCATCTCCGGCCTGGGCGCGCGCCGGCGGGGCGACAGCCTCGACAGCCTCGGCTTCAAGATCATCACAGGCAAGGGCACGGCGGTGCTGCCGGGCTTCCAGACCGCCAGGCGCCTGCGCCTCGACACCAGGGCGGCCAACCTTCAGGTCTCCTGCGTCACCCAGCAGGGCATTCCGGTCCACATCCGCGGTGTGGTGATCTACAAAGTTGGCGACGACCTGTCCTCCATCGCCAACGCCGCCCGCCGCTTCCTCGACCAGCAGGACTTCATGACCAGCGCGATCCACGAGCTGTTCACCGGGCACCTGCGCTCGATCATCGGCAACCTCACCATCGAGGACCTGATACTCAACCGCGAGCGCCTGACCAGCGAGACCAGGGCCTCGGCGGCCGACGAGATGAGCAAGCTCGGCCTGATCGTGGACTCGCTGCAGATCCAGGAGATCGACGACGAGACCGGCTACATCGTCAACCTCGGCAAGCCGCACGCCGCCAAGGTCGCCGCCACCGCCCGCATCGCCCAGGCCCAGCGTGATCAGGAGGCCACCGAGGCCGAGCAGATCGCCGCCGCCAACATGGCCGCCGCCCGGCGCGCCACCCGTATCAAGGAGGCCGCCTACCAGGCCGAGATCGACCAGGCCATGGCCACCGCCCGGCAGGCGGGCCCGCTCTCGGAGGCCACCGCTCGCCAGGAGGTGGTGGTCCAGGAGACCAGGGCCGCCGAGCTGGAGGCCCAGCTGTCCGAGCAACGCCTGCAGTCGCAGGTACGCAAGCCCGCCGACGCCAAGGCGTACGAGACCGTCACACTCTCCCAGGCCGAGCGCGACGCCCGCATCGCCCAAGCGGAGGCCGAGGCCAGGGAGACCGAGCTGCGCGCGGCCGCGCAGGCCTCCCAGGTCAAGCAGGCCGCCGCGGCCGAGGCGGAGTCCGTGCGGCTACGCGGCGAGGCGGCCGGAGCGGCCACCAAAGTAGCCGGCGAGGCCGAGGCCCAGGCCGCCCGGGCCCGTGGGCTGGCCGGCGCCGAGGCCGCGAAGGCGCTGGGCCTGGCCGAGGCCGAGGCGTCACAGGCCAAGGGCCTGGCGGAGGCCAAGGCGATCAGCGCGCGGGCCCAGGCGCTGAAGGAGAACCAGGAGGCGGTCATCGCCCAGCAGCTCGCGGAGCGCTGGCCGGAGGTTGTGGAGGCAGGCGCGAAGGCGTTCGGGAACGTGGAGCACATGGTGGTGCTGAACGGCGCTCAGGGGGTCGAGGAGCTCCTGGCCAAGGCGCTCACGCTCGGCGGCACCGGACTGGGCCTGGCCAGGGCATTGCTCAACGGCGGAAACCCGAACAACGGCGAATCGGAAATCATTCCTAAAACCCCTGAATTCCGCGAATAGCGACGTTACACGGATGCGCGGCCCGGAATTCCTCTAGCGTTTTCGAAAATGCCGCTGGAGTTAAGGGGGAGGGCTCATGCGTAAGGCCATTTCCGGCATATGTCTGAGCATGGTGGCGGTTGCCGGATGCTCGTCCGATGAGACCGCGGCGGCGCCGGCCGCCTCGACGCCGCCGACGGCGTCGTCCGCCGACGCGGCCAAGCTCCGCGCCGCACTGCTGCCCGCGCCCGCGGGCATGCGCATCTCGTACGGCCCGGAGCTGGGCGCCTTCGGCTCACTCAAGTCCACCCAGCAGGGGCTGGCCGCGGTGCGCCAGACCAAGCTCGAGCGGCCGGAGTGCGCCGGGGCCGCCCAGCTCGACGCCGCCAAGCCGGACGTCGCCAAGGCGCCCGCCGCGGTGATCGCCTTCGCCGCGGAACGCGGCTCGATCACCCAGGCCGTGGTGCGGCTCCCGTCGGCGTCCTTCCCCGCGCCGCTACCGGAGCAGTGCACCTCGTACTCCGCGAACGTCGGCGGCTCGAAGATCTCGTACAAGACGCGGATCCTGCCCATGCCGACCAAGGGCGATCAGTCGCGGGCATACCTGACCACAGCCGCCGATGGGCAGAAGAACGCCCAGATCGGCTCCATCATGATCAGGCGCGGCACCCTGATCATGAGCATGCTGGTGGTCGGCAAAGACGTGAAGCCGACGGGCCTGTACGAGCTCGCCGACTTGGCCGATCAGAACCTGGGGCGCGTGCCCAAGTGAGGCATCGATAAGGCGGCAGGGCCCTTCCAGGAAGCCGAGGAAGGGCCCTCTGCGCCTTCTACTGCTGCAGGACCGACAGGATGTTTCCGGCCGGGTCGGTGAACCAGGCGATCGGCGGGCCCTCCTCGCGGACTATGCCCTTCTCATCGGCTTTGATATGCGGGTAGCGCTCGAAGCGCACCCCACGTGTCACCAGCTCGTCCACGGCCTTCTCGATGTCCTCCACCGGGAAGTTGAGAATCGTGAACGTGGCCGGGGTGTGGTTCTCCTTCGGGTACACCAGGATGCCGGTGCTCCCCGCTATGTGGAGGGTCAGCAGGCCGTGCTCCTCGGAGACCCGCAACCCCAGCGTCTCGCCGTAGAACTTCTTCGCCGCCGCGATGTCGTTCACCGAGAACCCGCTGAACGCCTTCGTCGTACCGAACATCGTCACATCGCCTTCCTGTGCTCCTCGCTGAGCTGAATGATCTGGACGTAGTTGCCGTCCGGGTCGATCGCGGTGGCGAAGAGGCTGCCGTCGCGGTCCTCCAGCTCGGCCAGCCACGTCACGCCCGCGCTCTCCATGCGGGCCGCCACGGCCCGGGCGTCCTCCACGTCGAAGTTCAGGATCACCCGGCCGGGCTCGGGATTCTTGTCGGCCACGTCGTCCCGCGTGTCGATGAACAGGAAGAATTCGCCGAACTTGAGGATGCGATAACCGTTGGCGTCGGTGTCGCTCTCGGGGTCGAGGGCGGCGGCGTACCAGGTGTGCAGGCGGCCGGGGTCGGTGCTGGCGAGCAGCAGGCTTCCCAGAACGGGGCGGGCCATGATCTTCTCCTCTGTCCGTTGAATGGGTGTACGACGGACAGACCGGGCGGCGGGCGAAAACTCATCGCTGGAACGGCCGCGCAGCGTGCCCGGGTCTGGTGGGCACGCTGCGCGGGGGTTTCGGTCAGCCGGTTCGGAGCGTGAGACCGTAAACGCTCAAGATCTCATTGACCGGCTGGTGGTACGTCGTGCCGCCAGTGGTGCAGTTGCCCGAGCCGCCCGAGGTCACGCCCTGGGCCTGGCTGCCCGAGATGAACGAGCCGCCGGAGTCGCCCGGCTGCGCGCAGGCACTGGTCCTGGTCAGGCCGGTGACGGTGCCCTGCGCGTACCGGACGGTGGCGTTGTGCTGCTGGATGAGGCCGCAGCGCCAGCCGGTGGTCGAGCCGGAGCGGCAGATGGACGCGCCGACCGAGGCCTGGGTGGAGCCGCGGACGGTCACGAGCGAGCCGCCGGAGCCGCGTACGTAGGGCGTCGGGTTGTTGCCGGGGGCGGCGACCCAGGCGTAGTCATTGCCGGGGAAGGACGAGCCTTGGAAGGTGCCCGTGGGGTTGTTGGTCGTGGCGCCGGTCCGGCCACAGTGCCCGGCGGTGACGAAGCCCGGAGTGCTGCCCCTGGTGACCGAGAAGCCGATGCTGCAGCGGCTGGAGCCGATGTAGAACGGCGCGCCGCCGACGATGTCGATGTACGTCCCCGGCCGCTCGGCCGTCGCCGCCACGGTGACCAGGCTCCTGTCTATGCCGGCGGCCGCGACGAGGGCGTCGGCGGCCTGGACCGTGGGGGCCTGGACGGAGACGGTGTTGGACTTCACGTCGACGTACCAGAGCGAGGCGGCGGCCGTGGCCCGCCGCGGGGCCGCGTCGAGCTTCTGCATGACCGCGTTGAGGTCGGCCAGCGTGCGCTTGACGAGGACCGGCTGCGCACCCTTCGCCTCGATGGCGGGGGCGGCGTTGGGGTCGGTGGTGGCGACCATGAGCTTGGAGGCGTCGTCGTTCAGCCAGGCGCCGCCGAACGACCCGCCGAGCTCGGCGGTCAGCGTGGACTCCGCGGCCGCGGCGCGTTCCTCGTTGGCCAGCCGGGTGACGACTTGCGCTTCGGAGAGGCCGAGGTCGCGTTCGAGCGCGTCGACCATGGCGGGGGGTGCTGGGGAGGCAGTTTGCGGTGCAGGGTCAGCTGCTGCGGGGCTGAGGGGGGTTGCCAGGCTGACGGCTAAGATGACGCCGCCTACCAGCGCACAGCGCTTACTCAACATGTGCACTCCTCGGGTGGGGGTGCTGTCAAGTTAACGGCTGGGTACGAAGGCCGTTCAGATACCAAAGGGACCCTATTTCGGTGTTATAGCGGGTTTTGGCCGCATCCCGAACCGGACATTTCTCGCCTTAAAGGTGGACAGGGAGGCGGGTCGGTAAGGTCCCGTTGCTGGAGGTGTTCTCTTTGCGTAACGGTGTTCGTCACTTGGTCGGTGCGGGCGCGGGACTGCTGGCCACACCACTGATCGCCGCGGGTCTCGGGTACGGGCTCAACAAGCCTCAGCCGATCACCGATTGGATCGCGCTGGCCGCGCTCTTCGGCGCCGTGATCGTCGTCGGCGTCCTGGCCGGGTCGCGGTTGTCGCCGCTCGCCTCTCTGCTGTCCGGCATGGCCTTCATGGGTCTCTGGGCGACGGTGCAGGTGCGCATGGGCATGGGAGGCGACCACCGGTTGTGGTATGCGTTCGTGCCCGCCGAATATCTCCAGGGCTACGAGACGCTGCTCCACACCTGGTCCCCCGTGGTCGGCTGCATCCTGCTCACCGCCTCGGTCTTTCCTTCCCGGTGGCGGGCGGCGGTGAAGGCGGTCTCGCCGCCGCCCGAAGAGGAGCCGGCGGAGGCGGCGGCCCCGGAACCGCCGCCTCTGCCCAAGCGGATCCCGTCCCGCTATTGAGCCGGCCGGGCCGCCAGAAGAGCGATCAGCACGTACGGCGCCACCAGGAGAGCGAACGTGGCACCGTGGGACAGGCCTGACGAGGCGCCGGCGTAGGCCGCGTACACGCCGAGCGTGACCAGGTTCGTGCCAAGCCCCGCGACCGACGTCACGGTGGCCCGGGCCGGGCCGGTGATCCGCGCCTGGAGGCGCGCGTCGGCCACCACCCCGGTCATCTGGAACGCCCCGAACGCCACGGCGATCAACGCGAACCCGGCAGGATGCCCGCTCAGCGCCCCGGCCGCCATGGCGGCGGCCGCCGCCCCGATCGTCAGGGCGTACCCACGGGCGGGCATACGCTGAGCCGCGCCCGCCAGGAGACCGCCGGCCGTGGCGCCGATCCAGACCACGAAGATCACCAGCTGGATGGCGGTCTTGGACAACCCCGTCTCCGCCCCGAGGACGGCGAGGTACTCCTCCAGGGCTCCCCAGATGGCCGTCACGAAGGAGAAGAGCAGGAGCGCGTTGAGCACCTTCCGGTCCGAGCGGGCCTCCGTGATCCCCGCTCGGAGCACCGCGAAATAGCTCATCTCCGTCGCGGCGGCGCCGGATATCCGGTGCTCGGGGAGCGTCAGAGCCGTGGCCGCGCACAGGACGCACGCCAGGACGCTGGCAGCCCCCACGGCGACATAGCCGCCGGCCGCGAAGACCGGCATGGCCAGACCCATCGCCGCCGCGACCGCGACGAGACCGACGGATTCTGCCCGGCCCATGACCGTGGCGTACCGGTCCTCCTGGCCGAGGCGCTCCAACTCCTCATAGGAGAGGGCTTCGAAGGCGCCGGAGACGAGGGCGCCCTCGGCGCCCCACAAGACGAAGCCGACGGCGAACACCCAGTAGGAGGGGACGAGTGTCCACAGGGCGAAGCCAGCGCCGGCCAGGAGCGGGCCGAGGCACAGAAGCAGACGCCGGGACACCGCGTCGGCCCACGCGCCGGACGGGACCTCCAGCACCATGCCTGTCACCGACCAGATGACGAACAATGACGAGATCTCGGCGACGGACAACCCGGTGTCGGTGAACAGCAACGTATACACCGGGTAGAGCAGGATGAATTCGCCTAGGAACGCATAGGCGTACAGTTTCTTGACGAGCATGAGGCCTTCCACGGGGACGAGCAGGGACTCCGAGTGCTCGTCGCCTCGGAGGTCCGCGCGCCCCGCGCCGGCCTCTGGTCAGTCATCAATGTCGCCAGTGCATGGGACGAGTGTAGCGCTGAAAGGCCTCGATCAGCGCGAGCGCGGCAGGGGAACGTCCCCGGATAGAGTCCAATGGTGGCTGACGTCAGTGTGGTGGTCCGATACCGCAAGGCGGTGACGTACGGCGTGCACGCGCTGCTCGCCGCTTTGGAGACCGCGAAAGTCGAGCACGACCTGCGGCTCGGCACCACTCCCGAGGAGACCGCCGAGCACATCACGGCCGCCGAGCCCGACCGGGTGTTGGTGCTCTGGTCCTTCTACTCGCCGGACGCCGAGGACATGGCGGCCGAGCTGGCCACGGTCAAGGCGCTGAGCGGCGGCCGAGGGCTGCACATCGCGGGCGGTGTGCACGCGACCGCGGAGCCGCAGCAGGTCATCGACGCGGGCTGGGACCTGGCGGCGATCGGCGAGGGGGAGTCGACGATCATCGCGCTGGTCCGCGCGCTCCAGGAGGGCCGGCCACTCACCACGGTCCCCGGGCTGGCGATCAAGGACGAGGACGGGGTCGCGCTGCGCACCAGGCCCGCGCCGCAGCTGCCGCTGGACACGTTTCCGTCCTTCGTCGGCAGGAACGGGCCGATCGAGATCACTCGAGGCTGCCGTTATACGTGCCGCTTCTGTCAGACACCCTTCATGTTCGGCGGCCAGTTCCGGCACCGGTCGGTCGCCAGCGTGCGTGAGCACGTGCGGGGCATGGTGGACAGGGGCCTGCGGGACATCCGGTTCATCACGCCGACCTCGCTCTCGTACGGCTCCCCCGGTCCCGACCCCGATCTCGGCGCGGTGGAAGAGCTGCTGGCCGGGGTCAAGGAGGAGCTGCCGCCGCACGGGCGAGTGTTCTTCGGGAGCTTTCCGTCCGAGGTACGCCCCGAGCACGTCACGCCGGAGGCGATGCGGCTGCTCAAGAGGTACGTGGCCAACGACAACCTGATCATCGGCGCCCAGTCGGGATCCGACAAGGTGCTGGCCGCTTCGGGGCGCGGGCACGACACGTCCCCGGTGCGCGATGCGGTCAGGATCGCGGTCGAGCACGGCTTCCGGCCCAACGTCGACTTCATCTTCGGGATGCCCGGCGAGGACGAGGGCGACCAGACCGCCTCGCTCAAGCTGGCCGAGGATCTGGCCGACCTCGGAGCGCGCATCCACACGCACACGTTCATGCCGTTGCCGGGCACGCCGTGGCGCGACGCCGAGCCGGCGTTCATCCCGCTCAGCACCATGAGTGAGCTCGACAGGCTGGCGCAGCGCGGGGACGCGTACGGGCACTGGCGCAAGCAGGCCGAGCACTCCGCGCGGCTGGCCGAGACGGCCAAGGCCTACCCGCGGCGGGCGCGGCGGCGGCGTACCGGCTAGCCTGCACGTCCGCGTCCAGGGCGTACCGACCAGCCTGCACGTCCTCGGCCACGGCGGGCAGGCTAGTCGTCGTCCTCGTCCAGGGCGTGCAGGACGCGTTCGAACGCGTCGCTGACGGGCCGCAGCGCCTCGGAAAACGCGTTGACGAGCGGACCGAAGATCTCCGTCATCTCGGTCATGAAGTCGGGACTCTTGTTCTCGGGAGGCGCCCAGCGCATGGCGTCGGCGCTCAGCGTCTCCCACTCGTCGACGGCGCCGTCGATGGCGTCGAGCACGTGATCAGGATCGCTTTGCATGACCATTCTCCGCGGCAGAGAAGGAATCGACCAGAGAAGGAGTCGATATGACCACGGTACTTCAGGCCGGGATGGACACGCCCACTCCGCCCCGCGTCTGGGCGCCGTAGCGCTCCTTTTCCGCGCCGAGGTCGAGCGGGCGGATGCCGGCGCGGGCGGCCAGGGTCTCGTCGGTCAGCAGCGAGGCCGGCACGAGCCACGACACCTCGAACTCCAGCCCGTCGGGGTCCTTGGCATACAGCGCCTTGGTGGTGCTGTGGTCGGACGCGCCGACCAGCGCGCCGAGCTCGGACAGCTTGGCCGCGACCCGCTCCAGCTCGTCCAGGGTGTCGACCTCCCAGGCCAGGTGGTAGAGGCCCACGGAGGTGCGACCGGCCGGCGACGGCGCGGCGTTCTCGCCGATCTCGAACAGGCCCAGGTCGTGGTCGTTCGTCGAGCCCGGGGCCTGCAGGAACGCGGCGCCCCGCATGCCCATGACGACCTCGAAGCCGAGGGCCTCCCGGTAGAAGGCGACGCTGCGCTCCACGTCACGGACGTAAAGGACCGCGTGGTTGAGCCGATGGACCGGCATGGTGATCCCCTTCTTTCAACAGAGTCCCACCCTGAGTATATGAGAGTTCAACTAAATTGAGAGCGTGACGAGATGGCTGGATGAGGACGAGCAGCAGACCTGGCGGAGATTCCTGGCGGCGACGCAGCTGATCAATGAGGCGCTCGATCGCCAGCTCCAGCGGGACGCGAGCATGCCGCACGCCTACTACGTGATCCTCGTACGCCTGTCCGAGGCGCCCGGGCGGGCGATGCGGATGAGCGAGCTGGCCGCCAGCGCGCAGAGCTCGCAGAGCCGCCTCTCGCACGCGGTGGCGCGACTGGAGGAGCGTGGCTGGGTACGCCGCGAGCGTTCCGCGTCCGACCGCCGCGGCAATCTCGCCGTGCTCACCGACGAGGGGTACGCCGCGCTCGCCGCCGCCGCTCCCGGGCACGTGGAGGAGGTGCGGCGCACCCTGTTCGACGTGCTCAAGCCCGAGCAGGTACGGGAACTGGACGAGATCTGTTCCGCCATCGTTTCCGGGGCCGACGGGGACACGCTGCAGCGATAGCGAGAAAACTGTCGGCCGGAGGCCGTAGCGTTCTCGGCGTACCCGATCGAGGAGATGCCGATGCACGACACCGAAGAGGCGCTGTTCAGGGCCGTCCATGGCATTGCGGGCCGCTTCGCCGGCCAGCCCGTGCCCGTGGTCATGGACGCGCTGCTGCGCGACCTGCCCAAGGCTCCCGGCCTCGAGGTGACGGAGATACGCAAGATCGCCGAGGAGATCAGCGTGGGGCGCGATCCATCGGGGTTGTGAAGAACTGATCGCCAGGGGAGCATCGAGTCATGTACGAGCCAACCCCTGATGATCGATTCACGTTCGGTCTGTGGACGGTCGGCTGGCAGGCACGCGATCCGTTCGGGGACGCCACCCGGGCGCCTCTCGACCCCGTGGAGAGCGTGCACCGGCTGGCAGAGCTCGGAGCCTATGGCATCACTTTCCACGACGACGACCTCCTCGCCGTCGAGCCGGATCGCGACCGGGCGATCGCGGCCTTCCGGAAAGCGCTTGCCGAGACCGGGCTGAAAGTGCCCATGGCCACCACCAACCTGTTCACGCACCCCGTCTTCCGCGACGGCGCGTTCACCAGCAACGACCGTGACGTGCGGCGATACGCCCTGCGCAAGGTGACGCGCAACCTCGACCTGGCCGCCTCGCTGGGCGCCACCACCTATGTGTGCTGGGGCGGCCGCGAGGGCGCCGAGTCCGACGCGGCCAAGGACGTGCAGGCCGCGCTCGCCCGCTACAAGGAGGCCCTCGACCTGCTGTGCGGGCACGTCCGCGAGCGCGGCTACGACATCCGCTTCGCCATCGAGCCCAAGCCCAACGAGCCGCGGGGCGACATCCTGCTCCCAACGATCGGGCACGCGCTGGCGTTCATCGGCGAGCTCGAATATCCCGACATGGTGGGACTCAACCCGGAGGTCGGCCATGAGCAGATGGCCGGCCTCAACTTCGTGCACGGCATCGCGCAGGCGCTGTGGCACGGCAAGCTGTTCCACATCGACCTCAACGGGCAGCACGGGCCGCGCTTCGACCAGGACCTGGTCTTCGGGCACGGAGACGTGATGAGTGCGTTCCACCTGGTGGACCTGCTGGAGCACGGCGGCTACGACGGCCCCCGCCACTTCGACTACAAACCGTTGCGCACGGAGGACCCCTCCGACGTGTGGGTGTCGGCGGCGGCCAACATGCGGACCTACCTGATCCTGCGTGAGAAGGCGCGCGGCTTCCGGGCCGACCCGGAGGTCCGTGAAGCCCTGCGGGCCGCCCGCGTCGAGGAGCTCGGCCTGCCCACGCTCAACCGTGGCGAGACGCTGGCCGATCTGGCCGGGGACGACTTCGATCCCGACGCGGCCGCTCAGCGCGGATACCATTTCACCCATCTCAACCAGCTTGCGCTGGAGCACTTGTTAGGAGTTCGTGGGTGACGCTGGTCGCTGGGGTCGATTCTTCGACACAAAGTTGCAAGGTCGTCATTCGTGACGCGGAGACGGGCACGCTGGTGCGGCAGGGCCGGGCGCCGCACCCGGACGGCACGGAGGTGCACCCGTCGCATTGGTGGGCGGCGTTGCTGCAGGCCCTCGAGGAGGCCGGCGGGCTGGACGGCGTGGCGGCCATCAGCGTCGCCGGGCAGCAGCACGGCATGGTCTGCCTGGACGAGTCCGGAAATGTCGTACGCGACGCTCTCCTCTGGAACGACACCCGCTCCGCCCAGGCCGCCCTCGACCTGATCGCGGAGCTGGGCGGCCCGCAAGTATGGGCGGACGCGGTCGGTTCGGTGCCGGTGGCCTCGTTCACAGTCACCAAGTTGCGGTGGCTGGCCGAGCACGAGCCCTCCAACGCCCGGCGTACGGCGGCGGTATGCCTGCCGCACGACTGGCTCACGTGGCGGCTCGCGGGCGCGCTCACCTCCGGTGTGCCGTTCTCCCGGGAGTCCTGGCAGGACGCCGCTCCCCCGCCCCTCGACCACCTCACCACAGACCGGGGGGACGCCTCGGGGACCGGATATTGGTCGCCTTTTACCGGGGCGTACCGTACGGACCTGCTGAAGGCGGCCTTCGGGGCGGTGCCGCTGCTGCCCCGGGTGTTGGGGCCGACGGATGAGGTCGGCGCGGCGGGCACGGGCGCGGCCGCCGGCACCGGCCGGGTGTTGATCGCCCCGGGGACGGGCGACAACATGGCCGCCGCTCTGGGCGTGGGCGCCAAGCCCGGTGACGTCGTCGTGTCGCTCGGCACCTCCGGCACCGTCTTCGCGGTTGCGGAGACTCCCAGCGCCGACCCCACGGGCGCGGTCGCCGGCTTCGCGGACGCGACGGGACGGTTCCTGCCACTGCTGGCCACGCTCAACGCCGCAAGGGTCCTGGATGCCGCCGCCCGCATCACCGGCGTCGGCCTCAACGACCTGAGCGACCTCGCCCTCCAGGCTCCTCCGGGGGCTGACGGGCTGACGCTGGTGCCGTACTTGGAGGGCGAGCGCACCCCCAACCGCCCCACCGCGACCGGCTCCATCCATGGGCTGACCCTGGCCACCTCAACCCCGGCCCACCTGGCCCGGGCGGCCATCGAGGGCATGCTGTGCGGCCTGGCCGACGCCCTGGACGCACTGGCCCTGCGACCGGAGCGGGTCCTCCTGATCGGCGGCGCCGCCCGCTCGGAGGCCGTCCGCCGCATCGCCCCCACGATCTTCGGCGTCCCGATCACGGTGCCGCCACCGGCCGAATACGTCGCCAACGGCGCCGCGCACCAGGCCGCGACCCTCCTCACCACCCCGGACTGGCAGGCGGAGGACACGGCAACCTACGAGGGCGAGGCCGTCCCGGAAATCCGCCACCGCTACGCCCGCGCCACCGCCCACATCCTCGACTGACCAGGTCACCATGGCGACGCGATCGCCATGGCGCCCCAAGGCCAGGAGCACGACGGAAAAGCCGGCGCTCCTGGCCGGGGCGAGCCACTCCGTAGAGACCAGAAGGCCGTGCACCGCCGCCACCCGCCGTCGCCCTTCCGGGGTCAGAATGAAACCGCGACCGGTTAGGGGTGAACCAGCCATGCCGGACCAGCAGCCGGATCTGGAAATCGAGCGGGTGGACCACGATGGGTGCTGCACGCTGCACCTGAGCGGCCACCTCGGCAGGGACGCCCAGCGCGCCCTGCGAGACGAGACAATCGCACTCCTGAACGAAACCCGCACCCCGTGCCTCGTCCTCGATATCGGTCGCGTGACCAGCCACGACGAGGCCGGGCTCGGCGCCATCATCTCCGCACTCAAAAGGCTCATGCTTGCCGATGGACGTCTGGTCATCGCAGCGACGCCACCCGGGGTGATGCTAGATCTCCAGCGTCGCGGCCTGGATCGGGTGTTCAAGCTCTACGAGAACGTCGACCTGGCCCTGGCGGCCATGCGCTCAGGCCGGGACACGCACTAGATCAGGCACTCAACTCCAGGCGGGATCGGCCACAAGTCTGGGTGCGGAGGGTTCGGGTACCGGTAACGACATGGGCCGCATCCTGGTGGGGACCGCTTCGTGGACCGACAAGACGCTGCTGGCCTCGGGGTGGTATCCCGACGATGTCACCACCGCCCAGGAGAGATTGAGCTACTACGCGAGCCAGTTTCCCCTGGTGGAAGTGGATTCGTCCTACTACTCGCCACCCGCGGAGACCACGGTCTCACTGTGGCGCGACCGCACGCCTGCCGGATTCACCTTCGACATCAAGGCGTTCTCCCTCCTGACCCAGCACCCGACCAAGCCGACGGCGCTGTACAAGGACCTACGTGAACAGCTGGGAGAAGCGCCGAAGAAGAACCTCTACCTACGCGACCTGGACCCCCAGATGGTCGATCACGTATGGGATCGCTTCCTGGCGGCGCTGGCCCCACTCCACGACTCGAACCGACTCGGCGCGATCCTGTTCCAGTTCCCGCGGTGGTTCCCCATCAGCAAGGGCAACAAGCAGTACATCCTGGAGTGCAAGGCCCGCTGCGCTCCCCTGCGGATCTGCGTCGAGTTCCGCAATCACACCTGGATGAGCAAGGAGAACCAGGCCGAGACACTGGACTTCCTGACCTCCTACGGATTGCCGTACGTGAGCGTGGACATGCCGCAGGGATACCCCGACTCCATCCCGCCCGTACTCGCCGCCACAGCAGACCTGGCAGTGGTGCGCTTCCATGGCCATTCGGAGAAATGGACGAGCAAGGACATCCACGAGCGGTTCGGCTACCTCTATCAGGAGAAGGAACTGCAGGAATGGGCGCCCAAACTACGGCGCCTCGCCGAGGACGCCGAGTCCACCCACCTCCTCATGAACAACTGCTACCGCGACTACGCCCAGATCAACGCCGCGCAACTGGCTCGCCTGATCCCCCTCGAATGACGCCCTGACGTCGTCCGGCCGGCCACCTCTGCGCCATCTCCAAAGGCTCACACCAGGCGAATGTCGCAACCGACGCCCACCGGCAGGCTGGCGAGCTTCACATCGCTGGTCACAAGAGTGCAGCCTTCGACTTCGGCCAGGGCCACATAGGCGGCGTCGTAGGCCTTGATATTGCCGCGCAGTTGCCAGATTCGGGGCAGAAGAGGCCTGATGTCCGCCAATTCGATCTCCGTTTGGGCAAGCGCTTCGAGGGCGCTCCGCCCACGTGCTTGGGTGATCAATTCTTGCCTGACGAGGCGGGTGATGACGTGGGCGACTTCGCTTGGCATGTGGCCGGGTGCAATCCAGGCGGGATCGGTCATGATGGCCTTACGGGCAGCGCCACCGGCTTCTCCGTCGTCAGTAAGCGCGTTGATCATGACTGAGGCGTCGATCACGAGCACCGACAGTCTCCGGTTGACTCAGCTAGCTGCTCCTCACGTTCGGCCCGCGACTGACGGACGAGGTCCGCAGTCTGCCCCGGAGCGCTGTGCATGCCGTCGTCACGCCCTTCGAACTGGGCAATGAGGTCGATGTTGCGAGAACGGCGCGCGTCCGCTACCAGAAGCGAGAGCATGTACGCCTGCGCGGACTGCCCTTTGGCACGAGCTCGTGCCGCGATAGCGTCGGCAACGTCGTCGGGAACCTCGCGGATCTGCATGTTCCTAGACATGCCTTCATTTTACATGCACAGCTCGGCCCTGTCCGCCGTGATCGCGGCATTGCGAGTACCGGCGGGACATCTTGCTCGCCTTTAGGGCATACGAACGGACGGGTACCGCGATCGCGGTACGTGATGCCCTACCCCGGGATGATGCATCCCTGACCTGCGCTGCATAGGCTGGCCAGGTGGAGCGCGCGGAGTGGGCGACCGACGTCTGGCTCGGTCTGGCGCTGTGTGCGATGGCGGCGGGAGGCCTGGTCACCGGACACGCCTGGCACGTGACGTGGCCTCTTCTGGTGGTCGTCCTCCTGGCGGCCGTTGCTCTGCTCGTACGGACGGCATGGCCGTGGGTCTCGCTGGCCGTCGCGACCGCCGGTGCCGTGGTTGCCATGCGGGTGGACATCGACACGTCCGCAGCCGATGCGCTGCTCGGTGCGACGTTGCTGGTCGCCGGTGGGGTGCATGGGCGACTTCTGCGACGTGGCAGCCGGGTGTTGCTGGTGGGCTCGTCGCGGCGCGCCCTAGCCGCGATCCTCCCGATGGTCGTCGTGGTCGTGGCCGTACCCGCTGATCTCAAGGAGTCGGCCGGTGCGGCGATGGCGCTGGCCGGGTATGCGGTTGCGGTGTCGAGCAACCGACTGGCGACGCTGGTGTCAGGGATCGGCGCGGCGGTGGTGATCGCGAGCGGCGCGATGATCGTGGCGCCGGCGGCCTGGACCGGGCTGGACACACCAGTGCCCTTGATCGCCGCCGTCCTCGTGGGGGCAGCGGCTGGAGATGCGGCCCGAAGCCGGCGGCAGATGCTGGCGGCCTGGCAGGATCGCGCCCGTCACGGGGTCGTCCAGGAGCGTTTGCGCATTGCCAGGGAGGTTCACGATCTGGTCGCTCATCACATCGCCGTGATCAGCATGCAGGCGGGCGTGGCCGGACATGTCCTGCATCGGGAGCCGGCGACCGCCGCGGAGGCGATCGGTCACGTACAGACCGCTAGCCGTACCGCGCTCGATCAACTGGGGACGTTGCTGAGCGTGCTGCGTGACGGCGAGCCGACGCCGGTGGAGCCAGTGGCGGGACTCGCCGACCTGCCGCACCTGCTTGATCGGTTCGCGACGGTGGGGCTGCGGGTGGAGTACGCGGACGTGCCGCCGGACCTGCCCGCCGCGGTTGACCTGTCTGCCTACCGGGTGATCCAGGAGGCCCTGACGAATGCTCACAAGCATGGAGACGGCCACGCCGGCTTGCGGATGTGGATAGCGCGCGACAACCTGAACATCGAGGTCCGCAACGGCATCGGCGCAGCGCGCGTGCCCGACCGGCGAGGGCCGGGGCACGGGCTTATAGGCCTGACCGAGCGCGTCCAGGCTCTCGGAGGCTCTTTCACGGCCGGACCCGATCGTCGTGACTCGTTCGTACTCCATGCCGGCCTGCCGATCCGCGCCGACGCCGAGGTGGTCGCCGACGGGACCGGAGCTACCGGATGACCGTGCGGGTCGTCCTGGCCGATGACCAGCCACTGATTCGGCAGGGCGCGCGGTATCTGATCGACTCCGCCGACGACTTGAGCGTGGTCGGCGAAGCCGACAATGGCGCGCAGGCCGTGGAGCTGGCCCGTGCGTGCCGTCCCGACGTGGTGGTGATGGACATCCGCATGCCGGGCATGGACGGACTGGCCGCGACGCGCGCGATCACCTCCGACGCCGCGCTCGCCGACGTCCGCGTGCTGGTGCTGACGACCTTCGAAATCGACGAGTACGTGTTCGAGGCGTTGCGGGCAGGTGCCAGCGGCTTCATCGGCAAGGGAGTGCAACCGCACGAGCTCCTCGACGCCATCCGGGTGGTCGCCCGCGGCGAGGCACTACTGTCACCACAGGCGACCAAGCGGCTGATCGCCCACTTCCTCCAGCAACCGGCCCGCGCCAGGCCTGCGGCAGCGCACGGGCCGTTGACCGAGCGCGAACTCGAGATCGTGGCCCTGGTCGCCTCTGGCCTGACCAACGCCGACATCGCCGACCGGTTGCACCTGTCGCCCACGACGGTGAAGACGCACGTCAACCGGTCCATGATGAAGCTGTCCGCACGCGACCGAGCACAGCTGGTGGTCTTCGCCTACCAGAGCGGGCTGGTCAGCATCAGCGCAGGCGTACCACGCTCGCGGTAGCCGCGAGACGCCGCACGCGGAGGATGCGGATGACGGAGGTCAGCCGCCAACCTGGCAGCCATGACACGCATATGGTCGTCGATAGTCGGGACCGGGTTCGTGATCGTCGGGGTGATGCGTTTCGTGGCGCTCCCAGACATGCCAGGGTGGGAGACCCCCGAGCCCCTCCACGGAATCCTGCACTTGGTCACCGGAGCGCTGTGGCTGGCGGCGGCGGTGCTTCGCCAGGGGCGCTACGCCAGTTCGGTCACTAGGTGGCTGGGAGTGTTCTGGCTGGCCGTCGGCGTCGCCGGTGAGGCGGGCTGGCTGGACGCGGTGGAAGCGCTGGCATTCGACGACGCGATCGTGCATCTTGTGGTCGGCCTGGGATCGGTCGCCGTGGGGTGGGCCCCGGTCGCGAGGCGCTCACGTACGTGATCGGTCCTCGAGTGATCGCCGGAGCGGCGATCGTCAATGCCGCGTGCTCGCTGACGCTCTGGCCGCCGGATGCGGTACGAGATTTCCGGCAGAGCGTGGCTGAGCTGTTCGCGACCACGGCGGTCATCCTGTTCGCGGCCGCGTTGGTCCTGGCCACCCGAGCCAGGTTCCTGGAGCCGTACTTCGGAGGCCTGGACCGGATGTATCTCGCGCACCGGCGGGCCGGCCGAGCAGGATTCGCTCTGCTCGCCGCCCACGTCGCGACGATCCCGTGGGCCTTGGCCTCGCCCGGGGGAACGCCTTCCGGCCTGATCGCCTTCGCGGGGATCTCCCTGTTGGCAGCGCTGGCCATCGGCCCCCTGAGCTACGGCAGCTGGCGCCGCTCCCACTGGCTCATCGGCGTGTTCTTCGCCATCAGCTTCGCCCACACGCTGCTGGTCGACCAGGTGACGCGCACAGCGGCGGTGCCGTTCGCCATCCTCATCGGCGCGTACGCGGTGGGCATCGCCGCGTTCCTCTACACCGTTCTGCTCGCCCGGTTCGGCCGACCCAGGTTCGCCTACGAGGTCCAAACCGTGCGACGGCTGACTCCGACCACGGTCGAGGTCGTTCTGTGCCCACGCGGGCAGCGCCGGCTGGCATTCGCCTCAGGACAGTTCGTGTTCGTGACGTTCCACCAGTACGGTCTGCGCGAGCCGCATCCGTTCACGGTCTCCAGCGCTCCCGCCGACCCGGCCATCCGCCTGGCCATCAAGGCCAGCGGCGATTACACCTCCCGGCTGGGCTTGACCCTGCGAGCCGGCTGCAGGGCCACGATCGAGGGCGGGTACGGCATGCTTGACTGCCGCAGTGGCGGGCGTCACCAGCTCTGGATCGCCGGCGGGATCGGCATCACGCCGTTCCTCAGCCTGCTGCGCGACATGCCAGACGAAGAAGACCGGCAAATCACTCTGTTTTACACCGTCAGGCATGCCCACGAGGTCCTCTACTGGGACGAGATCCGGGCCCATTCCGACGCCCATCCAGGCTTGCACGTCCACCTCAATGTCTCCTCGGAATCGGGCACCTTGACCACGGACATGGTCCTCGAGGTCGCCGGACGCGACTCCATCGCAGACGTCTACATGTGCGGCCCGCTGCCCATGCTGGACTCATTCGAGCGCGGCTTCCGAGACGCCGGCTTGCCGGCCTCGTCGATCCATTTCGAGCGGTTCAGCTTCCGCTGACGCGCCGCGCTGCCTCAACGAACTCTCGGCATCGCGCGTCCTACTTTCCCTCTCACACCGAAGAACACGTGGAGGAGCGGAGGAAGTGCGGGGACGCCTCATCGGACGGGGCCGCTCAGCGCCTCCAGCTCGCCCTGATATAGCAGCCGGTTGACGAACAGCACGTCTGTCTTGTCGTTCAGCGTCAGGACGGTCCTCAGCACCGTACGCCCGTCGGCGGGGACCCAGTCGTGCGCGATCTCCGCTGCGTAGTCGCCGTACGCCCCGCCGTTGCGCGTGTTCGCCGTCGGGGTGAGCCGAGTCGTCAGCGACTGTTCCACCTCAGTGGCGGCGGACGCGGAGGGCATGACGCAGATGATGTTGACCGGCCGGTCGACCAGGCCGGCCGGGCGGCGCAACCCAACGCCGTACAACGTGACGGAGCCCGGCGCCGACGGGGCCATGATCGTGGCGGCGGCGACATCGCCGAGGCAGGCGGCCATCGCAGCGTGATCCGGGCTGTCGGCCAGCGAGGGTCCGCTTCCCATGACGGCCGCCAGCGGCCCGGTGGCCGAGGCCGTTGCCACTGTGGTGTCGGTGACTACAACCTTGTTGAGCTGGTTGGTCACCCCGGGCACGATCGTGCGGGACAAATCCATCTCGCCATCGGGAGCGAAGGAGAACCCGTCGTGGCCGCCCAAGCGGTCGGGCTTGGCTCCGAGGGCGGCCAGCTTCGTCCGTACGGCGCCTGGTTCTACGCCGCCGTCGAACCGGAATGCCTGCTGCGGCGGCACGCCGATCGCGATCGCCCGCTCACCCGCCTCGGGCGTCATGCCTGTGGTCTTCGGCAGTGCCGCCGCGGCATGGGCCAGGCTCCCGAGACCGGAACCGGCCGCAGGCAGCCATCGGCGCCCATCGCCGGAGCCGCCGAAGCGGCGCCACCAGGCCGGTTCGCCGTATTCGAGGTACGCAGCGGCGGGGCCCTCGCCAGAGACGTCGGCCAGTGCGCCCAGCAGCCTGTTTCTGGTGGTATCGGACGTTCTTGAGGCACTCGGTGACGGCGCGCCCTGGGTGCGTTCGTCGGCGGCCTCTCGCGCACACCCCGTCAGGACCAGCAGCGCCGCCAGCGCCACGCCCACTCTTCGCATGGGCACGACGCTAGGCGGCCGTGCTTGTATCTCACTGGCGGGCGGCTGCAGTCCCGCTCAGGCCGGCTGGTAGTCGCGCATGTAGCGGGAGACCTTGTCGGTGTATGCGCGCCACCGCTCGGGGATGCCGCCCGCCCGCTTCAGCGGGTCGACGCCGCTGCGGTAGAGGGCGGCGAGCTTCAGCGCGGGGTTGCCCGGCAGATCCTGGACCCGAGGGCCCAGGGTGCACATGAACCGCCCCATGGACACGATCGACGACTCGGGGCTGAGTGGCGGCGTGGGCTTCGGGCTCTGCAGGCCGCCCGGCTGCCAGTGCCACAGCACCTCGGGGGTCCACCTGGCGATGCCGTACTCGTTGTTCTCCGGATCGGACAGGCCGGGGTCGTAGCCCGACTCCGCCTTGAGCATCGCGGCGATCAGGGCGGGGCTCAGGCCGGGCAGCTCGCAGTAGGTGCCCGCCTGCACGATCAGCCCGCGATACTGGCGGGGGATGTCGGAGTCGTCGCGCAGCCAGCTGCTGGTCTCGGCGCTCGCGGGCGGCCGGCTCGCCGTCGCACCGGTACCGCCGGGCGAATCGGGGGTCTGGGCGCTGTTGACGACCACGGTGGTGACGGCCGCTGCGGCCACGACAGCTGCCGCCGTGCCGCCGGCGATCGCGATCCGCCGCCCCGGCCTGCGACCCTCACGCGGCCGCTCCTCCTCGGGCGGGACCGCTCCGGGCGGGGTCTCCGGCAAGGTGACGGTCGACGAGGACAGGGCCGCGGCGTAGGCGGCGGCGTCGGTCCAGCGCGCCTCCCTGTCGAGATCCAGGGCGCGCATCACCGCGGCGTCGATCACCTCCGGCACCTCGGGCCGCAGCGCGCTCGGTGGCACCCGCTGCTCCGGCTTGGCGGGCACCTGGCCGGTGAGCATGTGGTAGGTCAGCGCCCCCAGGCCGTGCACGTCGGCGCGCGCGTCTGGCGCCCCGTCGAAGTAGAGCTGCTCGGGGGCCTGATAGCCGGGCGAGCCCGCGGGAAGCGTCAGCCCGCTCAGGTGGTCGGCGGACCTGGCGATGCCGAGGTCGGCCACCATCACCCGCTCACCGCCCTCCGGCCGCGAGCAGAACAGCACGTTCGACGGTTTCAGGTCGCGGTGGACGACCCCGATGCTGTGCAGCACGGCCACGCCCTGGCAGATGTCGTGCATCAGACCGAGCGTCTCGTCGACGGCGAACAGGCGACCGGCCAGGCGCTCCTCCAGGGTGCCGCGGTCGGCGTACGTCATCACGAAGTACGGCCTGCCGTCGTCGAGTTCGCCGATGTCGAAGACCTGCACGAGCAGGTGGGAGTCGGCCCTGCGCAGCAGCCGCGCCTCCTGGAGGAAGCGCTCACGCACGTCGGTCTGCCGGGCCCAGTTCTCTGCGAGGATCTTGACCGCCACCGGCGAGCGCAACTCGTCATCGTGGGCCAGATGGACGGAGGCGAAACCCCCGACGCCGATGAGCTGCTCGATCCGGTAACGACCTGCGTGGGAAGGAGCCGTCATTCAGCTCATCATGGCCGATGGTCAGGGGTTCGTCCACGTGCCCTGGCAGCTACCAGGTTACGGAATCCACTCTCCGCCCGGAGGATCGACGCAGCGACACCGAAACGGGGAGGGAAACATCATGACCATTCGACAGGCCGCGATCGCCATGTCCTTCGCGCTGGCGGGCCTGGCCGCCGCCGCTCCGGCCGCGCAGGCCGCCGCGGGAGACGCACAGCCGTGCGGCAAGCAGTACCAGCACAACGGCCTTACGGTCCAGAACTGCCCCGACTGGTCACCGAGCGGGAGCATCCCGGTCTACGCGTCACCCGCGAAGGGCAGGATCGTCGGCTCCATCAACCCGGCGGGGGACGACTGGTACCTGTGCCAGAAGCCTGGCGGCAGTTACAAGCTGGGCGGCTACCGCAACTATTGGTGGGCCTCCACCATGGCTGACAACAATCAATGGGGGTACGTCAGCGAGGTCTACTTCCGCGGCGGCGGCAACAACGAGCCCGACGCCGGCCTGCGCACATGCCGGGGCCCGGGTGGCAAGCCACTGCCCGAATGACCTGGACACCTTTACCGGCATGCGAGTAGGGTCCCGCCGATGCACAGCACGATCTTGATCCAGATGGCGGCGGCACCGACCGACGACCGGCCGTACTCGCTGGAGCTCGCGCCCGGAGAGCAGGCGTTCTTCGGGCGCGGGACTCCTGGCTCCCCCGTGGACATCTTGCTGGACAACCCCGCGGTCTCCCGCCGGGCCGGCAAGATCGTCGCAGTGGGCGACTACTGGCTGCTCTCCAACCTCAGCACCTCGAAGACGTACGTCGTGGAGAACCCGGAGGGTGGCGGGGAGTTCGTGAAGGTACCGCCGGGCCGGATGGGCGCGCCGATCCCGTTCGAGTTCTCCCGGGTGAGCCTGCCCGCGGTCGACGGCACGGTCTCGTTCCTGGTGTTCGCGCCGCAGCACGTGCATGTGCCGCCATCCCATGCGGACGGCGGGGCGGCCACGCAGGTCGCCTACCCCCTCGACCAGAACGCCAAGTATTTCCGCATCCTGGTCGCGCTGTGTGAGCCGCGCCTGCGCGACCCGTCGACGTCACGCATACCGACGATCCCCGAGATCATCGCAAGGCTCCCCGACCTGGGGTTGAGCCGGACCGCGATCGGCTTCCACATCGGTTACCTGGCGGAGAACAAGCTCCATGTCAAAGGCCCGCAGGACGGCGAGGGCAAGGCCGACTGGCAGCGCCACGCGCTGGTCTCCCTCGCGCTGAAGTTCAACCTGGTGACCAGCGACCACCTGGCCCTGCTGCCGATGCCCGGCCCCTGACCCCGCCCAACCGCCCGCCTCTCTTCATCGCGCCGGCCGAATCGCCGTGAGGAGTTCCGCCGTCGTCACGATGGCGTGTGCGTAGGTCGGCCCGTTCAGCTCGTGGGCCGCGTGCAGCATCTCCGCGGTGAAGGCCGCGGTCGCGTCCCGAACCAGGGTCACGTGGTATCCGAGCTCCATGGCGTACCTGCCGGTCGACTCGATGCAGGTGTTGGCGAGCACGCCGATGACGATGACATGCGTGATGCCGTGCTGCCGGAGCAGCAGGTCGAGGTCGGTGTTGGCGAACCCGCTCTGAGCCCAGTGCTCCTTGACGACCACGTCGCCGTCCTGGGGGACGAGATCCGGGTGCCATTCGCCACCCCAGCTGCCCTTCGCGAAGGAATGCCGCTCCTGGATCCCACGCTGGGTGGGATTGGGGTGGCTCCAGTCGTCGTAGTCTCCAGGCCGCCACTGCCGATGCGGGACGATGAACACCCGGATCCCCACATCCCGCGCGGCGGTGACCACCGTGCGTAGGTGGTCGAGGAGCCCCACGCGCTGGGCGACTTCCTGCAACCGAGGCCAGATCTTCCCACCCTCGGACAAGAAGTCGTTATAGGGATCAACCAGGAGGACACCGGTCCGGCTGATCTCATAGGACGTGTCGACCATCACGCAGTGGGCTCCGCGCCGGAGTTGTCCGCCTCGCCCGACCAACTGGGTGCGGCTACTTCCTCGTCCATCGACGCATGCCTGCTCACGCCCGTGGTGTACCCAGGTCCCGGGTCAGAACAGGCGATGCGCCCACAGTCTTGGCAAGGTCTTTGTGGGTGTCCGGCGGGTTCGCCGGGGCAACGCGATGGCCGATGGCGGGGTTGGCCAGTGCGAACTGTGGCTGTACCGGCGCGCGTCACCGCGAACCGTCACCGTGCTCGGCCGGCACCAGGCGATCGTGGCGGCCGGCGCGGCCGCGCATGGAGCGACCCCCGGGAAATGCCCTAAATCCCGGGGGTCTGTGAGCCGTCATGTCGTGGCACCAGCGGCGTTTAAGAGCGAAGGTCAGGCGTTACGATGTCGCGCTCTGCCATTAAGCCATGGGCGCACGTGGAGCACCCAGCGGGAGTCGAACCCGCATCTCGACAATCACTGCCTTCACCCGGTGGATCTGGTATCCGACGGCAATGCTGAATCTGGAGCGAGAGTCTGAGACTGATCGGCTGCCTCTACCATCTGGGCTACCCCGGCCCGCAGTGCCGGGGGAAGGGATCGAACCTCCGCTGTCACCGTTGTTCAGGCTGAGCTTCATCTTCAGCTTGCGCTCCTTGCGCACCCGCCCACTTGGGGCGGGGGTCTTTGCAGGCTACCCAAGCAGGTAGCCGAACAGGGCGTCGCCGATCCGCCGGTCAGCGACCTCGACGCTGTTGGCCTCCTCGCGGGCGTACTTCACCGCATCCTGAAGCTTGGTCAGCCGATCCAGCAGCTCGTTGACGCGCCGCTGCGGGACAGCGCCGGAGAAGGCGATCTTCGTCCAGTAGCCCACCACCACGTCTTCGGTGAACACCTGCACCTGTGCCGGGTGATGCTCGGTTGCCTCCGCGAGCACGTGGTTGCGTGGCACCTTCTTGGTGCGGGTGGTCTTGACGGGTTCGGTGCGCCACGTGTCGGTGTTCTCGTCCAGCGTCCACGTCTCGGACGGGTCCAGCGTGGGCAGCTTCGAGATCAGCGTGCGCAGGTCGACGAGTTGCTTTTCCAGGAACAGCAGGTACGTGACCGGGACGCCTTCCAGGAGAACTCGCCCTTCTACGACGACATCGGCCTTGGCCGAGCAGTTCGCGACGTCCTTGGTGGCAGTCACGTCGAACAGTCGCGTCAGGGCGTCCGCCGCGTCCTTGACGACGTCCTCGACCTTCACCTGCACCCTGGTCGACTCCGGCGGCAGTTGCTCACCCTCGTCGTCGATCGGCTGGTAGGTGCGCGAGATGCCCGACAGCAGAGGCGCCTTCTGCACCGTGTGGTAAACGTCGGTCACCTTGCGCTGGACGTCGGCCTTGACGCCCTTCTCGACGGCGAGGATCTGGTTGAGCTTGGTCACGGCACGAACCTAGCGTCCTACCGTGACGCGCAACACCGAATATTGGGGCGAATCAGGCTTATCCGCTGTGAGCCGCCTCCAACTGCGGGAGTTCGGCCGCCCCCGCCGGTTAGCCGACAGAGGGAATGCCTACCTTGGCCGCGAACTCAGCGGTGAAGACGACCATGACATCGTCGGTGCCCAGGTGATAGACCTCGGTTGGCGGCCATTCCGCCGGGCTCCCGGCGGCTATCCACACGGCCTTCTCTCGCGAGCACAACCTGATCGCGTTAGGCGTCCGGAGGTCGCTCTCTGGGTCTTGGGACCAGGCGATATCGACGCGGGTGAGATTTCTGCCGACGAGGCTCGACCAGTGTGGGTGATCGGTCACGTCCACCGCCGCCGACCCGCCTGGCTCCCCGATCATCCGCAGGTGAGCGGTCATCGGCTCAGGAAAAACTTCAAGCCCGAAGTGGTCGAAGCTACTGCCCCACACAGCCGAGAAGCAAGCGCCATCGTCGGTGGACAGTTCCACCCCCATGGTGGGCTGGTGCCACGTCCCGAAGTCCCACTCCTCGACCTCGCAACCGTTCTCCCCGACCATCAAGGGATAGTAGACGACCATGTGGATACGTCTGCCTCGCAACATGGCAGCCGTACGTTCATACTCCACAGCGGTCAGCAACGACGACATCGGTACAGCATCACCCGAGACAGACATCCCGGGCCATCGCATTTCTGCTGTCCACGACTCGGCCGACCGGTCACAGCACGAGCCGTTACAACTAGCACGCAACTATGACGCCCTTGAAGATCAAAAGACCCTCTCCCCAAGATCTGGGAGAGGGCCTTTTACGTGCGGAGGATCGGGGATTTGAACCCCGGATGGTGTTGCCACCAAACCGCATTAGCAGTGCGGCGCCATAGACCTGACTAGGCGAATCCTCCCGGAAGCCATCGCGGCTCAGCACAGCGTACCGGCCTTCTGGCGAGGCGGCAAAGCGATTCCGCTCCCCACCTATCCACAGCGTTCGCCAAGAGTTATCAACAGGCTGTGGGTAACTGGTTGTGGATGAAGCCCGCCCAGAGCGTGGGCGGGCTTCACGGGCTGTGGATAACCGTAGCCGGACGGAGCATGGGCTCAGGCGGCGGGGTTGGCCTCGCCCTCGATCTCAATCTTGATCTTCTTGCCCACCAGCACGCCGCCGGTCTCCAGGGCCTGGTTCCAGGTCAGGCCGAAGTCCTCGCGGTCGATCTCGGCGTTGATCGAGTAGCCCCACACCTCGGCACCCCACGGGTTCGTGCCCGCGCCGCCGTACTCGACGGTGAGCTCGACCTCCTTGGTGACGTCACGGATGGTCAGGTCGCCGACCACGGTGAACTCGTCGCCGGAGTGGCTGACCACGCGGGAGCTCTTGAAGGTGATCTCCGGGAACTTCTCGACGGACAGGAAGTCGTCGCTGCGCAGGTGGCCGTCGCGGTCGGCGACGCCGGTGTGGATGCTGGCGGTCTTGATCGTGAGCTCGGCGGTGGACTCCAGGGGGTTCTCGGCAATCGTGACCGAGCCACTGAAGTCGCCGAAGTGGCCGCGGACCTTGCTGACCATCATGTGCTTGACCGAGAAGCCGATGGTGGTGTGGGCGGCGTCCAGGTTGTAGGTGCCGGCGGCGGGGATGGCCAGGGCCTCCCAGGTGCGGGTGGTCATGGGGTTCTCCTTATTAGGAAGGTTGCACTGCGGATGTCTGCGGCAACAAATGTCTACACGAGGAATATTCCTCCCGTCAACTATCGTCGGTTAAGGTATGAGCGTGATGAACTTTGACGACCCCAGGCTGACGGCCGTCGGGCTGTTGGCCGAGGTACATGCCGGGGTTATGGCCAGGCTCCAGCCCGTGCTCGCTGCGGCGAGGTTGTCGGAGGTCGACTTCGAGACCGTCATCCGGCTGGCCCGATCCCCCGGGGAGCGGCTGCGGATGAGCGACCTCGCGGCGCAGACCGGGCTGTCCACGAGCGGCGTGACACGCGTCGTAGACCGGCTCGAGCGCGAGGGAGTGGTGACGAGGCAGGCGTGTCCCACTGATCGGCGAGCATCCTACGCCGTGCTGACCGATGCCGGGCGTGAGCGGCTGGAGTCCATGCTGCCGCAGCACCTGCAGGACATTGACGACACCTTTACGAGCCTGCTCGACGCGGAGGAGTTGGAGGCCTTTCTGGCGACTCTGCGGAAGATCCGGGATGTAGTGCGGCCCTGCGCCACCGCCGGCGCGGGGGAGGCCAAAGTGGAGGCCTGCGTGGAGGCTCTGAAGGCGGGTCGGCCGGAGGAAAGGGCGCGCATCCCCGCCCCCGCCGAGCCCGAGTTCACGGTCGACTCGGTTTCGTCCTCCTCCACCTGACCGCCTCCACCTGACCGCGCCCAGGCCGGAGCGGGCTATCCCCCAGGCCGGGAGCGCATCACCGCACCAGACCCGAAGCGGATCATCCTCCCAGCCCCAAGGCGGTCCGCAGCTTGGCCATCGCACGCGACACCGTGCTCTTCACCGTCCCGACACTGATCCCGAGCGTCCTGGCGATCTCCGGCTCGGTCATGTCCTCGTAATAACGCAACACGATCGCCGCCCGCATCCGCTCAGGCAGCTCGTCCAGCGCCTGCTGGAGCCGTTCGTGAACGTCCCCCCACGCCACGGGGTCAGTGACGATCTCGGGCAACTCGTCGGAGGGGTACTCCTCCAGTTTGCGCCGCCGCCACTGCGAGATGTTGATGTTCACCATCGCCCGCCGCACGTATCCGTCCAGAGCGCCCCGGTCCTCGATGCGGTCCCACGCCAGGTACGTCTTGGTCAACGCGTTCTGCAGCAGATCCTCCGCGTCCAGCGGGTGCCCGGTGAGCTGGTGAGCGGCGCGCAGCAGCGCCGGACCGCGGGTCCTGACGTACTCGCGGAACTCTTCTTCCCAACCGGTGGTCTGCATCGTGGCCAGAATCGCACTCCGATGCCCTATTAGGCCGGAACCGGAATTCAGGTTTCGGCCCGCCGACGATAAAGGTAAGTCAAGGTCGGTGGCGGATTCTCCGCCGAGGGATGTCAACTCCTTCTCCAGGGGATGCGTATTTTGCTCTCTTCTGCGACACCCGGCGTGAGCGGTCCTCGAGTCGTGTGAACCTAGTACCGAGCGAGGGAGGGGCGGATGGGCCATCCGAGCGTTGAGCGCCGCCGGGTGCTCGCCGCGGCCGCGCTCGGCCGCGATCCGGGCATACCAGGTCCTGACCCGCGCGATGGAAAACCCATCAACGCGGTAACCGGTGAGGTCCTTGACGTCAGCCCGCATCTCATCATCATCGAGACCCCGGACGGCGCGGAGGAGCGGCTCGTCATCGCGCCGTGGGCCACCGCCTGGCACGGTGGCGACACCGCGCCCGCCGACCTGCCTGTGGGCTCCATGGTCGTGATGCGGGCCCTGCGCGACGGGCGCGTGGTCGAGCGGATCTGGGCGGACACCACACGCATCACGGGGACGATCCTGTCGATCAGCGGGCGCAAGGACCTGACGGTGGAGCTCGACTGCGGGCCCCATCGCGGGCACCGCACGGTCGTCATCCCCTACCGGGCGTCGGGCAGACTGCAGGTGCGGCATCCCAAGTTCGAGCCCGGCTACCTGTTCGACGCGATCGGCATCAGGCGCGACGGCGCGGGATTGGCCCTGCTGCCGGCGACCTCGCAGCCGCCGTACCCGGCGCGGGCCGTGCCGGACCCGCCACCCGCGTACGCGGGCCTGCAGTCGCGGATCTCGGGCACGGCGACGTGGTCGGACACGTTCGACGAGGAAGAGCACGGCGCGGCCTATCCCATGCTGGAGCGTGCCGACACCGGCTGCCCGGACGTGGGCGCGTCGTGCGCGGGCCTGCCGTACCTCGCCCTCGGTTCCCTCCTGCAGATCAGGAACGTCTGCTCCAACCGCTCCGCCAACGTGCCGGTGGTGGCGTGCGGGTGCGTGGCCGGGCGGTTCTGTGACCGCTGCGTCGAGTGCGACACCTCGCCGCGCGGGCGGATCGCGGAGTTGTCGCCGTTCTCCTATGTGGAACTCGGCGGCGACTTGGTGAAAGGCTGCTTCAACGCTCAGATCGGATTGGGGTGACACGCGTGCTGGAATCGCAGCTGCCGATCCTGATCGTGCTGCTCGTCCTGGGCACTGTGTCCAAGGTGAGCACAGTACGGTCCGGAGGCGAGCCTGGGGCGCTGGCCAGGCTGGGGCCGGCGGTCCTGGTGCCGGACCGCATGCAGGCGCCCGCGCTGCTGGTCTGCGCGGCCGGCGAGGCGGTGCTGGCCGCCGGGCTGCTGCTGAGCACACATGAGATCTTCCGGTGGGGTACGGCCGCGTTCTTCGCGTTGTCCACGTACGTGCTGCTGGAGCTGCGCAGACGGCGGCCCGAGGCGGGCTGCGGCTGCTTCGGCGAGGTGAGCTCGGCGCCGGTCGGACTGCGCTCGATCGCACGGACGGTGCTGCTGGCCGGGATGGCCGCGCTGTCGCTGTGGGCGCCGGTGACGGGCTGGGTGGCGGTGACCCGGCCGTCGTGGCTGACGGGGGTCGGGCTGCTCCTCCTCCTCGTGTTGTCGCCGGAGATCGAGGAGATGATCGATCGGGTACGGTACCGCGCGCCGTGCGAGCAGCGCCGCGGCCCCGCCGAGTCGGTCACGCTCGCCATGCTCCGGGCAAGCGGCGCCTGGCGGGCTCACCGGGACGAGCTGACCTCTGCAGAGCCGTTCGACAGCTGGCGCGAGCTGTGCTGGCGCTTCTTCGCCTTCCGCAACCACGAGCAGGACGACGTCGTCTTCGCGGTCTACCTCAGTGGGCGGCGTCCGGCGGTGCGGATGGCAGTGGTGAGCGCGGAGGGCAGCGGCAGTCTGCCGGAATATACGCCAGTATCGGCCTGACGCTAGAGAGCCGTAGATTTCCCTCGACAACGCAGGCAGGCATGGTCATATTGCTCTATTGGGCTGTCTAGCTTCCCCACTAGACAGCCCAATAGAGGTCTAGGGGCGCCGCTCAGACCGGTTGAGCGCGCAGGAACTTCCCGAAATGCGGCACCGTGAAGGCGATCAGCCCGCGTTCGGCGCTGTAGATGAGTCCCTTCTTGATGAGGCTGTCACGGGCGGGCGAGAGGCTGGATGGCTTGCGCCCTAGGGCGTCGGCCACGTCAGCGGTGGCGACCGGCTCGTCGCCGATCTGCGCCATGGCGTGCATGTAGTCGCGCTCGGCCGGGGTCGCCCGCTCGTAGCGGCTGCCGAAGAAGCCGACCGCGAGCTCTTCCTCGGCCTCGGGCGCCGAGACCTTGACGTCCTCGATGGTGATCGGGCTGTGCGGCGCGAGGTCCCAGGCGACCTTGCCGTACGCCTGCACGAAGTAGGGGTAGCCGTCGGCCGCCTCGTAGAGCGCGTCCAGGGCGTCCTGGGTGAACTCCACCTCCTCCTCCCGGGCCGGCAGGATCAACGCGAGATCGGCCGCGTCCCGGTCGAGCTTGTCGATGCGCGCGTAGCGGAAGAGCCGTTCGGAATAGCTCTTGCTGGCCGACAACACGCTCGGCAGGTGCGGCAGCCCGGCCCCCACCACGATCAACGGCCCGCCCGTCTGCGACAGCTCGTGGCAGGCGGCGCAGAGCGCGGAGACGTCGGCCGCAGGCACGTCCTGCATCTCGTCGATGAACAACGCGATGCCGACGGCCAGGTCGGTGGCCACGCTCGCCGCGTCCACGAACAGCTCAGTGAGGTCGATCTCCAGATCGCCCGAGTCGGCGCGCCCGCGGCTGGCGGGCACCTCGATGCCGGGCGACCAGTGCGAGGTGCCCTTGGCCGCCGCGGGATCACGCATCGCGAACGCCTTGAGCACCCCGAGGAACTCCTCGATCCGCTCGGGCGCGCGGTGCCGCGGAGCCAGCTCTCGGATCGCCATGTGCAGCGCGGCCGCGACCGGCCGCCTGATCGACTGGTCGGGCCGGGCCTCGATCTTGCCCGTGCCCCACAGCCGCTGCATGGCCATGGACTTGAACGTGTTGAGCAGGACGGTCTTGCCTACCCCCCGCAGGCCGGTGACGACCATGCTCCGCTCAGGGCGGCCACGGGCCACGCGCTCGAGTACGACCTCGAACTGCTGCAGCTCTCGGTCGCGCCCGGCGAGCTCCGGGGGACGCTGTCCGGCTCCGGGGGCGTAGGGGTTTCGCACAGGGTCCACGCTCTCGGACTTTATTGCCGGATATAGCGGCCGTCTTAGATTTGGGAAGAAAGTGTTACGGCGTGTCCGAGCAGGGGCGGTCGCGAGCACCGTCATCGGACACACCCCCTCTCACCAGGCCGAACCCTTGTTCGATTGCGGTACCTAAGACTGTAGCGCGGACTCGAACACCTATGCGATGGTTTCGAGTAAAAGATCTTTGCAACAGTGCGGACCCTCTCGTGCGTCTCTGTGATGTGGAGTTCGAGGATTTCGTCCGCGCGCGGGGCCCGGCGCTGCTCAGGTACGGCTACGTGCTCTCCGGCAACGCCGATGACGCGGCCGACCTGGTGCAGGAGGCGTTGCTCAAGCTGAGCGGCGCCTGGTGGAGGGTCCGCAACAAGGACAATCCGGAGGCCTACGTACGCACGATCATGGCCCGCCAGCACATCAGCTGGTGGCGCAGGCTGCGCAGGGAGCACGTGACGAACGAGGTGCCCGAGGGCTCCTACACCGACGACCACACCTTCGGCGAGCTGTGGAAGGAGCTGGCCACACTGCCGCGCAAGCAGCGGGTCGTCCTGGTGCTGCGCTACTACGAGGACCTGTCGGACAAAGAGATAGCCGAGATCCTCGGCATCTCCCGCGGAACCGTGAGAAGCCAGGCATTCCACGCGCTCAACGCACTGCGGGTCAAACCGTCGGTGCTCGAAAGGGAACGTGCATGAGGACAGAAGACGAACTGGCGGGCGCGCTGCGCGTGGCGGCCGAGCGCGCTCCCGACGAAGGCGACCTGCTCGCCGGCGTGGCCACACTCCGACGCCGCAGGACCAGGCGGCGCATACGCATGCTCGCGGCCGCGACCGCAGTGGTGGTGCTGGGCATGGGGGTCAGGAGCGTCGTCCTCCCTGGCGGGGGCGAGGTCGAGGTGGCCACGACCCCGAGCCCCACCGCGGCCCTCGGCATGAACGCCGTGCCGGTGGATCGGCTCTGGCCGACGGCGGTCCTCACGGTGCCCGCCACCAACGCCGACGGCATGCGCTACCAGCCGATCACCGGCATCAGCGCCACTGAGGTGCTGCTCCTGGCGGCGTCCGTGGAGGAGGGAACGAGGATCGAGCTGTACGACGCCGCCACCAAGCGAGCCCGTGTGGTGGCCGAGGTGCCCATGAAGCCCACTGACGTCCCGCCGACCGTGACCGCCGACGGCGAAAACGTCGCCTGGATGTCGTACGGCAGGAAGAACGGCGTGTCGGTGCGAAGGATCTGGACGGCCCCGCTGTCCGGCGGCAAGGCGAGGCTGGTCACCACGATCAGCGGCCCCCGGGCCGACATCGACTCCCTCGCGATCAACGGGGACCGGATCTTCTGGTCGGAGCGCCGCGGCGACGTGTGGGGCGTCCCCCTCTCGGGCGGCGCCTCTGAGCGGATCCCGGCCGGTCGCGGCCTGCGCCTGCTGAGATGGCCGTGGGCCAGCGACGCGCCCGCGGGGCCTGACGACAGCGTCCGCAGCCAGAGCAAGATCGTCGACCTGGCGAGCGGGTACACGATCGAGGTCGTCGCGCCTCCCGGGACGCGGGGCCTGCGCTGCGGACCGTTCTGGTGCTTGGGACACGACGAGACAGGGAGTTTCCTGCAACGGATCGACGGCAGCAGCATGCGACGCCTCGATGATCGCGGCTCCTGGGGGCGGCTGGCAATGGCACCGGTCTTCAACCGGTTCGCGGTGAGCGACGACGGCATCTATGACATCGCGACCGGTCGCGTGGCCGCCACCGAGGGCAGGTGGACCGCCTTGTCCGCCGGGCAGCCCACGATCGTCTACTGGGAGGGCGGGCGGGACACCCTCCGAGTGCTCAACTTGGCAGCCGTACCATCCGCGCAATAGCGTTCGCACCATGCGGACCTTCGCGAACGTTCAGGAGCTCAAGGCGGCCGTCGGAGAGACGTTCGGCCCGACCGAGTGGCGCACCGTCACCCAGGAACAGGTCAACCTCTTCGCCGACGCCACCGACGACCACCAGTGGATCCACGTGGACGTGGAGCAGGCCAAAGAGGGACCGTTCGGCGGCACGATCGCGCACGGCTATCTGACGCTGTCGCTCCTGCCGTCGTTCATGTTCGAGATGGTCAAGGTCGAGGGCATCGCGATGGGCGTCAACTACGGCCTGAACAAGGTCCGCTTCCCCAGGCCGGTGCCCGTGGGCGCGCGGATCAGGGCCGTGGGTGAGCTCACGGACGTCAAGGGCACCCCGGCCGGCTACCTGTCCAATCTGAAGGTGACGGTGGAGATCGAGGGTGAGAGGCGACCCGCCTGCGTGGCCGAGACCCTCAGCCTCTACGTGCCCGCCGAATAAATCCGGCAGTTCCGCAGACGCGGCGCCTGGCGGCGGTCACATGATGATCGCCACGACGGCCACGACGGCGAGGAGCCCGAGGTAGGCCAGCACGAGCCGGGTGTCCCTGAGCAGGCACTTGCTCCGGGTCAGCCCGGCTCGCCGCGCCTTCCAGTAACCGGCGAACCCGAGCACGGCGAACCCCAGCACCGCCCACGGCCCGAGCAGCCAGGCCAGCAGCGCGACGGTCGCGTACACGCACAACCGGAGCGGATCGTACGGCTGACCCTTCGCCGGATTCCCGCCGGAGCGCGGATCGTCCGCCATCACGACGCCACCACCGACAGTCGTTGCCGGGAGAGTTGCGGCCAGGCCTGCACGGCGCAGAACGGCGCGCACTGGTCCTGCTCGGCCCGTGTGCCCACGTGCACGCAACACTGCGTGAGCCGCTCCTCGATCATCGTGGAGATGTCCATGAACGGTTTGACCGTGATGCGCACCACCCGCTCCCCCAGCATCCTGCGCAGCTTCCTGCGGCGGCCCGGGAGCGCCGAGGAGGCGAGGGTGAGGAGGGTGGAGACGCCGAGGTCGCAGTTCTCGCAGATGTTCCGCCACAGGTCGCCGATCTGCGGATGGGACAGCGACGACTGCTCGGACAGGAGGCCTAGCAGGGATTCCTGTACGGCCAGCCGCAACTCCTTCGGGATCTCGCTGTCGGCGATGCGGTTGGAGACCAGGCCCAGGTTCTCCTTGAGCCGGTCGTGGCCGATCAGCGCGGTGAGGGAGCGCCACTGCTGGGCGTCGTCGCGGATCAGGTAGCCGACCGAGCAGCAGTGGGGATGGGAGCAGGGCAGGGCGGTGAGGTCGCGCCAGGTCACCAGGCCACCGGTCTGCGGGCCGAGGCGTTTGAGCACGCCGGTGTGGGTGAGCCTGTTCGCCGGGTCGATGCTGCCCGACCGGCCCGAGCCGAACTGGGGTTGCAGGGAGACGCCTCCGACGTACGGGGTGTCGAGCGCGAGGCGTACGACATCGCCGATCTCGCCATCGTTGACGCCCAGCGCGGCTGTCATCACCAGGGTGGTGAAGATCTCGCGCGCCGACAGGCGTTCGAGGGCTGCGGCCTTGAGCCGGCGCAGGTCGCCGCCTCGGTGGTGCCGCGAGGCGTGTTCGGAGGAGCCGTCGTACTGCAGGTAGACCTCCACCCGCTCCCTGTGCTCGGTGAGCAGGTCGAGGAGGGAGTCGTCCCTGGCGATGAGGACGCCGTTGGTGTTGATCAGGATGCGGGTGATCGGACGCTGTTCGAGCTCCGCCAGGAGGGTTTTGAGCTCGGGGTGGAGGGTGGGTTCGCCGCCGCTCAGCATGAGGACGTCGAGGCGGCCGTTCTCCCTTTCGAGGCGTTGGTCCACGTTCGCGAGGATGTCGGGGACGGGGACGATGCCGGCGACGTCCGGGGAGCTGTCGGCGAAGCAGGTGGGGCAGCGCAGGTTGCAGGTCTCCGCGATGTCCTCGAGGAGGATGCAGGTGTGCTGGGTCTGCATCTCGGGGAGACCGTTGAGGTAGGCGAGGGGGATCGGAGCGAAGTTCCCCGACACATCCGGTACGTGCTGCTTGGTCGGCGCGGTCCACTCCTCCAGGTATTTGAGGATTTCCGGGTCTTCGTCGTACAAAGTCCGGATCAGGCCGTGTTTGCGGCAGCCTCGCTCCAGCCACACCCGGCCGTCGCGTTCGGCCAGGTAGCCACTGAGGCGCTCGACCCGGTCGAGGTCCTGGCCGTGGCAGTGCGGGCAGAACGCGTTGACGTACCTGAGGATGCGGTCGCCCCGCAGACCCATCCCTGTGCTCATGCCATGACCTTCCGCTGGAAAAGGGGATCGTAATAACCGCGCCGCCAGCCGTACGCGAGCCGGAACGCGAGCAGCGGCAACCCGACGAGCAGGAAACACTGTGGCCCGGTCAGGCCGAGCCAGAGCGTGTCGTTGGCTCTGGTGAACTCGACGAGGAACCGGAAGGCGGCATACCCGGCGAGGTAGAGGGTGAGCAGCTCCCCAGGCTGTGTGAGCCGCCTTCGTGCCCACATGAGCGCTGCGAACGCGGCGAGCTGGAAGATGATCTCGTAGACGAACGACGGGTGCATGGCCTGGCCGGCGAGGCAGCCGGGGCATGCGGGGGTCGTCGCCGGGGCGTGCACGCCCCAGGGCAGGTCCGTGGGCCGGCCCGGGGCCTCGGTGAGATGGCAGCCGATCCTGCCCACCGCCATGCCGAGCGCCACGGCCGGGGCGAACAGATCGCCGGTGCGTTCCTTGTAGCCGATGATCTTCTTGGCGGCGAGCACGCCCACGTACGCGCCGGTCAGACCGCCCAGGATGCTGCGGGAGCCGTACAGCCAGAGGTTCTGGAGGTCCAGCGTCTCCAGCCAGCCGGCCAGGCGCATGCCGATGGCGCCGCCGACCAGGGCGCCGGCGACGGCTATCAGCGACTGCTCGTTGAATGCGCCGCGTCTTCTGGCCTCCCGTACGAAGACGACGGAGGCCGTGAAGACGCCCAGGCCGACGAATATCTCGTGATAGGGAGGCATGTCAGGCGTACAGGCTCGGGTTCAGACCGGTGCAGATCCCGGCGGACAGGATCGACCACAGCGCCCACCCGATCATGAGGCCGAGGCCGAGGCCCCTGGCCCAGGGTCGGCGGATGATCAGGAGGCCGATGCCGGCACCCAGGCCGACCAGGGCGAGCACCGCCGCACCCGCCGCCACGTAACGGGTGTGGGGGCCGCTCGAGTCCATGGCGGCGGCGAAGATGACGAAGCCGACGATGATATTGAACGCGCTGTAGAGCGCCAGACCGGCGAACGCGAGCCCGATGACCAGGCCGGTGGAGGCCCCGCTGGACGGAGGCGGCGGCGGTGGTCCGTACGGGGGCTGCCAAGGGTGGTCAGGGTTCTGCGGCGGTGGTCCGTACGGGGGCCGCCAAGGGCCGTCCGGGCCCTGCGGTGGTGGCGGTGGCACGCTCATCGGTCGGGTCTCCCCCGGGTCGTCATCGCGCTGAGGGCCAGGCTAGAGGCGGGTGATTGCCATTGGATCAACGATTGCCATCGGATCAAACCGTCCACCTACGCGTACAGCTGCGGATTGAGCCCCGTACAGAATCCAGCCGTGACGATCGACGTGAGCCCCCACCCGATCATCAACCCCAGCCCCAGTCCAAAGGACCACGGTGTCCGTAGCCGCACGAACACCAGCCCCACGCCGATGCCGACGAGCGCCAGAATCACGGCCGCCACCCCGAACGCCACCTCCGACCCGATGCTCACGGCGACGAGGCCGACGATCACATTGATGATGAGATAGCCGAAGAACCCGGCGAACGCCAACCCGACGGTCAGCCCCGTCCGACGAGGCGGCTCCTGATGTGGCTCCTGAGGCGGCTCAGGAGGAGGCGGCATGCTCACGCCGCTCACATTACGGCTCTATGTGCCCCCTGAGTAGTAAATCGCCGCCTGTACACGGCTCTTCAGTCCCAGCTTGTTGAGCACCCGGCTGACATGCGTCTTCGTCGTGGCCTCCGCCATGTCCAGCTCACTGGCGATCTCGGCGTTGGACATGCCGCGCCCGATGCAGGCCAGCACCTCCCGCTCACGAGGCGTCAGGCCCTCCCTCTCCCGGTGCGTCAGCCCTTCAGGACCGGCGGCCGGCTCTCTGCGCGGCGGCGCCTGCTCGGCGAAGGCCGCGATCAGCTTGCGCGTGACCCCGGGCGAGATCAGCCCGTCCCCGCGCGCGACCAGCCGGACCGCTTCCACCAGGGATTCGGCGTCCGTGTTCTTCAACAGGAACCCGGCCGCGCCCGCCCGCAGGGCGCCGAAAACGTACTCGTCGACATCGAACGTCGTCAGGATCAGCACATCGCTGATCCCCGCCAGCTCCCTGGTGGCCGAGATGCCGTCGAGGCGCGGCATGCGGATGTCCATGAGCACCACATCGGGCCGCAGCTTCCGGGCCATGGCCACGGCCTGCTCGCCGTCACCTGCCTCACCGACGACCTCGATGTCCGGCACGCCGCCGAGGATCAAGGCGATCCCGGCCCGGACCGCCGCATGATCGTCGGCCACCAGCACCCTGATCATCACCGGTCACACACCTCCCGGCCGTACGTCCACAACCGCCTGCTCCTCGCCCTGCCTCGCTCGGCCCCCATCCGCGTAGTAAGCCACGGTGAAGCCATCCTCAGAGGTAGGCAGCACGGCAAGCACCCGCCACCGCCCCCGTCCTTCCCCTGTCCGGCCGCGAGGTCCGGCCTCAAGAGAACCTCCGACCAGCGAGGCCCGCTCCCGCATGCCGATCAGCCCGACCCCCGCCCCCGGCAACGGCGCCGCGACATCCCCTCCCACGGCGTTCTGAACGGTCACCACAACGCACCGGGCCTCATAAGAGATGACGACATCAACCGGCGGATCCCCGTGCTTGAGCGCATTGGTCAACGCCTCCTGCAGAATCCGATACCCGGCCAGGTCAACGGAGGCAGGCACCTCACGAGGCTCCCCATCGACCCGCAATCCGGCGTCGAGCCCGGCCCGTCTGACCCGCTCCACCAAAGTCTCCGCATCGGCCAGCCGCGGCCGCGTGGCCTCCGGCTCCTCCCCTTCCTGCCGTAACAACCCGATCATGGACCGCATCTCGGCCATCCCCTTGACGCTGTTCTCCCGTACGGACTCCATGACCTTCCGAACCGTCCCAGGATCGAGATCCTTACGAGAGAGCGCAGCCGTGGACTGGATGGCGATCGCACTGAAGTGATTGGCGATCATGTCATGCAGTTCGCGCGCCATGCGCGTACGCTCCGCGGCGATCGCCGCCTGCCGATCGAGCTCCGCCAGATGAGCCACCTGCTCCGCCCGCAGCCGCTCGGCCGCCGCCCGATCCCGCTGCTCCCGCAGCACAAGCGCAGTCGTGACAGGCGTGACCAGGACCAGCCCGGCCTGAACCCCCATAATGGCCAGCACCCGCCAGTCCTCCGCGATGAACCCGGCCACCGCCCCACCCACCACCGCCAGCGTGGCCGTGACACCGAGCAACACCCGAGCAAACCGGGCCGGCCCGTAGAGCACGGCCGCGTACAGATTGTCGGTGAACACGAGCACGGTCCCCAGTGAGGGCCCCACAAACCCATCCACGGTAACCGCGACCACCCCGAGCCCCAGGGACAAGAGCGGCGCCCGCTGCCGTACCAGAACTCCCACACAGGTAATCGCCAAGGGCACGACGAGCACCCACCCGGGCACCCCACGGTCGACGTAGGCACCACCCGCGATCAGCACCACGCCCGCCACGAAGGCCGCCCCGGCCCCGAACACGATCCACTTCACGCCCTCTATCCCACCACCTGGCTCCCCCACCGAACTCCTGCGAGGGACCTGCCTGTGGATACACACTTCGATGTATCCGCGGCCGGATGAGATCCTGGTCGCGGGGCTCATGATTGCGGTATCTGGTTCGAGGTACTCCCCAGAACCCGCTATGCTTGCTTACGCAGCGAGCGGCCGTAGCTCAATGGATAGAGCATCTGACTACGGATCAGAAGGTTACGGGTTCGACTCCTGTCGGCCGCGCTCCAGCTCAAAGGCCCTTTGGGATCATCCCGGAGGGCCTTTTTTCGTGGCCGTACAGCAGCGTTGTACAGCAATACCCCGGAGACTAACCGTCTGATTCGGTAGTCAGACGCTTATTCAACCGGTCGAGCGCCTTGCGCGTCTCGGGAGGAGCCGGAGCAGCGGAATCGGCCAATGGCGGACGATCAGCTCTCTGCGCTGCCGCGGGATCAGTGGCCTCTGATCTCGGAGGCCAGCTGATGAGCGGCCACGGTCACGTAGGCGATCGGGCCGCCAGCCGTGGATTCGAGTCGCTTGCCGAGGAGGAACTCGGCGATTCGCAGGTCGTCGGCTGTGCCGATCGTGACCATGTTGATGGGCATGTCGAGGTCGCTGATGTAGCCGGCCAGGCTCGCGTCGAAACGATGACGGATCACGCCAGTGTCGGTAAGTTTGGTATCCCAGCTGCTCAGCCCCGTTAGTACGGCGACGACGAATCCGCCGAGTGTCACCGGGAGAATGCCGGCCTGGGCGACCTTTTCCGGCCTGCCCACCCACCATCCACGCAGCGCCTCCAACAGGTCTGCAGGTGCCAGATCAGCACGAAAGCCGATAAAGGGGCGATCTTCATCTGGGACACGCTTCGCCACGTCGACGCGCAACACTGCCATCGTGGCGCTGCCCGTTGTCGTTGGAAGGAGGCGATGTAGCGGCACAGCGGAGCGTGCCTCGATTCGTTGCGCCACGTCCGTAGGGATGACTAGCTTGCCGCCGTGTTGACCGGCCGCAGGAAGCAGACCCGTAGCCGCGATCTTCTGTAAAGCGCCGTAGGAGAGGTTGAAGCGGACGGCGGCTTGCCGCAGGGTGATGAGAGTCATGGGCTCGTCAGGGCATCTCTCGGCTCGCTGCGTTCGGACACTCGAAGTCCAGCAGGTGGACGCGCGAGTTGTCCAGAGGGGGCCGTGCAGGCTGGGACAGCGAGCATTCCAAGTGGCGAGAGGGGGTTGCGTCCGCAGAGAAGGTGTACAGCAGTCGATACAGCAACACCGTCTTACAGGATCACCCTCCACCGACCCGCAACCACCAACTGAGCAGGGCGAAATCCCGCTGACGAGGCGTCCGCCCCTCCCTACGGATCTCAGAAGGTTAGGGATTCGAGTGCTCTCGGCCGCGCTCCATAAGAAGGTTCCGGGGAGCTCCTCGGGGGGCCTTCTCAACTTTCCCTGAGGTGTAGGCGACGTCGCATCAATCTATCCAGGTAACGCGAACGATCAGCACAAGGCGCAGATGCTCCGCGACGATGAAGTTGAGGAACCCGCGGCCGCCGAACAGATCGAGCGTCCGAAGACCTCCCCCATGCAGCGGGCCTCTGCCGACGCGGATCGCGTCCCTCCCGAGGACTGCGAGTTGGCCAGCAAGCCGCTCAACCTCAAGGATGACGGTCGGAGGGAGCCCAGCAATGACATGCTCGGCGTCCGGGTTGTACTCCCAGGTCCAGGCGTCACTCACCGACAACCTCTCGGCGCGCGGATGCCGTGATCTCGGTGATTTCGGCCAAGGCTGAGTCCAGCTTGACTCTGTCGGTGGCGGTGGCGACTTCCGTCTCCAATGCGTGCAGGCGGGCCGCTTGAGCAGGGTGGCGCTGAATCGCCACAAACTCGCCCCAGTGCTGCAAGAAGTTCTGCAGAGGTGCCACGGTGCTCTGCCGCGCCGCCTGCTCCGTAGCCTGGTCGAGGTGGTCAACAAACTGGCTGAGGTAGGCCGGAGCGATCTGGGCAACTGCCGCCCGGAGGGCAGCGGTGGTCAGTGGCGGGCGAGGGATCAGTGCCTCGCTGTCTTGATGCGGGGTGGACATCGTTGACCTCCAAGCTGTTACGCTTCCACGCTACCGATACCACTGAACCCTTTCCACTCTGGAATCGCAGGTCGAACGCCCTGATGTAGGTGGCCGGCGTCCTCGTGTTGCTGGCGACACGGTTTCCGGATCGCGTAATCGTCAGGATAGACCTCTGCCAGACGACGAGTCCGGCTTCGACTCAGGCGTCAAGACCGTGCCGCCGGACGATCGGCACACCGAGCCATGACTACCCCTCCTTCAACCGGGCTGATCAAGCACGAGAAGATCGGAAAGTCGGGTGTTCGGCGAGACTGCGAGCGGCGGTACAAAGTGTCGATCTTGCTAACGCGTTTGCTAACAACGGCTCCGGACAATCATGAACCCTCGTGGACGCGACCCACTCGCGAGAGCGGCCCAGAGCAGCGTCCAAACACGGCTACGGATGCGTCTGGACGGCCTTGACCCGGCTACGGATCAGAAGGTTACGGGTTCGACTCCTGTCGGCCGCGCTCCAGCTCAAAGGTCCTCTGGGATGATCCCGGAGGGCCTTTTTCGTGGCCGTACAGCAACGCCGCCGAGGTTAACCGTCTGATCCGTAAGTTCCCGGAAGATCTCCGGGGTCGCTCAGGATCGCTGGTCGACGGTCATCCCTCCAAACAAGTTCTGGTTCGGTTGGCTCAGTTCGTGATCGTCCGTTCAGGTGGCTTCCAAGGCGCTTCCCGGAAGCTTGCTGCATCGCCCGCGCGCAACCCTGTACGGCGGCATGCTGGATCGCAGGCTCCCCGTAAAGGCCCTGGCCAACCGATCACCGTCGCCGGGCATCCTGCACGACCTCGCTACGGTTAAACGGCGGGATGATCACGGGCCTCCAGCAACAAGTCGGTCTCGCTTAGCCTGTGCTTATGCGGCGCTTGTGCGGGATCGTGCTGGCAGTCATCGGGATCACGAGCGTTACGAGTTGCTCACCTCCCACAGGCGGGTGGGCCGGCGTCAGTGTTGACACGCAGGGGCATCCCATCATCGTCTTGGCATGGTGCGAGGGCGCAGCCCCCGAACGTATGAGAATCGCACCGCGAGGACGCCTCGGGCGCCTTGGCTTCGGTGCCGGGCCCTTCGTCATCCGCAACGGTAGTAGGCGATGTGGACTTCATCGCGCCGTCCCTCGATGGCCAGAGCGCATCTGTCCGACTGGATGGACCAGAAGAAGGTTGGACTGTAGGGCCGAAACCGTTCGTGCTGCGCCCGGGGGTGCTCTATTCGGCGTCCGGCTACCAGCACCGTGGTAGCTCCTACAGCCAAGTCAACATCCGCGACGTCAGCTTCAGGGCGACCGACTTCGCGAAGCTCAAGCCGGGCCAGGTCCTCATCCAGCGGGGAGAACGCGTTCCGGTGAAGACTCCTGAGGTCAACGGGGTGGACTCAGAGATCGTCTTCGTGGACAAGGTGATCTCCCGGGAGGACTTCGACCGCGAGGGCCAGAATTGGGCCAACTGTGAATGATCACTCTCGTATTGCATGACGAAGCCGATCTCGGACAGTCGGTGGGGTAGCACCAGCTCGGGCGAGGAACGACCGTGGCTCAGTGGTTCTGGCCTGCTCGACTTGTACCGGGTCGATGGCAGGCGGGATACCCGACCTCCACCTCAGTCATCTACGGCTTCGTCTCGACGACGCCGACCATCCCGGAGCCGAAGCACCCCTGCCGGAGGGAAATTTTCTGTTTTGGTCACATCGTGAATGTCGACGACGCGTGAATACTGACCCCCAGGCAAAACGCTCGGGTTCTAGTGCTTGTCGCAACACACCTGATCATGAGAGGCGTGTTGATGGCGAGGCGAGGGCCCAAGCGCAGGCTGGATGTTGAGTCGGAGTACTGGCGGCTGGTGCTGTCAGGCGTGGGGACGGTCGAGGCGTGCCGTGCCGTGGGAATCGGACGCAAGACCCGATACCGATGGCGGGCAGAGAATGGTGGAGTCCCTCCGGCGCGGCTGGCTGAAACTGCCCGATCAAGCTCAAGCCCCCTAAGCAGCGGACTAGCCTCCGCTCTCCTAGTCCGAAAATCAGTGAGTTAGCGGGCAGGCGGCAGCGGACCCCGGCATACGGCGACGTGTCGGGGCCGGCGATTGGCTCAGCTGGCCAGGCGGCTGGCTCCAGAGTGACTCGATAGCCCAGGGCTTCGAGCTCGCGGATGTCCTTGTGTTTGCGGCGTTCGGTGCTGATGCGTTTGTCGTAGAAGTCCGAGCCCAGGTCGACGAAGTGGGTGTCGGGGGTGGACAGCAGATGCCAGACGATGGTCAAGATGGAGCGCCCCACAGCGACGATGGCGCGTTTAGGGCCTGTACGGGGTTGAGATCAGCTGGATCCCGTCTGCGGCTTTGATCTCCGATCCTCATAGGCCGTCGCCTTCGCACGGGGAGACCTCACCGATGAGGAATAGTCCTTGATCGGGCCTCGCTTACCTCCTCAAGCGAGCGAAACGCCATCCCGGACTTGCGGCAACAGGACCGCGTCCGCGCGCCTATGTTTGACTGGGCGAATGGATCAGCGCCGGTACTTACACCTACTCGAGCTGGACTACGCGCGAATGCGCGAGACCGCCACCCGTGACCTCGCCGCCCCGGTGCCCCACTGTCCAGGGTGGACCACCGCCAACCTGCTCACGCATGTCGGCGACACCTTCCTCCACAAGGTGGAGACGATGCGCCGCGGCACCTGGCCAAAGCCCTGGCCGCCGGTGCCTGATCCGAGCGGCCCCGGAGCATACCTGGACCGCGCCATGGCCGAGCTGCGTGGCGAGTTCACCTCCCGGCAGTCGGAGGAGCAGGCGCTCACCTGGTACAACCCCGACCAGACCGTTGGGTTCTGGGCCCGCAGGATGGCGCTGGAGGCGGTGGTGCACCGGGTGGACGCTGAGCTCGCGGCCGGCGAGCCGATCATGCCGATCCCCACCGACCTGGCGGTGGACGGCATCGATGAGATCCTCGTGACCTTCCTCGCCTTCGCCTCCCGCCAGTGGCCGGAGGACTTCGGTGACGAACTCGCCAGCGCGGACGGACGCGCGGTGTCGATCGCCGCGGGAGCGGATCGCTGGCTCGTCCGCCTGGCCGCCTCGGGCGTCGAGGTCTCCACGGACGATTCCCCGGGAGAGGCGTCGATCTCGGGTACGTCCCAGGACGTGCTGCTGTGGTTGTGGGGGCGCGGGGACGGGGCGGCACTGACCTTCGACGGCGACCCCGAGCTGGTGAAACGGCTGCGCGACCTGCTGAAGGAGGCGACGCAGTAAGGTCAGACGCCGGTTCCGTGCTCAAGCAGGTCCGCCAGCCCCGCCGGGCGCCCTTGCGAGGACCCACGATCAGACAGCCAGCGGGACAGGCCAGCGATCACGGTGTTAGGGCCTGTACTTCGGATCTTCAGATCGGTTGAAGGCTTCGGATCCACAAGATAGCTCCGCGTAAATGAAGGCCGGCCAGGTAGCTCCTGGGCGTTTTGGCGAAACGGAAGGTCAGCCCACGCCACTCCTTGATCCGATTGATGCAGCGTTCCGCCGTGTTGCGCTCCTTGTAGAGATCGGGATCATGACTGACCGGGCGGCCGCCACGAGAGCCGCGCTTCTTGCGGTTGGCCGCCTGGTCGGCTTTCTCTGGAATGACCGCCTTAATGCCGCGTCGGCGCAGGTAGACGCGGTTGCCGCGGGAGGAGTACGCCTTGTCGGCGGCCACGGCGCCCGGGCGGGTGCGCGGCCGGCCGACGCGCAGGCGGACCTTGATGCGGTTCAGCACGGCACGAAACTGCGGGCTGTCTCCGGCCTGGCCCGGGGTCAGCACGGAGGACAGCGGACGGCATCGCCGCTCGGCGGACAGGTGCACCTTGCTGGTCAGCCCGCCCCGCGAGCGGCCCAGCGCGGCGGCCTTCAGCCGGATCCTGCGCCGCAGTCGTACCCGCCGACGTCCGGCCTGGTTCTGGTCTTCACCCGGATCGCCGCCATCGGGGGTGTTTTGCCCCTTTGGCGCAGCCCCTTTTCCTGCCCGACGGCCTCTTCCAGCACCTGGGCAAGCTCACCGCCCAAGGCCATCCCCGCGGCGTGATGGTGGGCGCGAGCCGTGGTGGAGTCCACGCTGACCAGGTCGAGGTCAACCTGTCCCCGGGCCGCGGCCTCGGCGATCATTGCCTGCATCAGCTGCTCGAAGACTCCCATCATCGCCCACGACCGGAATCGGTCATAGACCGTCGACCACGGTCCGTACTCGGCGGGCAGATCCCGCCACGGACTGCCAGTACGAAACCGCCACATCACTGCGTTGAACTGCTGCCGCAGGTCCGGGATCGGGCCTCGCTCACCCAGCGGCAGGTGAGGCTCGATCAACGACCACTCCTCGTCGGTGAGGTCTCCACGCGCCATGTTGATGGCCTACCAGGATCGGAGGCCAAAGCGCAGGCGAATCCCTCTGATCTCAACTCCGAACAGGCCCTAGTACCACGTCGGCGGGCGATGCGCCGGTAACGTTCACCCAGGAAAGCCGCACGGGGATGCCGTACTGTCGCGATGCCCTATGACGCCGCGGCCGGCTCGGGCGCGCCGGACACGGGGGGCGGCTTGCTTGGTGCGGGGTCGGCTGGAGGCGTTGAGCGGAGGGTCTCCTGGACGGCGGTGATCTTGCGGATGACGCCGATCGCCAGCATGGCCGCAATCAGCATCAGCCCGATGCCGACCACCTCCAAGCGCAGGGCGAAGGCGATTCCCTCCATGTCGATGGAGATGTAGACCAGACCCCAGGTCGCCTTCGCCGTCACCCAGGCGGTCAGCCAGGCCGCCCACCACGCGTTGATCAGCCCCTTGGCAGAGTCGGGGGGCGTGGAGGCGCGCCAGATGTCGTCCACGATCTGCTTGGGAATCCAGAACCAACCGATCGGCATCACCCATCCTGCGATCAGCCAGGACCGGCCGTATCGGTGACCGTTCAGCGAGAGACTCACGGCGTTGGCCCTGACGCGGAACAACCAGGCCAGGAACCCGGACGCGGCTACGAGGAAGATGAAGATTCGCGCGACCTCGGACCCTAGGACGAGCAGCTCCCCCGTACGTATCGCCGCCCCGGAGACGGAGTCGAAATCACTGATCATACGATCCACGAGCGACGCGTACCAGAGGTTGATCCCCGCTGTGGCGACCCCCACGAGGGAATCGCACGCCACGCCCGCGATGGCGAAGACCGCGACGCCACCGACCGGGCGTAACCGCCCATGAGAGAGATGCATCACTTGAAGGCCTTCGGGAGGGGCGAACGAGGTGTGCACCAGTATGTATCCCCAAGATCTGGAAGAGGATCGGTTATCCCATCCGGGATCCTCTCGTGACCAACCCGCGGTTCTCCCACGCCGACACATCCGCGCCACCGCGCACACGCACCTGGCCACGGTCTGGATTAGCCAAGCAGGGTGATCGATCCGCCTGAGATGCTGACGGTCATGCTGCCGCGTGGCTTCCCGTTCCTCGGGCCTGGCGGCCCTGCGGTATGGATCCCTTGCCACCGGACCATGAGGGCTGAGCACCAATCCTGCTAACAGTCCCCCTCTCCCTTCCGGTGACGCCACACAGGCGTGAAAATGGGGGTGGGTTGCCCGCCGACGCCGGAGCTTCTTCTGGGCCGCATGAGCCCGTCTAACAGTCTGGCGCCGGGGCCCGACCCTGATGGGTCACGCACTGTTGCCTTCGAGCACGCCGGTCAGAATGTTCGGTTCCCGACCGAGGCCCCCGGGCATCCCGCCGTCTAC
>NZ_JBQQBR010000026.1:0-186058 GCF_052245935.1 Nonomuraea sp. 3N208 | reverse complement strand
GCCCGCTACCGAGACCTGGGAGCCGACTACCACGCCAACAAGATCGACCGGGACAAGAAGACCCGCACTCACGTCCGGCAACTCCAAGCGCTCGGCTTCACCGTCACCCTGACCCAGGCTGCCTGACCCACACCGCCCCCAGGCCACCCCACCGACGATCACCAGCCGGGGTTCGCTGCCGCCTGCCCGGCTGAGGTCCTTATTTTCCGGTCAGACGCGTTGGTCGCCGATGACGGACAGCAGGCGGAGTTTGTCATGGCTCTCACTGCCCGCGGGCGCGGTGTAGACGACCAGCATCTGGGACTGGTCAGGATCGATCAGTGTCTGACAGTGCAGTTCGAGCAGGCCGAGCTGTGGGTGCTGGATACGTTTGGGCGGGCAGTACAGGCGGTTGACCGGCTGCTCGCCCCACATCGCGGCGAATTCGGTGCTCTCGGTGCGCAGCGCGTCGACGATCGTCCCCACCCGCGGGTTCTCGCGGTCGCGTGTGTACAAGTCGTGCAGGTTCGCCGCGACCCGGCTGCGCACCGGCCAGGTCGACGTCAACGGCGGCGACTGGAACGTCCTCGCCCCGTTCGGCGGATACAAGCAGTCTGGCAACGGCCGTGAGTTCGGCCGTTACGGCCTCGAAGAGTATCTGGAGACCAAGTCCATCCAGGGCTGATCTTCCTGCACCAGCGCCCCCGGTGGATGACGGCGGGATCACTCCTCAAGAGGGCTGGGCCGTGACGAGCACTCGTACGTCCCACACACCGAGCTCCAACGTCGTGCCGGCGGGGACGGAAGAGCCGTCCACGACGTCGGTCAGCTCCACGGGCACCTCGACGCGGGCGGGCTCCCAGCTCCAGTTGTGCACGACGTGCACGCGGCGCCCGTCCGGCGACGTGCCGGTGGTCGCGGTGACGGAGGCTGGGAGGTCGTGCCATCCGCTGACCGGGGACGGCGCCAGCCAGGCGGCGAGCGCGCGGGCGAGGTCGCGGCCGGGCACCGTGCCGACGTAGGTGACGCGGCCCGCGCCGTGTCGGCGGGTGGTGATGGCCGGCCAGCGGCCGAAGTGCGGGTGGACGTAGGTGGCGAGCACGTCGGCGTCGGCGACGATCAGGGCGTCGGCCCAGCACGTCGCGGTCGCGGTGTCCGGCAGCTCGAGCTGGCCGCCGGGCACGGCGCGGACCGGCAGATCGCGCGTGAGGTTGCTGAACTCGTCGTAGCGGACGCCCGCGGCGTCGACGAGGCGTGCGGGTGCGGGCTCCCGCCGCGCCCGGGCCTCGTGGTCGGCGTAGGCGGTACGCGGGCCGAGGACCAGGTGGCCGCCCGCGTGGGCGTAGGCCGCGAACCAGTCGAGCGTCGCGTCGTCGGCGACGTACAGCGCCGGGACGACGAGGACCGGGTGACGTCGCGCCGCTACTTCGGGCGTCGTCCCGGCTCGCTCGCCCCGGGGGTCGTGCAGTTGCCGGGCGTGGACGAGCCGCACCTGCCGGCCGGCGTCGAAGGCGCCACGGTAGAACGGGTCGAAGATGCGGTGGTAGGCGGCGGCGTCAGGGCCGCCGTCGGCGGCCGGCAGCGGCGGATGCTTCTGCATGAGCCACTTGCTCGGCATCGAATAGACCATCGTGATGTCGGCGTCCGGCTCCAGCCCGGCGACCAGCGGGCCGGCGGCCTCCAGCTCCGCCCCAAGGCGGGCGAGCTCGGCGTACGTGCGGCCGGGCAGGTTGCTGTGTGGGAGAACCCCGCCCCAGTAGGTCTCGAAGCCGAAGTTCAGCGTGTGCCACTGCCAGTACTCGATCATCCGGGCGCCGCGCGCGATGTGCGCCCATGCGGCCTGCCGCCACTGGCCGTCGTAGGCCGGCCGGTTGTCCCACGGCTCGCCGATGTGCATGGCGTTGGTCTCGGTGACCAGGAACGGCTCCTGACGCGAGGAGAACATCCGGTCCGCGGTCTGGTACATCGACCACAGCCCGGTGGTCACCCACCTCTGCTCGACGTCGTCGGGGGTGCGGTCGGGGAATTCCAGGGCGTCTTGCATGAAGTAGTACGGGTTGCCCGCCGCGACGTCGAGGCGGTCGGTCATCCCGTCGTCCTCCACCCCCGGACGGGTGTAGGAGATGCACGTCGTGACGAACTGGCCGGGGCGGGCGTACTCGCGGACGAGGTCGGCCTGCCAGCCGATGAACTCGGTCACCTGGCGGGCCTGGAACTCCCGCCAGGCGAGGTCGTACTGCGGCTGGAGGTTGCCGTCCGGCGTCCACAGGTCGGCCCACGTCGACAGGCGGTGCGACCAGTAGACCAGGCCCCATTCCCTGTTGAGGGTCTCGACGTCGCCGTACTTGTCCCGCAGGTGATCGATGAACCGCTGGAAGACGCCGTGGTTGTGCAGCAGGTGCAGACCCGGCTCGTTGTCCACCTGGAACCCGATGACCGCCGGATGATCGGCGTACCGGCCGACGACCTTGCGGATCACCCGCTCGGCGTGGAAACGGAAGCCGGGGTGAGTGAAGTCGACCTCCTGGCGGGCGCCCCAGCCGATGCGCTGCCCGGTCGCCCGCTCCCCCGTGATCTCCGGGTAGAGCCGGACCAGCCACGGCGGCACCGCGTACGTCGGCGTCCCCAGGATCACCGAGATCCCCCGTTCATGGGCGCCGTCGAGCACCGGCTCGAGCCAGTCGAGGTCAAACCGTCCGTTCTCCGGCTCCCAGGTGGACCACACCGACTCGCCCACCCGGATGACGTTGAAATGAGCGTCGGCCATCAGGTCGAGGTCGGTCTTGAGCCGGTCCGGGGACCGCTGGTACTCGTGGTAGTACGCGGCGCCGAAAAGGACGTGGGCGGGCAGAACCGCCATAGGGGCAACCTCCGAAGGAGTGGACGTACGGGTCATTGCTTGACGCCGCCGGTCGTCAGACCGCTCTGCCAGTACCGCTGCAGCAGCAGGAAGGCCACGACGAGCGGGACGACCGAGAGCATGGACCCGGTCACGACGAGCGCGAGCATGTCGCTGTTCGCACCGGCCCCGCCTCCGACGGCCTGGGACGCCCAGGAGGCGAGGCCGACCGTGATCGGGTACAGGTTCGGGTCGTTGAGCATGATGAGCGGGAGGAAATAGTTGTTCCACGTCGCGACGAGCGTGAAGAGCACGACCGTCACCAGGCCCGGCGCCAGCAGCCTCATCGCGATCTGGAAGAAGATCTTGGTCTCGCCGGCGCCGTCGATGCGGGCGGCCTCGAGGATGCTGTCCGGGACGGCGTCCTCGGCGTAGATGCGCATGAGGTAGAGGCCGAAGGGGCTGACGAGCGAGGGCAGGATGACGGCCCAGGGGGTGTTGACCAGCTCCACCTTCGCGAACAGCAGGTACGTCGGGATGGCCAGCGCGGTGGTCGGCACCATGATGGCGCCGAGCACCAGGTTGAAGGCGGCGCGGTCGCCGCGGAAGCGGAACTTGGCGAACCCGTACCCGCCGGCGGCCGCCAGGAGCGCGGCCCCGAAGGCGCTGACGACGGCGTACAGGAGGGTGTTGAGCAGCCACCGCCCGAAGACCCCGTCGTCCTGGGCGAAGGTCGAGCCGACGTTGGCCAGCAGCTGCGGGGTGCGGGAGAACCACAACCCGAACGTCGTGAACAGGTCCTGAGTGCTCTTGGTCGAGGCGACGACCAGCCAGAACAGCGGCAGGAGGAAATACGCCAGCGCGGCCAGCATCGCGATCGTCAGCGGCGTGCTGTGCCGCCGGCGGGCCGGCGACCGGCGCGAAGCCGTCGAGGTCATGGTGGTCATGCGGTCCTCCTGCGGTTCGCGGTGAGCAGGACGGCGTAGGAGACGATCACGATGACCAGCCCCAGCAGGAAGGACACCGCCGCCGCGTAGTTGATCTGCTGGCTGGTGAAGGCCAGGGAGTAGGCGTAGAGGTTGGCGGTGTAGGCGCTGTCGATGACGTCCGGGGCGAGGCGCTGCAGCAGGTTCGGCTCGTTGAACAGCTGGAAGCTGCCGATCACGGAGAACACCAGGGCCAGCAGGAGCGCCGGCCGCAGCGCGGGCAGCTTGACGCTCCAGGCGATCCGCCACGCGCCGGCCCCGTCCATCGCCGCCGCCTCGTAGAGCTCCTGCGGAATGGCCCGCAGGGCGGCGTACAGCAAGATCATGTTGTAGCCGACGAATTCCCAGGTCACGATGTTCGCCAGGCTGCCGAGCATCCAGCCGTCGCCGAGGAAGGGCGGCGCCGGCAGGTCCAACGCCTTGCCCAGCTGGGCGAACGGACCGTAATCCGGCCCGTAGAGGTAGCCCCACATGAGCGAGGCGACGACGCTCGGGACGGCGTACGGGACGAAGATGCCGAGCCGCACCACCCGCGCGAGCCGCAGCAGCCCGCTGTCGAGCGCGAGCGCGAACAGCAGTGCCAGCAGCAGCATCACGGGGACCTGGATCACGAAGAACGCCGCGACCCGGAGAACCCCCTGGATGAGGAGCGGGTCCTGGACGGCGGTCACGTAGTTGGCCAGCCCGACGAACGTCGTCCCGCCGATGAGCCGCTCCTGGAACAGGCTGAGGTAGGCGGCGTAGCCGAGTGGAGCGAGGAAGAGCACCAGGAAGAGCACCAGGAACGGGGCGACGAACAGCGGCCCCGCCGACCGTTTCCGGCCGCGACCGCGTCGGTGACGTGTCGCCGCTGCTCGGCGCGAGTGCTCGCGGGAGGCCGCGGATATGGCGGTCATGGCGGGCCCTTTCTGCGGAGGTGACGGGTCCCGCACCGGAGTGCGGGACCCGGCGGCGGTCACTGGCCCTGGACGGTGAAGCCCTGGCTCTTGGCGAACGTGGTGATCCGTGTCTGCCACTGGTCGAGTGCGGCGGCGGTGTCGGTCTTGTCGGCGAGGGACTTGCCGACGGTCTCGGTCCAGTCCGTCACCACCCGGTCGAGGAACGGCGGCCACTGGAAGGAGAGGTTGACCGTGCCGCTGATGTCGGCGAACACCTGATTGACCTGCTGGCCGCCGTAGAAATCGGGCTTCTCGCCGACGTAGCTCTGGTCCGCGAGCAGTCCCTTCGTCGCAGGGAAGAAGAACTGCTTGGTGGCGAACAGCTTGGCGCTTTCCGGGTCGCTGTTGATGAACTGGGCGAACATCGCCGCCGCGATCGGGTTCTTGGTCGTCTTGGTGACCGCGCTGGTCGAGCCGCCCCAGTTGCCGGAGACCGGCTTGGCCGGGTCCCACTGCGGCAGCGGGGCCGCCCGCCAGTTCCCCGCGGTCGACTTGGCCGCGCCGGACAGGAAGACCGGGCCCCAGGCCGCGGTGATCCAGGTGGCGTACTTGCCCTTGTTGAGCGCGGAGAACCAGGGGTCGGTGAAGTCCGGCTCGACGCCGATGACGCCCTCCTTCGCGAGCCCACCCCAGTACGTGGCGAGCTTCTTGGAGGTCTCGTCGTTGACCTTGATGGAGATGTCACTCTTGTTAGCGCTAACATAAGGCTTCACGCCGGCCTGCCAGAGGAGGCCGTGCCAGGCGGCGGCCTCGTTCGAGGCGAGGTTGGTCAGGTAGACGTCCGGGTCGGCCGCGTGGAGCTTGCGTGCCGCGGCGGCGAACTCGTCCCAGGTCTTCGGCACGTCGATGCCGTGCTTGTCGAAGATGTCCTTCCGGTACAGCATGCCCATCGGGCCGGTGTCCTGCGGAATCGCCCAGACCTCCCCGCCGGCGCCGCTGACCTGCCCCCACGTCCAGTCGACGAACTTGTCCCGCAGCGTCGACGCCCCGTACGGCCGCAGGTCCAGCAGGCTGTCGGTGATCGTGAACGTCGGGATGTACTGGTACTCGATCTGCACGACGTCGGGAGCGCCGGTGCCCGCCTTGAGCGCCGTGCGCAGCTTGGTGTACTGCGGCACGCCCTGGCCGGCGTTGACGACCTTCACCTTGATCGCCGGGTACTTCTTCTCGAAGAGCGCGACCTCCTGCTGGATGTCCGGGACCCAGGTCCAGAACGTCAGCTCGGTCGGGGTGGACATCGCCTTGTCGATCTCGGCCTGGCTCACGGCCGCGGCGGTGGAAGGGGCTGACGAAGCGGTGCCGCTGCCGGCACCGCTGCCGCCGCCGCACGCGGCCAGCGCCACGCACAGCGACACTCCTCCGGCAGTGGCGAGAACGAGCCGACGGCTGATCGAGGGATGACTGGATGGCGTCATGGGGGAACTCCCGTCAAGGGGCAGGGGTGATCGGCCACGCCTGGCGACAGGCGGGAAGGAGCAGAGAAGTAAGGGCCACACGGTGGCCGTGACGGGTCTGGCTTGGAGCTGATCGACGCTGATCAGCGAGGGGTCGCACGCCCACGTCCCGAAGTCCTCCGGGGCGGGGGCGCGGTCGAGGCGCGAACGACGAGCTCGATCGGATGGTCGGCCGCCGGTGGGAGATCTTCGTGCGGCTGCTCAATGGCATGGACGAGGAGCCGGAGTCCCGCCGTCGCCACGGCGTCGAACGGCTGACGCACCGTGGTGAGCGGAGGGGTCACGTACGCGGCGACAGGGATGTCGTCGAAACCGGCGACGCTGACGTCGTCCGGCACGCGGAGGCCGGCCTCCATCAACGCGCGGATCACGCCGATGGCCATGTCGTCGTTCGCGGCGAACACCGCGGTCACGTCACCGTCGGAGGCCAGCCGACGGCCTGCCGCGTATCCGGACGCGGCCGACCAGTCACCCTCGACGACTGGCGGTTCGCCGAGGCCGCGGGCCGCCAGCGCCGCTCGCCACGCCGCGAGCCGCTCCCTGGCGGCGTACCAGCGCTGCGGACCGGCGACGTGATGAACGGTCGTGTGCCCTAGATCCAGCAGGTGCTCGGTGGCCGCATGGGCCAGTTCGTCGGAACCGACGCCCGCGGTCACCACGCGAGGGGCGGAGAAGGGCAGTGGAGTGCCGTAGACGAGAACGGGCACGTCGGCGCGGACGAGCTCCGCTCCCTCGTCGATCGGCTCGGAGATGACGATGCCGTCCACGCCCTGCTCCAGGAGCGATTCGACGGCGCCGGCGATGCCCGCCGGGTCGCCCTCCATGGTGTTGACCACGCGGAGGGCGTAACCCGTGTTCCTGACGGCTCGCTCGATGCCCATGAGCAGCGAGGCTGGACCGTACAGGGCCGTCCCGAGCGTCACCACGCCGATGGAACGACTCCGTCCGGAGGCGAGCGCGCGGGCCGCGTTGTTCAGCCGGTAGCCGAGCTGCTCGGCGGCGGCGAGCACGCGCCCGCGCACCTCGGTGGAGACGTACGGCTCGTTGTTGAGGACCCTGGACACGGTCTTCTGCGAGACGCCCGCCAGGCGGGCCACGTCGACGGCTCGCGGCATGGAGGCGTTTCCGCCCCGCCTCACTGCTCGTGTCATGGTCGCTCTCCCATGGACGCCGACCTCAGATCTGTGGAGGTCAGCTGTGTGACTGCGCAGTCATGTCTGCGCAGTCATATCTACGCAATCCGGAAGGCGCACGTCAAGGGCCCGCAACACACCCGTAACCTTGCGCACAATCCGCGGTGCGCCCGTGCGACCGAGGCACCCCACGACTGACCAATAGAACCATTTTGGTCAGTTCGTCGGATAGAGTGGTCGCGACATGACACGGAAGGGAGTCGTCATGAAGGACGCGGCCAGGCGTGGCCGGGCTCTGGTGGTCGGGCTCGGGATCGCGGGTATCGCCACCGCGGTGCGGCTACGGCAGGTGGGCTGGGAGCCGGTGCTCGTGGAGCGGGCGGCCGCGCGCCGCTCCAGCGGATATTTCGTCATGCTGTTCGGTACCGGTGTCGCCTCCGCGCGGCGGCTGGGCGCGCTGGAGGCGATCGGCGACCGCAGCCATCCGCGGCTCGCCGCCTACGAAGTGAACCGGGCCGGGCGCCGCACGCCCGGCATGAATCCGGCCAATCTCCCCAACGCTGCCATGAGGCCCCGGCAGTTGCTGCGTGGTGACGTGGAAGAGGGACTGTTCTCCGCACTGCCGGCCGATGTGGAGATCCGCTACTCCACGGTGCCCACCCGCATCACCCAGGACGCGTCCGCAGCGGAGGTCACCCTGCACGACACCGCCTCGGGCGCCACCGTCACCGAGCGCTTCGACCTGGTGGTGGGCGCCGACGGGATGCGCTCGACCGTGCGGAAGCTGGCCTTCGGCCCCGAAGAATACCTTCATCCGCTGAACTACATGATCGGCGCCACCGCGCTCGACGCGCCGATCGAGGGCTTCGGCCTGCACGAGGGCCTGGTCCTGGCGGAGCCCGGACGGTCGGCATGGACCTTCCCCTTCTCCGACCACCCGCCGACCCTGCTGTTCTCCTACCGCACCGACGACATCGTCGCCGAGTTCAGCCGCCCACCCATCGAGTCCATCCGCGCCGCCTTCGGCCCGCAGCCCGCCGGACCCTTGCTGGAGACGTTGTTCACCCGGTTCGAGCAGGCCCCGGACTACCTGTTCGACGCCGTACACCAGGTCAAGATGCCGCGCTGGCACCGCGGCCGGGTCGTCCTGGCCGGCGACGCCGCCTGGTGCGTGACCCTGTACGCGGGCATGGGCGCCTCCAGCGCCATCGCCGGAGGCGAGCTGCTGGGCACCATGCTGCAGCGCCACCCCGGCGACCTGCCCGGCGCACTACGGGCGTGGGAGGCCCGGTTGCGGCCGTTCATCCACACCGAGCAGAACAGCGCGCTGATCATGCGCAGGCTGTTCACGCCCCAGGACCGCAAGGAGCAGCTCATGCGCACCATGATGCTGCGCCTCATGCACGCGCCGGTCCTCGGGCAGACCATGGGCAAGATAATGAAGGGCCCGGACATGAAGAACAAAGCATTCGACGTCGCCGCCGTGTGACCGGTCTTGGGCCACGGCAGAAGAGGAAACCTTCGGTGAGCCAGCTGATCGAACACCACTCGGCAAAAGCCGCCCGCATCCTGGACAGCGCACGCGATCTGGTGCTCGACCACGGCGTGCGCAAGGTCACGGTCAGCGAGATCGCCCAGGCCGCCGGTGTCGGCAAGGGCACCGTCTACCTGTACTGGGCCGCCAAGGAAGACCTCATCCTCGGGCTGTTCGCCCGCGAGCTGCTGACCTTCCTGGATGAGATCATCGCCCGCATCACCGCCGACCCCGCCTCCGTGCTGCCGCGCCGCCTGGCCCCGTTGCTGATCCGCACCGGGCTGAAACTCCCGCTGGCGCGCCGCCTCAACAGCGGCGCCGCCGACCTGCTGCGGCTGCTCACCCAGCAGGCCGGCGACCGTGATGTGTTCGCCCGCGCCACGCCCAGCGCCGTGTGTGAGGCGGTCATGCCGATCTTCCACCGACATGGTCTGATCCGCCACGACCGTCCCCTGCCTGACCAGGCCTACATCATGCACGCCGTGCTCACCGGGTTCGGCACCGCCATGTCCGACCCGGCCACCGCCCCGTCGGTGGTCGACGATCCTGCCGAGGTTCTCGCCGACACCGTGGCCCTGTTGCTCGAACCCCCCGTCACCCCCGGCGAGCCGGCCATCGCCGCAGCCGCCGAGGAGACCGTCGCCGTCCTGCGCCAGACCCGGGAAGCGGTACTGGGCCTCATCGAGCGCAGCGAGGTCACCGGACAGTAGGCGACTACACAGTGTCGCCAATCCAACTGCACGACAGCCTGGCCATCCGGCTCACCGCTACTTGGAGGACCGCGTCGAGCGGTCACGGTGACATGTTGTCCAGTTGTTCGAGGATGCGGTTGGAGATCTGCGCGAGCATGGCGAGTTCGTCCGGGGTGAGGGCGTCGATGACCAGGCGCCGGACCATGGCGACATGCTGGGGGGCGGCGGTTTCGATGGCTTCGCGGCCAGCGGGTGTCAGGGCGACGAAGGCCGCGCGTCCGTCCTCGGCGCACTCCTCGCGGGCGACCAGGCCGCGTTTGCACATCCTGGCGATGTGGTGGGACAGACGGCTTTGCTCCCAGTCCACCGTCTTGGCCAGGTCCTGGAATCGCTGCCGGCCCTCTGGGGTGTCGGTCAGGGCGACGAGGATCTCGTAGTCGGCGCCGGACAGCTTGGACTGCGCCTGCAGGTCACGGCTCAGCCTGGCGCTGAGCTGCTGGTGCACGCGGACAAAGGCGCGCCAGGCCTGCTGCTCTGCCGGGCTGAGCCACTGGGGCGTCTCGTTCATATGGCCGGATTCTACCCGCATTCTTGACATGTCATGGGTTCCGGCTACAGTACATGACACATCAATTGATGCGTCATGCATCTTCCTACCTGAAGAAATGACGCGTCATCTGTGCAGGTGGTTCGCCACCCTCAGCTAAGGAGAGAGTTGTCGTGGACAAGAAAGTGATCGCAGTGGTCGGCGCGACCGGAGCGCAAGGCGGCGGGCTGGCGAGGGCGATCCTGGCCGATGCCGGCGGCGCGTTCGCGGTGCGGGCGCTGACTCGCAACCCGGCCTCGGACAAGGCGCGGGAACTGGCCGCCCAGGGAGCCGAGGTGGTCGAGGCCGACATCAGGAACGAGGCGCGGCTGACGGAGGCGTTCGACGGGGCCTACGGCGCGTATCTGGTGACCAACACCTGGGAGCACATGTCGCCGGAGCAGGAAAAGCAGGACGCCGCGACGATGGCGCGGGCTGCCAAGAACGCCGGGCTGCGCCACGTGATCTGGTCGACGCTGGATGACACCCGCACCCACATCCCCCTCGACGACGAGTGCATGCCGACGCTGATGGGCAAGTACAAGGTGCCGCACTTCGACGCCAAGGCCGAGGCCGACCGGTTCTTCATCGACGCCGGGGTGCCGACCACGTTCCTGCGGACCACGTTCTACTGGGAGAGTCTCCTCGGCCCGATGGCGCCGAAACGAGGAGAGGACGGGCGGCTCGTGCTCGCCCTGCCGATGGCCGACAGCAAGCTCGCCGGCATCGCCTCCGACGACATCGGCAAGACCGCCTACGGCATCTTCAAGCGTGGCGGCGAGCTCGCCGGCCGGACCGTGTCCATCGCCGGTGAGCACCTGACCGGCGCGGAGATGGCTGCCCACCTGGGCAAGGCGCTGGGCGAAGAGGTGGCCTACGTGCCGGTGCCGTTCGATGCCATCCGCGCGCAGCCTTGGCCGGGCGCCGCCGACTTGGGCAACATGTTCCAGTTCTATGCGGAGGTGCCGCAGTTCGTCGCCGCCCGTGACCTCGACATCGTCCGCGGCCTCAACCCGGAACTTCAGGACTTCGAGCGGTGGCTGGCGGCGCACAAGACCGCCTTCTCCGGCATCTGACCACGACCCCGGTCATCCCCCACCCGCATCCATCCCCAAGATTCCTGGAAGTCGTTGTGAATATCGTTTTGTGGGTCATCGCCGCTCTCCTCGCCGTCGTCTTCCTCGGCTCCGGTGGCGCGAAGCTGGCCCAATCGAAGGCGAAACTCGTCGCTTCGCCGAACATGGCCTGGGCTGAGGACTTCCCGCCCGGCGCGCTCAAGACGATCGGCGCGCTGGAGGTGCTGGGCGCGATCGGGCTGATCCTGCCCCCCGTGCTGGGCATCGTCCCGGTGCTCGCGCCGCTGGCCGCCGCGGGGCTTGCGGTGACGATGATCGGTGCCATCCTCACGCACGCCCGGCGCAAGGAGACCCAGCCGGTCGTGATCAATCTGGTGTTGCTCGCGCTGGCTCTGTTCGTGGCTTGGGGCCGCTTCGGCCCGTACCCCTTCGCCTGATCACCACAAACCGACCCGACGACAGCGTCCCCAAAGCCAGGAGGACCGCCATGCCCGCCGTCACCGCCGACGACGTCCTCGTCCTGCCCCGCCTGCCCTCGCTGCCGACATCGAGAAGAGGCTTGAGCGACTTCTCGACTTGTACGAGTCCGGCGAGATGTCCAAGGAAAGGTACGTCAGCAGAAAGTCCGAGCGTGAGAAAGAGCTCAGGGACACGCTCACAGCTCTGGAACAGATCCGTGAAGCAGGTAATTAAGGAAATCATCCTGCACCCTGCCGGACGCACTGAAGGCCGCTGGGAAGTCATCGGATACTAGGCAGCCTCTTCCTGAGGAATCTCAGGAAGAGGCCAGCCGGGCCTTCTTCTCATGCTTCTACGAGGGCTTCACCAAGGATCCCGTTGAATCGCTTCCAGCGCTCTTCCTCGGTGAGCTCGCTCGGGTGAATCGTCACGTGCTGGCCGTCATCAACGTTATGGCGATACATCCCGAGGTAACTGTGAAAGAAATTGGTTTCGTGGTACTGAGCGCGGCTCTTCGGACACCGCCCCGCCGGACCGCTGGATTCTCTCCGCTCCGCAGGACGTCCTGACTTGGCCGTGGCGCCGGGGTCGGGGCGAGGACCAGGTTCGGCGACCGCCTCGCGTCGCGGCTCCATCCCGCGCCCCATAATGTGGCGTTGTAGTTGTTGAATGTGAAACTGGATTGCGTGGGAGGTCGTTTCGGTGAGCAACGTGGAAACCGATCCTGTCGAGATGAGGTGTGGAGAGCCGGCGGTCGACGGGCGGCCGGCTGTAGGGCCCGGGGTCGACGTGCTCTCTGCGCGGGACGTACCTCTGGGCGGGCCACGGGCGATGTCCGTGCGGCGGACGCTGCCGCAGCGGGCCCGGACGTTGATCGGAGCCTGGTGCTTCGCCGATCACTACGGTCCCGACGACGTCACCAGGACGGGTGGCATGGAGGTCCCCCCGCATCCGCACACCGGCCTGCAGACGGTGAGCTGGCTGTTCAGCGGGGAGGTTGAACACCGCGACAGCCTTGGCAGTCACGCCTTCATCCGGCCAGGCGAGATGAACCTCATGACCGGCGGGTACGGCATCGCCCACTCGGAGGTCTCCACTCCGCGCACCACCATCCTCCACGGCGTCCAGTTGTGGGTGGCGCTGCCCAAAGAGCACCGCAACGCCGAACGGGACTTTCAGCACCACGTACCTGAACCCGTGCGGATCGACGGGGCCGCGATCAGGGTGTTCCTGGGCTCGCTCGCCGGAGCCGCCTCCCCTGTGCGGACCTTCACGCCGCTGCTCGGTGCCGAGATCACCCTCGAACCGGGCGCGGCGATCACACTCGCCGTGGACACTACCTTTGAGCACGGCCTTCTCGTGGACAGCGGGCAGGTCCGCGTGGCCGGCACGCCGCTGCGCCCGGCGGAGCTCGGCTATGTCCGGCCTGGTATAGACACCCTTGCCCTTGAGAACACGTCGGACGGCCCGGCGCGGACGATCCTGCTCGGCGGCACTCCGTTCGAGGAGGAGATCGTCATGTGGTGGAACTTCATCGGCCGCACCCACGAGGACATCGTCCAGGCCCGGGAAGATTGGGAGGCCTCCTCCGACCGCTTCGGCGTCGTTGAGGGCTACCCGGGGAACCGCCTTCACGCGCCCGTCCTGCCCAACGCCACCATCAAGCCGCGCGGGAATCCTCCGCGTTCCCAGCTTCGTCCGAAAGGCACTTCATGAGCCTGCCGTCTGCCGCTCCGATCGTCGAGCGGGTGGATGCCAAGCATCGATACGAGATCCTGGTCGACGGCAAGCGTGCCGGCCTGATCGCGTACCGCGACCGCGGTGAGCAACGGGTCTTCTTCCACACGGAAGTCGACGACGCCTTCACCGGCCAGGGCATGGCCGCGCAGTTGGTCCAGCAAGCGCTCACCGACGTGCGCGCCTTGGGGAAGCGGATCGTGCCCGTCTGCTCGTACGTGGCCAAATTCCTGAAGAAGCATGGCGAGTTCGCCGACATCACCGACCCTGTGACCGCCGATGTCCTGCACTGGCTGAAACGCGAACTGGGCTGACGCCGGGCGACGGTGACCGGAGCCCGCCGTCGCTCTGCCACCTGTAGCCGCCGCCAGAGCCGACGATCCCGGCTCACGCGGCCATCGCCGTACCGGGCGCTCGCGCGGCCGGCCCCGCGAGGCTCCGCTCGTCGCCCGGGTGTCGCCGTCCCGGCTGGTGGCGCCGAGATCGTGCGCTCAGGGCCGCCACCTCCACCTCGGTGTGGCGGTTTCAGGCGGTGTGGTGGGATGACGCTGGGTGTGCGACGGCCGCGCTCGTGGGAGTCTGGGCACGAGCGTGGGCGATGATCTGGCCGCGTTCGGTGTCCGGGAAGCGGTCGAGTCTGGCGTGGACCTCGTTGGCGTCCACGTCGGCGCCGAAGAGTTCGGTGCCCGGTTCGAAGCGGATGCCTTCGGCGAGGGGGCCGGCGTTGACGGGATCGAAGCCGAGCTTGTCGACGACGGAAGCCGCGGCGGCGAGGTCGGCGGGGTCGTCGCCGGCAATCGCAATGGCGGTGCGTCCGGGCTGACCGGCGGGGCGGGCCTTGTCTTCGAGGTCGTGGTACCCGAGGTGGTTGAACGCCTTGACGACGCGGGATTCGGGAAGGAACGCCGGAAGGGCGAGGATGACGATGTCGGCGCGAGCGGCGGCGTCGGCGCCGGTGGTGGCGACCGCTCCGGGGGTGAGCACGTCGACGGTGAGGGCGATCTTCGCGGGGTCGCCGGAGCCGGCGAGGAGCACCCGGTAGCCAGCAGCCAGGGCGAGCCTGGCGAGCACGGTGCCCACCTTGCCCGCGCCGAGGATGCCGATGGTCTCAGGGCTGTTCGGGGCGCTGCCGTTCATTTCGTACTCCAGTTTCGATGCCGTGCCCGAGGGTGTGGGTCAGCCGGCGAGGATGTCGCGGACCATGGGGATCACCGTGGTGCCGTACAGCTCGACGGCGCGCAGACGGGCGCTGACCGGCTGTGATCCCACGGTGTAGATGAGGTCGAACCTGCCGACGCCGAGGCCTTTGATCGTGCGGGCGATCTTGCGGGCGACGGTCTCCGGTGAGCCGATGTAGAGGGAGCCGTGCTCGATGTCGGCGTCAAACTCCTCGCGGCGGACCGGCGGCCATCTGAGCCGGCCTTGCCGGGGAGGCGGACCAGCGCCGAGCTCGCCTGGGCGGTCCTCATCGCGGCGGTGCTCAAGATCTTCGGCCTCTTGCCCAAACGGCTGAAGGACGCCGCATCGTCCTGGAACGGCCTGGCCACCACCGCATGGCCGCCCTGGGCAACCCGGTGTTCCTGCTGCTCGTCTCCCTGCTGGTGCCGCCGCTCTGAAAAGACGGACGAAGTCGAGATCAACCGGTGTGGTGTCCGGGGAAGGCCGCGTTCAGGTAAGCGCGCAAGCGCTTTGAACCATCTGGCATGGCACCCGTACGGGCTGAACTCCGGCGGACGAGGACCCCGTACAAGGGGGCAATCACACCACGGAGCCAGCCATGATCATCAAACGTCAGCTATCCATCCTGCTCGTCCTGCCCGTCGCCACCGCCTGCGGCCTCGTCGCGCAGGGAGCGAACGGCGGAGCCTCCGCGCCGTTTCTGCCGTCACAGAAGCAGGGAGGCGTGACATCCCCGTCCCCGTCTCCGCAGAAGCAGGGGGTCGTGACGGTAGCGGAGGCCAAGCAGATCCTCGCCCGCTGGGACAGCTCCGAGAAGGAGGCGATGCGCCAGGGCGGCACGGACTGGTCGGCGGCGGAGGCGGGCCTGATGGCGGAGATCCACCAAGCCGAGGTACGGCTGGACCGATTGCAAGGAGATACTCCGAAGGTTCCGCAGAGCCGCATCGTCAAGTCGCACTTCGTCATCCCCAGAGCGGGCGCGGGCACGCCGTGGTTCATGGCCGAGTTCCGGCGCAGGGACGGCAACCGCAGGTGGGACCAGGTCATTTTTGCGAAGACACAGGCCGGGTGGCGCATGGTGGCCGTCTCGGCGAGCCTGGGCAGGATCCCCACTCCGGCACGTGACCACGACGGCTTCGCCACCGTGCTCGCCCCGGACGACCGCGCGGAGCTCGTGGTCTCGCCCCAGGAACTCACCCGGACACACGCGCGCCTGCTGACCACCGCCGGTGACGACCCGCGCGCCAACCGGCTCATCTTGCGGAACATCTTCACCTGGGACGCCGACACGCGCAAGCTGGATAGGGAGAACCTGCCGACCGGATGGAACCTGCGGCGCAACACCCAGCCCGCCCAGGAGTTGTATGCGCTGCGCACGACCTCCGGAGGCGCGCTGGTCTGGTACGGCATCACGGAAGAGGACACCTACACCGCCCGCCCCGGCGCGCCTGGGATGGAGTTCTACAGCGGCTCCCTGGCCAAACCCCTGAGCAACGGCAAGACCTTCCGCGAGAAGGCCGTGTACAAGAGGGCCTCGATGTATTTCGCCGTCGTGCCGAAGTCCAAGGGCAAGGTCAAGATCCTTTGGAGCCGGAACGGCTTCCTGAGCGCCACCGGCTCCTGAACGAGGTGAGCTACGAGCCGCACGTCCGGCTGCGGGACGTCGGCATCCGGCACTGGGACGGATACTGGTTCGGGATCGACCGTCAGTGGGGTGACACCTTCCCGCACTACTGGAGCGTGCTCACAGCGGTGGCACTGCGGCAACTGCCCGAGGAGATCAGGACCGAGGACGCCGAACGGGTCGCCGACGCGATCTTCGCGGCCAACCTGATCGACTTCGGCCCGGATGGCCAGGCGACCTGCGCTTTCCTGATGCCCAGCTGCGTGGACGGCCGGCCCGCTCGCCAACGACCAGGACTGGGCCCTCGCTCTGCTGCTGAGGAGATGAGAAGGGGCTAATGTCCGTCTCACTGAGCCCTCACCGCTGATCGACATCCTTCTCATAGAGCAAGTGAGCCAATGGGAAGGAATGACATGAACAAGATCCAACTGGTCCTCGCGGGCGCCGCCCTCGGCACCGTGTTCGGTGGACTCGTGGTGGCCACCCCGGCGCTCGCCGACGAGCGGACCTGCCGCGGCACGATCCGCGCCGTGGCGTTGGAAGGCGTGTACGTGCCCAAGGGCGCGACGTGCACCCTTGTGGGCACCCGCATCGATGGTGACATCAAGGTCGGGCGGAACGCGACGCTCGTGGCGCGAAAGGTGAGGGTCGACGGCAACGTCCAGGCCGAGGGGGCGCGATCGGTATCGGTGATCTCCGGCTCGTGGGTGGACGGGAGCGTCCAGGTGAAGCAGGGCGGCGCCGCCACGGTCACTTCATCGCGGATCAAGGGCGATGTTCAGCTTGACGACAACCACCGCTACCAGCGGGTCAACGGCAACCGGGTGGGCGGCAACATCCAGGTGATGGGCAACCGCGGCGGCGCCCAGATCCACCGCAACGCCGTCAAGGGCGACCTGCAGTGCAAGGAGAACCGCCCGAAGCCGACCGGCGGCAAGAACGTCGTCGGTGGCAACAAGGAAGACCAGTGCCGACGCTTCTGACCTGACGAGCCGCGGCGGATCCACAGGGGGGCGCGATGCGCGTACGGGGAACACGCGCTGGCGCGCAGGGGCCGTGCAGGTGCGCGGCGTGCCGCTCCCCGCCGATGCGCTCGCCCAGACCATTGCTGGGCATCGGCCCTTTGGACGGGCCGCTTAGAGCCATGGTCTTGTCAACGATCCAGCGCGCCTTCGACATCAAGAACGCGAATCCGAGGGCCTTCTACCGAGGTGCGGGCCAGTGCTCCCGCCTTCAGGCGGGAGGTGAAGACCCGCGTGGGAAGGCCTCCAGGGCCTGAGCGTGCCCTGACCCGCACTCTTGGAACCGGTCGTGACCGCGTCTGGTCTTGTCTCATTTCTGGTGCCGGTCCTGAGACTGGATATACGTGCGGACGGTCGCCAGGCTGGCGTCGCCGGTCGAGCCCGCGTAGTAGGAGCGGGACCAAAAGTGGCCGCCCCACAGGTATTTGCGGACGTGGACGCTGTATTCCTGGCGGAGGTAGCGGGCCGAGACGCCTTTGAGGGAGTTGACGAGGGAGGACAGAGCGACCTTGGGCGGGTAGCGGACGAAGAGATGAACGTGGTCGTGCTCGCCGTTGAACTCGGTCAGCTCGCAGTCGAACTTCTCGCACACCTCTTTCATGATCTGTTCGCAGCGCTTCAGCATCGGGCCGGTGAGTGCGTCCCGCCGATATTTCGTGACAAACACCAAATGCGCGCTCAGGTCGTGAACGCAGTGACGTCCGGTTCTGATGTCGGGGTTCGGTTCCCATCGCGGTGACATACACCAAACGATAGAATGCGTCGCGTGGGGCTGCGGAAACGCAATCGTGCTCAGGTCGCGCGCCTGGAGTTGGACCAGCGGCAGAGCGCCGTCTTGGACGGCCAGGCACACAACGCGCGCACGCTGTGGAACCTGCTGCACGAGTTCTGCACCTTCCGACAGGGCCGGTTCGCGTCATTGGCCCAGTGCGACGAGGCCATCCGGGTCGCCCGCAAGGAGATCGACTGGCTCAACGACCTGCCCGCCCAAGCGGCGCAAGCCGTACTGAAGACCTACCGGCAGGCGTGGGCGAACTACTTCAACCCCGACCACCCGGCCGGACGCCCCACGTTCAAGAGCCGATTCCGCTCCCGGATGGCGGTGGACGTCCCCCAGGCGCGGGACCTGAACATCACCCGGATCAACCGCCGGTGGGGCGCGGTCACCATCCCCAAACTCGGCCGGGTCCGCTTCCGGTGGACCAAGGACCTGCCCGGCGTCACGAAGGGCGGCCCGGACGGGAAGATCACCGGGGCGCGGCTGGTCAAGGAGGCAGGCGGGTGGCACATCGTGTTCCGCACCCAGACCAGCCAGCCGGTGCCCGCCCCGCATCCGGGGCCGCCAACCGCGATCGACCGGGGCATCGCCGTGCCCCTGGCGCTGTCCACCGGAGAGAAGATCTTCCACCGTACCCAGTGGCTGACCGGCGGGGAACAGCAACGCCTGCTCCGCTTGGAACGCAAAGCCGCCCGCCAAAAACGAGCAGCCAAACCCGGACAGCCCGCCAGCAACCGGCTGAAGCAAACCTACAACCAGATCGCCCGCCTGCGCGCCAAAGCCAAGCGCCGGGCCATCGACTGGCAGCACCAGACCACCGCCAAACTCACCGACCGGTTCTCCGTCATCGTGCTCGAAGACCTCAAGGTCACGAACATGATGGCCTCCGCCTCCGGCACCATCGACGCGCCGGGCAGGAACGTCGCCCAAAAACGCGGCCTGAACCGCGCCATCGCCGGGCAGGCATGGGGCCGCACCGCCGAGTTCCTCACCTACAAGGCCACCGACAAGGGCGGCAAGGTCGTCTACATCCCGGCGCCGGGCACCAGCCAGGAATGCCACGCCTGCCACACGATCACCGAAGGCTCCCGCGAGAGCCAGTCCCGGTTCGTGTGCAAGAACACAGCCTGCGGATGGATCGGCAACGCCGACGTCAACGCCGCCCGCACCCAGCTGTATCGGTACAACTCAGCCGCCGGACAGGCGGTCACTGGACGTGGAGGCCCTGCACCACTGGGGCCGGTGAAGCGTCAAGCACCTCATGGCGGGACTACCCGCACCACCCCAGGGGTGGCGGCGTAGCGGCCATGAGAATCCTCTCCATTCATGGGGAGGAGCACGTCAAAAGACCATCGGGCGCTCGACGCGCTGATCCTCATCGAGCAGCGCATGGGCCGTCGCGACATCGGTGATGATGACGTTGACCCAGCCGCCGCTGATCGCCGCGCGGATGGCCGCGTGCTTGCGCTCGCCGCCGGCCAGGCCGATCCGGCGCGGAATCGTACGGAAGGTATCAGGGTCGATACCGACGACGCGGCTGTTCAGGTCGCTGCGGATCAGCTGACCGGTCGAGTCGAAGAACCGCTGGCAGACGTCGCCGACGGCGTGCGCGGCGAGCAGTTGATCCTGGTCGGCGGGGGCGATCGCGTTACCGCTGTCCCGCAGCAACGGCGAGGGCTGCACACTGCCGATGCCGACCAACGCCATCGTGAGGTTCTGCCACTCCTCGGCCACTGACTGCATGGCCGCATCGGTGACCAGACTCCGGCGGATCTCGGCCGTGCCGACCAGGCCCGGAGCCTGGACGTAGATCGGTTCGGCGCCGATCAGTTCGGCGAGATGATTCAGGAGGCGATTGGCCTTGGCCTGGACGGCACGCTCGCCGACGCCGCCGACGAGTTGGACGACTCGCTCGGCGCCTGCCACGCGGAGCGGGTGCAGCCGGTCGACGACTGAAAGGAGAGTCTGGCTCCACGGCGAGATGCCGATCCGCTCTCCGCCGGTCAGGGTCGCCTCAAGGTAGGCCGCTCCCGCCGAGCCGATACTGGCGATGATCTCCGACTCGTCACCGTCGACATCGACGACGACCGCCTCCCGCAAACCGTACCGGCTCTCCAGGGACTGCTCGAGCGCCAAGTGAACGCCTTGGGAGACGACGACCACGGTTCGTACGATGCCGATCTCGCCTGCTCGCTTGAGCAGCCGGGACACCTTCGTCTGGGAGATGTGCAGGGCGTCCGCGATGTCAGCCTGACGGATGCCCTGTTCGTGGTACATGTGCGCGACCTTGGTGATCAGCCGCACCCGCCCGTCGGGGACAGACCGGCCGGCGCCGGCCGCGTGCACAGCCATCAGGATCCGTCCCCTTCACCATCGCGGAGTCTGGTTGCCCAACATTTTCCATCCCGGATGTCACTCATCGCGCGCTCGAACCCGGGCCGAGGTGCCGCCGGGCGGGCCGGCCATCCCGGAGCCGGGGGTCACGCCCTGGTCGATCGCCGGCATCACGGCCTGCTCGTCGTCCAGGAGAAGCTCCTCACTGTCGAACGTCGCATCAAGTTATTGACAGCGCTCCACGAATCAGCCAACCTACCGACACGGAATATTATGCGGTAGCGCATAATTATGCAATGGAGACTGCGATGCGTCAACGCAGAGTGATCATCAACACGGACGCGAAGAACGAGGCGGATGACCAGTTCGCCATCGTGCACGGGTTGTTGTCGCCGACTCTCGGCATGCGCGGGCTGATCCCCGCTCACTTCGGCACCCGGCGATCCCGGCGGAGCATGGAGGAGTCGCGCGAGGAGATCGACCTGCTGCTGGATCTGCTCGGTATGACGGATTCCGTCACCGTCGCGAACGGCGCGGCGACGGCGCTGCCGGACGAGCACACCGCGGTGGACTCCCCCGGCGCGCGGCTGATCATCGAGGAGTCGAAGCTCGCGAGCGAGGAAGATCCGCTCTACGTGGCGTTCCTCGGGCCGCTGACCGACATGGCCTCCGCGATCCTCCTCGACCCTGACCTCGTACGACGACCGGTGGTCGTGATCTGGATCGGGGGCCCCGGATACCGCGGGTACGACGAAGGCCCGGGGATCGAGTTCAACCTCTCCAACGACATCCCCGCCGCCAACGTGGTGTTCGACTCCGGCATCACCGTGTGGCAGGTGCCCAGAGACGTCTACACCAAGGTCTCGGTGAGCTATGCCGAGCTGGAGGAGAAGATCGGCGACGCCGGCCCGCTGGGTCGCTACCTGATCAAGCAGCTGCACGAGTGGAACGCGGCCTACCATCCTGAGCCGATCGAGTCCCGCTCCTTGGGCGACTCGCCGGCCATCGCGCTGATGCTCTTCCCCAAGAGCGGAAACCTTCGGGTGAGACCCGCTCCCCGCTTCGGCGCGGACGGCTCCTACCTCCCCGGTTCGAACCACCCGATCCGGGTCTGCGAGGAGGTCGACGTGCGGTTCCTGCTGGAGGACATGTTCGCCAAGATCCGGGCCTTCGGCCGCGAGCACGGCTGACGCACCGTCCATGTAAGGAGATCGACATGACTGGCAGGTCGTACACCCGTCGAGGATTCCTCGCCCTCTCGTCCGTCGCGGTGACCGGAGTCGCTCTCACCGCCTGCACCGGGGCCTCTCTCAGCGGCGGCGGCGCAACGGCGCCGACGTCGAACAAGCTCCGCCTGTTCACCTACGAGGACGATGAGACGATCGGCCTATTGAAGGCCCAGGTGAAGAAGTTCGACGAGCAGAACGGCACGATCACCACGATCGACAGCCTTCCCGGTTCAGGCGCCGCCCAGTATCCCGACAAGCTCCGGACGGAGCTGCTGGGCGGCAGCGGACCCGACATCTGGCGCATCTGGGGCGGGCAGATCGGCGCGCCGTTCGCGAAGGCCAAGCAGGCGGCGGACCTCGCGCCGTACTACCAGAAGTACGGCTGGGACTCCTCGATCAACACCGCGGCGATCGAGGGCATGACCTTCGAGGGCGTCAAGGCCGGCGTCCCGTTCACGGCGCGCGGCCTGGGTGCCTGGTACAACAAGGAGCTGCTGGCCAAGGCCGGCGTCACCGCCCCGCCCACGACGTACGCCGAGCTGGAGGAGATGAACGGGAAGCTCGTCGCCGCCGGAGTGACACCGTGCGGGCTGGGCGGCAAGTTCGGCTGGCATGTCATGCGCCTGTTCGAGTACCTGCTCGAGCACACCGCAGGTCCTCAGCTCCACGACAAGCTGCTGGTCGGTCAGGAGAGCTGGGACCGGCCTGAAGTCGTCGAGGCGTTCACCCTGTTCAAGAAGTGGCAGGACGAGAAGTGGCTGCCCGAGGGCGCGCTGGGCCTCGATCCCGCGGACATCGGGCGGGCATACGTAGAGGGCAAGACCGCGTACAGCATCGAGGGGCAGTGGTCGGAGACCTCGGCCATCCTGGCGGCGAAGAAAGATCCCGCGCAGTTCGGGAACTTCCAGCTGCCTACCGATCACACCCCGGCCCGGCACTCCGGGTTCGTCGAGGGCTACATGATCAACGCCAGGTCGGGTAACAAGGACAAGGCCGCGGCCCTGCTCGACTTCATCATGAAGCCGGACAGTCAGAAGGCCATGCAGATCACCTCTTCCACGGTCAAGGGCGCCGAGCCGGATCCCAAGGAGCTGCCGCTGTCGGCGGAGTGGGGCGAGAAGTATGGCGGGAGCCCCTTCTACACCATCCAGGACCAGGCCTTCCCCAAGAAGGAAGCGGACCAGTACTTCAGCGTACAGAGTGATCTTCTCCAGGGTTCGATGACGCCGGCCGCGGCGGCCAAGAAGATGCAGGAGATCGTCTCCGCCTGGGCCCGTAACTGACACGGGGCAGCTGATGGCAATCCTCAATGTCCACCCTGCCCGGCGGGGGCGATGGCGGCCGTGGCTGTTCGCCCTTCCCGCGCTGGGGGTCTACGTCGTCTTCCTCGTCTATCCCGCCGCGTCGTCCCTGTGGTTCAGCTTCACCGACTGGGACGGCCTCAGCCCGGCGTACAACGTCGTGGGGCTGGACAACTACGGGCGGATGTTCAGCGACCCGGTGGTGCTGACCGCGGCGAGGAACAATCTCATCTGGTCGCTGGTGACGATCGTCTTCCCGGTGACGATGGGCCTGGCGCTCGCGATGGTGCTGAACGGCAAGGTCCGCGGCAAACCCGTGCTGCGGTTGATCTTCTACGCGCCGGGTGTGCTGCCGCTCGTCTCGATCGCCTCGATCTGGGGGTGGCTCTACAACCCGCAGTACGGCGCCATCAATGCCTTCCTCGGCCTGATCGGTCTGGACGGCCTGGCCCAGCCGTGGCTCGGGCAGGACTCCACCGCGCTGTGGGCGGTCATGGTGCCGGCGGTGTGGCTGCGGACCGGGTTCCCGATGTTGCTCTACCTCGCCGCCCTGCAAGGGATTCCGTCGGAGCTCTACGAGGCGGCGAGAGTCGACGGGGCGAACCGCCGGCGACAGTTCTGGCACGTCACCATGCCGAGCCTGCGGTCCGCGCACTACATCGTGCTGGCACTGTCCCTCATCGACTCCTTCAAGGTCTTCGACATGGTCTACGCCATGACCTACGGCGGTCCGGGCACGGCCACCCAGGTGATGGGGACATGGATGTACGCCAACGTCTTCCAGTACTACCAAGCCGGATACGGCACGGCCATCGCCGTCGTGATCACTGTCGTGGCGATCGCGGTCGGCATCCCGTACGTGCTGTCGCAGACCAGGGAGCGCGCGACATGACGTCGGTTGTTTCCGCCCCCACGACAACAGCCGTCGCCCCGGCCGAGCCGGTGCAACCTGCCAAGGGCAAGGGCGGCCTCGGCCTGACGATCGTGGTGGCCGTGGTGGCGGTCTTCTGGATCTCACCGCTGGCGTTGCTCCTCGTCACCGCGATCCGGCCGCTCTCGGACTTCATCGGCAATGGCCCGCTGTCCTGGCCGTCGGCGTTCACCTGGGAGAACTTCGCCGACGCCTGGGACATCGGCAACTTCGCCACGACGTACGGGAACAGCGCCCTGCTGCTGATCCTCAAGGTGCCGCTCGGCGTGCTGATCTCGGCGATGCTCGGATTCGCCCTGGCGAAGCTGCGGATGAAGTTCCGCAGGACCGTGATGTTCTCGGTCTTCCTCGGGCTGACGATCCCGATCTACATCGCGATCGTCCCGGTGTTCATCATGATGCGAACCGCCGGCGCGACGGACAGCGTCATCGGCCTGATCGGCCCGTACCTCGCCTTCGGCATCCCGTTCGAGGTCCTCGTCCTGCAGTCGTTCTTCCGGCAGCTCCCGAACGAGATCGTGGAAGCGGCGCGCGTCGACGGCGCCGGGGACTGGCGGATCTTCTGGAGGATCGTGCTGCCGCTGTCCGCACCTGCCCTGGTCACGGTGGCGATCCTGGACGCCGTGGCCACGTGGAACGAGTTCCTGTTCGCCTTGATTCTGCTGAACTCCGACGCGAACAAAACTCTCCCTGTCGGGCTGCTCAACTTCCAGGGCCAGTTCTCCAACAACAACACCGGCTTGGCCGCGGGGATCCTGATCGCGGTCGTGCCGATCCTCATCGCGTACACGCTGCTCCAGCGGTGGATCGTCGGCGGTCTGACCGCCGGAGCCACCAAGGGATGACCGACTAGGAGTGATCATCGTGACGGATATGCCGACTTTCGGCGCCGGCATCTGGCATTTCGCCACCTACAAGGACCGCTACGCCACCGACGGGTACGGGCCCCCGGTCGGCCTGCTGGAGCAGATCGACCGGGCCGGAGCCGTGGGCGACCTGTCGGTCGTCGACCTCAACTGGCCGTTCGCCGGTTTTGACGGCACGCTCGACGACGTCAAGGCCGCGCTGGACAACAACGGTCTGCGAGCCATCGCGATCACCCCCGAGATCTACACGCGGGACTTCGTGAAGGGGTCGTTCACCAACCCGGATCCGGCGGTCCGCAAGCGTGCGCTCGCCTTGATGCACGATGCCACCGAGGTGGCCCTGGAACTCGGCTGCTCCTACGTGAAGCTGTGGCCCGGCCAGGACGGGTGGGACTACCCGTTCCAGGTGGACTACCACGACATCTGGCAACTCGCGCTCGACGGCTTGAAAGAGCTGTGCTCCGCCCACCCGGAGATCAACTATGTGATCGAGTACAAGCCGCGTGAGCCGCGCGTGAAGATCATCTTTCCGAGCGTGGCCAGGACACTGCTCGGCATCGAACGGATCGGCCTGCCGAACCTCGGCATCCTTCTCGACTTCGGTCACTCCCTCTACGGGCAGGAGACACCGGCCGACGCGGCGCAACTGGCCATCGATTACGGGCGCCTGTTCGCGATCGACGTCAACGACAACATGCGTGGCTGGGACGACGACATGGTCGTCGGCTCCGTCCACCTGGTGGAGACCTTCGAGTTCTTCCACACCCTGCGCAAGAACGACTGGCAGGGGGTGTGGCAGCTGGACCAGTTCCCGTTCCGCGAGGACAGCGTCCAGGCGGCGAAGCAGGCGATCCGCTTCCTCAAGGCGGTGCACCGCGCGCTCGACGTGCTGGACGACGCGGCTCTCGCCGCCGCCCAGGCCGCGCATGACGCGCTCGCGGCGCAACGGCTCGTCCAGAACGCCTTGCTGACCTCGATGGCAGGACTGGAGAACAAATGACCGAGCTTGTCGAGGTCATCAATGAACACAGCACGTTGGTCATGAGGCCGACGAAGGAGGTCTCATGACCGCGACCCATCCGGTGGATACTGCCGAGCACGTCACCATGCCCGTGCTCGGCAGACTGGACCCGTACGCCGGCCGCGCCGAGCAGATCGCGCACATCGCCGAAGCCGCGCGGCAGATCCGGATTCAGGACCTCAAGCTCGTGTACCACGCGGGCGCCGGGCACATCGGCGGCGACTTTTCGGCGATCGACATCCTGGCCACCCTGTACGGCGCGGTGCTGGACATCAGCCCCGACCGGCTCACTGATCCGGAGCGCGACCGGTTCATCCTCAGCAAGGGTCACGTCGCGGGTGCGCTGTACACGACGCTGGCGGCGTTCGGCTTCCTCCCGGTCGCCGACCTCGCGACCTTCCTCGCGCCCTTGTCGGCGCTGAACGGGCATCCCAACCGGACGAAGGTCCAGGCCGTCGAGGCCAACACGGGGCCGCTCGGGCACGGGCTGCCTGTCGCGGTCGGACACGCGTTGTCGGCCAAGCTGGACGTGTCCCTGCGGCGTACCTATGTGCTCGTCGGCGATGGAGAGCTGCAGGAGGGCAGCAACTGGGAGGCGATGATGGCGGCCTCGCAGCACCAGCTCGACCGGCTGACCGTGATCGTCGACCGCAACCGGCTGCAGCAGGGTGCCACCGTCAAGGAGACGAACGACCTCGATCCGCTGCCGGACAAGGCGGCCGCCTTCGGCTTCGCCGTGGTCGAGGTCAACGGGCACGACCACGGCGAACTGCTCGACGTGCTGTCGGCCGTACCGTTCCGGCCCGGTAAGCCCACGTTCGTGATCGCCCACACGCACAAGGGGCATCCGATCTCGTTCATGAGCAACAACGTCGCCTGGCACCACAAGGTGCCGAACGAGGCGGAGTACCACCAGGCGCTGACCGAACTGGAGACGGTGCGCCATCCCCGATTCGGCAAGGAGTATTGATGCCGCGAACCTCGGTCGCCGACCTGCCCCGCTTCGACTGCAGGGACGCCTACGTCGCGACCCTGTCGGAGCTGGCCCACGAGGACCACCGGATCGTCGGAGTGGTGAACGACTCGATCGGTTCCAGCAAGCTCAACAGCTTCCGCAAGTCCTTCCCCGACAGGCTCATCAACGTCGGCATCGCCGAGCAGGACATGGTCGGCGTGGCCGCGGGGCTCGCGAACGGCGGCCGGATTCCCTTCGTGTCGGCGGCCTCCTGCTTCCTCACCGCACGAGCACTGGAACAGATCAAGGCCGACGTCGCCTACTCCAACCACAACGTGAAGCTCTGCGGCATGAGCCCCGGTGTCGCCTACGGCGAACTCGGTGCGACACACCATTCCATCGAGGACATCGCCTGGCTGCGGGCCATCGCCAACCTGACCGTCATCGTCCCGGCCGATCCCGTCGAGACCAGTGCCGCGCTGCGCTGGGCGGCCGCGGTCGACGGGCCGGTGTTCGTCCGGGTCAGCCGCATGAGCGTGCCACAGGTCAACGCGGACGACTACGAGTTCGTCCCCGGCAAAGCGGTGACGCTGCGCGACGGGACCGACGTGACGCTGATCGCCAACGGCACCGTACTGTGGCGGGCGCTGGTCGCCGCCGAGCAGCTCGCGGCCGAAGGGATCTCGGCGCGGGTGCTGTCGATGCCGACGGTGAAGCCGCTCGACGTGGAGGCGGTCGTGGCGGCGGCACGGGAGACCGCCGGTATCGTGACCGTCGAGGAGTCGACCACCGCCGGAGGTCTCGGCGGCGCGGTCGCCGAGGCTGTCGTCCAGCATCATCCGGCGCATGTCACGATCCTCGGCGTACCGGAGTTCGCACCGACCGGGTCCGCGGCATTCCTGCTCGACCGCTACGGGATGTCCCCCGAGGGGATCGCCGAGTCCGCGCGGGGCCTGCTCCGCCATGGCTGACCCACTCATCCTGGCCATCGACCAGGGCACGAGCTCCACCAAGGCGCTCCTCGTCGACCGGGCCGGCCGCGTCGTCTCCCGCGCGGTCGCGCCGGTCACCGAGGCCCAGCCCCGCCCCGGCTGGGTGGAACAGTCCCCCGACGAGCTGTGGCAGAGCGTGCGGCTGGCGGTCGCCGAGTGCGTCAACCCCGCACAGGCCGATCGGATCGCCGGCGTGGGATTCAGCAACCAGCGAGAGTCCCTGGTGCTGTGGGAGCGCCGCACCGGCGAGCCCCTCGGACCGCTGCTCAGCTGGCAGGACCAGCGCACCGCCGCCCGGTGCCACGAGCTCGCCGCCACCGGCGCGGCTGAGCTGGTGCGGGCGGTGACCGGCATGCCGCTGGACCCCATGTTCTCCGCGCTCAAGGCCCGCTGGCTGCTCGACGCGTACGATCCGGACCGGCGGCGCAGCCGCGCGGGCGAGCTGTGCCTGGGAACCGTCGACTCCTGGCTGCTCAGCCGCTTCGGCGGAGAGCATGTCATCGAGGTCGGCAACGCCTCGCGCACCCAGCTCCTCGACATCGAGACCAGGGAATGGGACTCCCGGCTGCTGGGACTGTTCGGCGTGCCGGGCGAAGTGCTGCCGCGGGTGGTGGCCTCCTGCGGAGCCTTCCCGACCGTCCGTGACCTGGCACCACTCCCCGACGGGGTCCCGGTCCTGGCGGTCATGGGCGACTCGCACGCCGCGATGTTCGCCCACGCCGGCTGGCGGCCCGGGGTGGTGAAGGCCACCTACGGCACCGGCTCGTCCGTGATGGCCATCGGCGACGGCGGTCGGACGCCCGGATTGTGCCGCAGCATCGCCTGGGACATCGACAACGGCCCTGTGCTGTGCGTCGAGGGCAACATCCGCGCCACCGGCCGCATGATCAGCTGGCTCGCCGAGCTGTTCGGCATCCGCACCGAGGCGCTGCTGGCCGAGGCCGAGGGCAAAGGGCCGGACGGCGTGCACTTCGTGCCCGCCTTCGGCGGACTCGGCGCCCCGTGGTGGGAGCCCGACGCCACCCCGGTCCTCACCGGCCTGTCGCTGGGCACACGACGTGGCCAGCTCTTCGCCGCCGCCCTCGAGGCCGTCGCCTTCCAGGTCGAGGACGTCGTGGCGGCGATCGACCGGGCGGTCGGACGAGTACGGGTCCTCATGGCGGACGGCGGGCTCACCCACAGCGCCCGGCTGATGCAACTGCAGGCGGACCTCAGCGGGCGCGTCGTCGCCCGCTCCGGCGAGCACGACCTGTCCTGCCTCGGCGTGGCCGACGCCGCAGGGCTCGCGGCCAAGCTGTGGACCATCGAACAGCTGGAACAGCGGCCACGGCCTGCGGACGTGTTCGAGCCCGCCCTCGATGAGATGGAACGCGCGGCCAGGAAGGACGCCTGGCACGGGGCAGTCCGCAGATCCCGGCCTGCGGGGAAAAGGAGCAGCACATGACCATGACGGCGCTGACCGGTCGTCGGCGCATCCCGGCCCGCTGGATCGCCGCCGCCGCCATCGCTGTGCTGGTCGTCCTCATGGCGGTCGACACCGAGTACCGGACGGCGGAGACCGCGGCGGCCGCGGCGCCGAAGAAGTTCGACCCTGCCGCCTTCGGCGCCCAGAACTACCAGGCCAAGGTCGTGCCCGCCATCCAGGCCGCCGCCGTCGACCTGCCGGTTCTGGTCAAGGCCCTGACTGACGACAAGGAGGCCGCCGGGCAGAAGTACGGCAAACGCCAGGGCACCGGCCCCTACACCTTCGCCGTCAAGGCGACGGGCAAGGCCGGGCAGGCCAAGTCTGGGCTGCTGCCGGTCACCGTCAAGGGTCTGCCGGACGACACCAGGGTGTCGCTGCAGATCGGCCCGGCCATCAACGGCACCGCGCTGCGGGACGCGGCCGGGTTCATCACGTTCGGCCAGTTCACCAACCAGGTGGAGTACGCCGACGCGGCCACCGCTCTGAACAACGAGATGCGCGACAAGCTACTCAACGGGCTCGACGCGGCCGCGCTGGACGGCAAGGACATCTCCTTCGTCGGAGCGTTCACGCTGCTGACACCGCAGACCGTGACGATCACACCGGTGGCGATCTCGTGACCGGGCCGGTGCTGCGGGCCTGCGAGGTCACCAAGGTCTACGGCGGCACACACGCATTGAAGGGCGTGGACTTCGCCGTCGCGCCCGGCCGCGTGACGGCCCTGTTCGGCGAGAACGGCGCCGGCAAGTCGACGCTGATGAAGATCCTGGCCGGGATCGAGCAGCCCACCACCGGCCACGTCGAGCTGGACCGGCGGCCCGTGCGGCTCCAGTCCTCCCGGCACGCCGCCGACCAGGGCATCGCCATCATCCACCAGGAGCTGAGCCTGTGCCCGAACCTCAGCATCCAAGACAATCTGTTCCTGGCCCGGGAGCTTCGCACCGCTTACGGTGCCGTCGACCGCAAGGCACAACGCGAGGCGACGGCAGCCGTCCTCGACCGGCTGGAGGAACACGTCGATCCCGACCGGCTGGTCGGTGACCTGCGGCTCGGCCAGCAGCAACTCGTGGAGATCGCCCGCGCCCTGCTCCAGCGGGCCCGTGTCCTGATCATGGATGAGCCGACCTCCGCCCTGACGGCGCCCGAGGTAGAGGTGCTGTTCCGGGTGATCAGGGAGCTCACCGCCGCGGGCGTGGCCGTCGTCTACATCTCCCACCACCTCGACGAGGCCCTCGACATCGCCGACGACGTCGTGGTGCTGCGCGACGGCGCACTCGTCGCCACCGCCGAGGCCGCCCGGGTGGACATCCGCTGGATCGTCGAGCAGATGGTCGGCCGAGACCAGGACGCCCTGTTCCCGAGCCGCGAACCGGTGCTCGGTCAGGAGGCTCTGACCGTCCGCGACCTCACCGTGGCCGACCCGGCCACCCCCGATCGGCTCGCCGTGAACGGGCTGTCGCTCGGTGTCCGCGAAGGGGAGATCGTCGGCGTCTACGGGCTGATGGGCTCCGGCCGCACGGAGCTACTGGAAACGCTCGCGGGCCGCCTCCGCCCCGCCTCCGGTGAGATCCTGCTGGCCGGGACACCGCTCGGCGAGAGCGGCATCCGCGAGCGCATCACCCGCGGCGTGGTGCTGGTCCCCGAGGACCGCCAGCGCGACGGCCTCGTCCAGACCATGTCCGTCGGGCAGAACCTGTCCCTGGCGGCGCTCGGCACGTTCGTCCGCGGCCTGTTCGTCTCCGAGCCACGCGAGCGCGCAGCCGTCTCCCGGACGATCACCGACATCACCGTCAAGACCAGCGGCGCCCAGGCGGCCATCGGCTCGCTCAGCGGCGGCAACCAGCAGAAGGTCATCATCGGCAAGGCGCTGCTGACCGGGCCGCGCGTCCTGCTGCTGGACGAGCCTTCCCGCGGCGTCGACGTGGGCGCCAAGGCCGACATCTTCGAGTTGATGGCGGCCCAGGCCCGGCGCGGCCTGGCCGTCCTGTTCACCACATCCGACGCCGAAGAGGCCCTGCACATCCCCGACCGGTTGCTCGTGCTCGCCCGCGGCAGCCTCGTCGGCGAGTTTCGGCGCGGCGAGCTAACCCGGGAGGAACTGATGCGCGTGTCCGGCGGCGGAACCCAGGACGGTTCGTCATGACGGCAACGGCAACCACCGCACCGCCAGAGCAGGCCGCCGCCCAAGCCCGCCGTCTGTCGCTGCTCAACGTCGCCTTCGAGCTGCGCGCCTTCATCGCGCTCGGCGTGCTCATCGTGATCTTCGGCCTGCTGTCGGACTCGTTCCTGACCGTCCCGAACCTGATCACGATGACCAAGCACGTCGCGATCAACGCCGTGATCGCGCTCGGCATGCTGCTGGTCATCCTCAAGGGCGGCATCGACCTGTCGGTCGGCTCCATCGTCGGACTGTCCGGGGTGGTCGCCGGCGAGCTGCTGCAGGGCCTGCACGTCGGTGGCGTGATCGCTTACCCGCCGGTGTGGGTGGTCATCGTGTTGTGCGTCGCGGTCGGCATGGCGGTCGGCGCCGTCAACGGCGTGCTCATCACCCGCTTCAACGTGGCGCCTTTCATCGCCACCCTCGGCATGCTGTACGTGGCCCGCGGCGCGGCCATGCTCATCTCCGACGGCGCCACCTATCCCAACCTGGGCGGCAACCCCGCCCTCGGCAACACCGGCTTCGGCCTGCTCGGCAGCGGCCGCCCGCTCGGCCTGCCCACGTCCATCTGGATCATGATCGTGCTCGCGGTGGCGATCGTGCTGCTGCTGGCCAAGTCACCCTTCGGCCGCTGGCTGTACGCCACCGGCGGCAACGAGCGGGCCGCCGATCTGTCCGGCGTGCCGATCCGGCGGGTCAAGACCATCGTGTACGTGATCTCCGGCGCGTGCGCGGCCGTGGCCGGGCTCATCATCGCCTCGGAGCTGACCTCGGCCGCCCCGCAGGCCGGGGAGACGTACGAACTCAACGCGATCGCCGCCGTCGTGATCGGCGGAGCCGCGCTCAGCGGTGGCCGGGGCACCGTGCGCGGCACCCTGGTCGGCGCCTTCGTCATCGGCTTCCTCGCCGACGGCCTGGTGATCCTGGGCGTGTCGACGTTCTGGCAGATCCTCATCAAGGGCGCGGTCATCATCCTCGCTGTGATGCTCGACCAGGGCCAGCAGCGATTCAAGCGGCGGGGAGCCGCCGCGGCGGCGGTCGCCGCGAGCAAGAAGCAAGACTGAACCACAAGGAGACACGGATGCCCCCCACACGCGTCGTCACCCTGGCCCTGTCCGTCCTACTCGGCTGCTCCACGCTGGCCGCGTGCGGCAGCGGCGGCGGCGACCAGCCCGCGACCAGCGCGCAAGCCGGTAGCCCGGCGGCCGGCGGTCTGATCGCGATCATCACTCCGTCGCACGACAACCCGTTCTTCAAAGCAGAGGCCGAGGCGGCGAAAGCTCAGGCCGAGAAGCTCGGCTACCAGACGTCCGTGGCCTCCCATGACGACGACCCGAACAAGCAGAGCGAGCTGATCGACGCCGCCATCTCCCGCCAGGCCAAGGCGATCATCCTGGACAACGCCGGCGCCGACGCCTCCATCGGCCCGGTGCGCAAGGCCACGCAGGGCGGCGTCCCGGTCTTTCTGATCGACCGGGAGATCAACGCCACCGGCGTCGCCAAGGCCCAGATCGTCTCCAACAACTCCCAGGGCGCCCAGCTCGTCGCGCAATCGTTCGTCGAGGCCATGAAGAGCAAGGGCAACTACGTCGAGCTGGTCGGCAAGGAGTCCGACACCAACGCCAGCGTGCGCTCCAAGGGCTTCGCCGACGTGATCTCCCAGTACCCGGACATGAAGCCGGTCGCCAAGGAGAGCGCCAACTGGGACCAGCAGGAGGCGTTCACCAAGATGGAGACCATCATCCAGAAGGACCGCGACATCCAGGGTGTCATCGCCGGCAACGACACCATGGCGCTGGGTGCGGTCGCGGCGCTGAAGGCCGCGGGCCTGCTGAAGAAGGTCGTGGTCGTCGGCTTCGACGGCAGTCCCGACGCCATCGCCGCCATCAAGGCGGGCGAGATGCACGCCACCGCGCTGCAGCCGGCCGCGCTCGGCGCGACCAGCGCCGTGGACCAGGCCGACCAGTTCATCAAGACCGGCAAGACGGACAAGGAGGAGAAGCAGTCCATCGACTGCGAGCTGGTCACCGCCGAGAACGCCGACGAGTTCGGCGTGTTCGCCAGGAAGTGACCAGCGACAATCAGCCCCGCGTGACCGCCTCCTGAAGGAGATGGTCGCGCGGGGCCTCGACCCCTCCGGCCGATTGGCTACGCGTCGGCCGCGACCAGTCGGATCGCCATGTATTGGCGCGCCGGCAGGGGGACCCGGAAGCTGCCCGAGTATGTGCCGGGCAGCGTTTCGACGGTCATGTTCCACGTGTCGATCACGTCGACCGTCCAGACCGTGCCGGGCTCCATCGTGATGTCGCGATACGACGGCCGGTTGAAGCCGAAGTAGGCGATCAGGTAGCGCGACGCCACGCCGCCCCAGGGGGTGTCCCAGTCACTTGGCAGCGGGTCGAGCACACCGGTCGGTGATTCCTCGATGATCCGTTTGAGGAAGGCGATCCGATCCGGGCTCGAGCCGACGAGTTCGCCGCCTTTTGACCACCACAGCTCTTCGCGATCGTTGAGGTAGGTCTCCCCATGCCCGACGTAACCGCCGCGCACCGCGCCTTCCCAGAACCGCCGGGTCATCTCCTCCCCGGTGATGTTGCCCCATCCCTGGTCGATGTCGCCTTCGTAGGCGCACTCATCGATGACGACGGGTTTGCCCCACTGCTCACGCCACTGGTCGGTGTTCTCGGCGGTGCGGTAGACGTCGATGCGCTGCACACTCGCGTGGGTGATCCACGGCCGGCCGTAATCGTAGAAGCCGAAGCAGTTGTGGATGGAGAACAGGTGCCCGACCGGGTCCTCCTCGACGACGATCGCGGCCAGCCGCTCCCAGTCATCGACGGTCTTCGAGAACAACAGGTCGTATTCGTTGGCGAGCGACCACCAGACATTCGGCAATGCCGACAATCGCCGGACCACGTGGCGGACATAGCGGTCGTCCACGGCGGCACCCATGTCCGAGAAGCCCCAGCGATCGTAGGCGTGGAACAGGATGACATCGGCTTCGACGCCGATCGCCGCGAGATCCGCGACCCGACGCTCGAAGGCGCGGAAATAGGCGGAGTTGAAGCGGGTGAAGTCCCACGCCCCGTCGCTGTCCTGCTCGAACGGATAGAGCGGAGGCTCGTTGGCATTGAAGAGATACGACTTCGGGAAGATCCCCATCCGGATCTTGGTGAAGGGCGAGCCGGCAAGCGTACGCAAGGTCTGTTCCTGCAGCGCTTCGCTCTGGTGGGTCCATGCGTACGCGGTCGTACCGAGCGGCAGATGAGGCGTGCCGTCCGCGTGCGAGAAGTGATACCGGTCGGCCACCCGGACCGGCCCTCGGCCGGTACCGGCCGCCGCGGTGAGCTCCACGGTGACGCCGTCGAGGGAGGGCGTGGTCGCCTCCGTTGTGACGACCCAGCGTCCGGCCTGGTCGGGCAGCAGCCGGATGCGCCAGATCCCGTCGCCGTCGTAGAAGCCGCCGATCCGGCGTACCGACCCGTCGGGGGCGGTCACGCGTGCGTGCAACTCGACGTCGACGAACGGATTGCCATGGCTCGGTCCGTCGAGTGCGAGCTCCCAGGTCGCCCACACTTCGCCCGCAGCGGGTGCGGAGATCACTTCGGCCGAAGCGCGAGGCGTGCCGGGCGGCTCGTAGTGGGGATCCGGCGCGATCGCCGGCGGATCGGAGCGTACGCGTGGGTCACCGGCATCGAGTGCGGCAAGCTCGCGCCACAGGTCGTCGAGCTGTGCGGAGGTGAGCCGAGCGTACGGGCCGGCGGCCGTGATGTCGCCGAGGGAGCGCCGGCGCAGCTGTATGAGCAGTGGCGAGTTCACGACCCCGGGCAACGTGCGCCGGATGATGCCGCGGGCCTCGGCGTGGTCGAGGAGGTCGGCGAGCAGAGTGCGCGGCCCGAATCCCCGGCCGTTCATGCCGTGCCGCCCGGGGTGCCGCCCGGGGAGCCGGTCCCATTGGCGGGATTCTCAGGCACGTCGATGTCCCGAGCCCGTGCCGTACCGAGCAGCGACCACAGGTAGTCGAGATGCGCTCCCATGTCGATCGAGCGGTCGTACTGCCACTGCTGCTGGAGACCGTCCGCGACCGCGATCAGGATGCGGGACAGCATCTCGGCGTCGAGCCCCTGCCGCAGTTCGCCTGCGTCCATGGCGTGCCCGATGTCGGCGCGCACGTTTCCGGTGACCCGGCGGAAACGCTCACTGAAGAAGTCGTGTGCGGGGTGCTCGGGGTCGACTCCTTCCTGGATCAGCGCCGAGTACAGCTCCACGAGGCCGGGCACCTCGCTGTTGTGCCGGACGATGCGGGTGATGCGCGGTTCGGCGGCGTCGCTGTTCGTGAAGGCGGCGACGTCGCGTTCGTCGCGGCGACGGAGCACCTCGGTCAGGAGGTTCTCCTTCGAGCCGAAGTGGTAGAGCAGTCCTGCCTTGGTCAGGTTCGCCGCGTCGGCGATCTGCTGCACGCTCGTGTTGCCATAGCCGTTCACGGCGATCAATTCCAGCGCGGCGTCGAGAATCTCCCGCCGCTTCGCCCGCCCCTTCTCGTAAGGGCCGGGGCTCTCATAGGGGCGGGGGCGCGACGGTGTGGGCGCTTCCCTGTCGGGCACCAGTGTTCCCTTCATCTCAGGTCCGTGTGATCCCGGCGGTGCTGCTGGCAGCGTATCCGGCGCGGAACAATGCGTCGGCGGTGTCCCCGGGTACGTCGGGCAGGCTCGTCTCGACGGCGGCCATCGAGCGTGGCAGGTCGAACGGCAGCAGTCCCTGCGGCTTCGCCACGCCGAGGACGACGTCGAGCACCGCACGATCGGAGGCGCCGAACTCGGCCAGCAAGGTGAGTCCGGTGTCGAGGAACGGGGTGAGGATCGCGGGCCGGTCCAGCCCCACCACGAGAGCCGTCGGCGCCACCGCCGCGAGATCGAGGATCCGGGCGATGTCGGCTTCAGCGAACTCGAGCCTGCCGGCGTGAAAGCCGCTTTCCAGCATGTACGTGTCGCGGGCCTCCCACGGCGCCGCGACCCGGACCACGATCAGGTCGGCGTCGCGCGGGTCGTGGACGACCTCGGCGGCCCCTGCCACAGCCGTCGGGTCGAGACCGTCGAGGTAGAGCCGCGCAGGCTGCACCGGCAACGCGTCGAGCGGGGTGAGCGCCACCATGGCGCGAGCCTGGGCGGCCAGCCCCTCAGCGACGAACTGCGGCGCGCCGACGACGGCGGCGGCCTCGTCCTCGCAGACGAACGGATTGTCGAACAGCCCGAGATCGAACTTCACCGCGAGCAGCCGGCGCGCGGACTCGTCGATCCGCGACTCGGGAATGTCGCCGCTTTCGACGAGGTCGATGAGGAGGTCGACGCACTCCTCGCCGCCGATCTGGTCGCACCCCGCCTCCACGATGCGACGTACGCGCTCGCGCGGCGTGAGCTCTTCGGCGCCCCAGGCCCGCGCGGGCAGGATGCGGCTCCCGTCGGGCGACAGCGCGTCGGTGACGAGTCCCCAGTCACTGCACACCACGCCGTCGTAGCCGAAATGCTCGCGCAGGAGGCCGGTGATGATCTGCCGGTTGAAGCCGAAGCCGATCTCCTCGATCGGCTCGCCTTCCCACTCGAGGCCCATCGGTATCCCGTAGTACGGCATGAGGCCGGCGGTGCCGGCGGCGATCGCCGCGCGGAAGGGCGCGAGGTGCTCGTCGAAGCGCCCGCCGGGGTATGTCTGCTCGCGCCCGTAAGGAAAGTGGGGGTCCTCCCCGTCGCGCTGCGGCCCGCCGCCGGGGAAGTGCTTGGTGATGCAGGCGACGCTGCCGGGACCGAGGGTCGCGCCCTGAAAACCCTCCAAGTACGCGACGACGAGGCGGCCGGCGAGCTCGCCGTCCTGGCCGAAGGTCGTGTACTGGCGTGCCCAGCGCGGCTCGGTCGCGAGGTCGACCGAGGGATGCAGCGCCGCCCGAAGGCCGAGAGCGAGGTACTCGTGTCGTGCGACGTCGCCGAATCGGCGAACGAGATCGGCGTCGCCGATGGCGGCGAAGCCGATCTGGTCGGGCCAGGCGGAGAAGTCGGTCGCCGCGAAGGAAGCGGCCGCGTTGTGCCCGAAACCGTGTCGCGGGTCGGTCGAAAGCGTGACCGGGATGCCGTGCGGGCTCCGCGCGGCGAGCTCCTGCACCGCGTTCTGCCAGCGCGCCATTTCCCGCGGTCCGGGCATCTCGGTCACGTTGAGGTGCGTGATGAGTTTGCCGCCGACGAGGTCGGCGGCGCCCACGCGGCCCGGTCGAATCGGCGCGTTCGAGACCCGGCCGTCGGGGGTCGCGACCACCTGGGTGTGGAACATGAGGCCGGCCTTCTCGGCGAGCGAAAGACGAGTCACGAGGTCGGCGACCCGCTCGGCAGTGGACAGTCGCGGGTCCTCGTAGGGCTCCATCGTGCCGTTGTCGTTCAGGTCTCTGAAGCGGGCGCCGTCCCGTGCAGTCAGCGTGTCAGCGGCGGCCGCCGGCGAGGCAGGTGGCATGTGCGACTCCAGCTTATTGATCAAGCGAAGGCCCGGCATATCCGGCATCATTGACATACTTACCACTGGTCAGTATGTTTCCCCTAACTGTTGTTCACGCGCCACTGTGACAACGCAGGGAGGCATCGCATGACCGCCCCCACGACGAGATTCGACGGGTACGTCGCCGCTCCGTTCCGCCCACTCATCGACGGCATCGCCGAGCAGGGGGAGTTCCGCGACGACGACCTCCAGATCGCCGCCTACGCAGGCACGGAGCTCGTGCTGGACATCGCGATCGGCCCCGAGATCACCCGGGAGAGCCTGCTCATCCCCTACTCCGTGTCGAAGAGCACGATCGCCATGAGCATCGGCCTCCTCCTCGAACGCGGCCGTCTCGACCTGGACGCCCCTGTGGCGCGCTACTGGCCCGAGTTCGCCGCCGCCGGCAAAGCCGCGATCACCGTCCGCCAGCTGCTCTCCCACCAGGCCGGCCTGCCGCAGGCCGTGCCCGGACTGACCCGCGACGAGCTCGCCGACACCGTCCGTGGTGCCGAACTGCTCGCCGCGCAGCGCCCGCTCTGGCATCCCGGCTCGGCCTTCGGCTACCACGCCGTGACCATCGGCATCCTCGGCTCCGAGATCGTGCGCCGCATCACCGGCCGCACCCTCGCCGAGTTCTACGAGCAGGAGATCCGCGGGCCGCGTGGCCTCGACTTCTATCTAGGGCTTCCCAAGGAGCTCGAACCGCGCGCTCTCGACCTGCTGCCGATGCGCCCGGTCGCCGGCTCCGCCGGCCCGCCCTTCCCCCGCACGCCCGGCCAGCTGGGCGCCTATGTGATGGCCGGCGCCGCGTCCCCCACGAACGAGGACGAGCGTCGTCGCCAGGCCCGGCGCGATCGCGCCATCGGCATGCCGGCCGCCGGCGCTACCGCGTCCGCGCGCGGCATCGCGGCCCTCTTCGCGGAGAGCACCGTGGGCCTCACCGGCGCCCCGCTGCTCTCCGCCGACACCATCGCGCAACTGGCCCAACCCCAGGTGGCCGGCATCGACGAGGTGATCGGGATCGAGCGGCGCTACGGCATCGTCTTCCAGAAGCCCGTCCCGGGGCTCCTGTTCGGCGGATTCCGTGCGTTCGGCCACGACGGCATGGGCGGCGCGCTCGGCTTCCACGATCCGGAAACCGGAATCAGCTTCGGGTACGTCGTCCGCCGCATGCCACCGCCCGGCGGCTGCGACGCCCGGGCGCTCCGCATCGCTCAGGCGATGCGGACGATCGTCCTCCAAGCCTGACCGATCAGGTGCTGAGCAAGGACCCGCCACGCCGTCGCCGCCGCGCCACGGACACAAGGGAGTATTCATGCACATCCGCACCGTCGTCGCAGCGGCTCTCGCTGTCGGCGTCACCATGGGTGCCGCCGCCTGCGCCGGCGCCGAGCCGCAGAGCGCCAGCGGCGCCGCCACCAGCACGCTGACCCTGGGCAGCATCGTCGCGCCGCAGACGTTCGATCCCGCCGGAGCCGGTGACGCCAACTTCGTCCCCTACGCCCAGGCCGCCTACGACTCACTCATCCTGCGCAAGCCGGACGGCACCTATGCCCCCATGCTGGCGACCGACTGGAAACTCGCCGACGACAACAAGTCGGTCACGCTCAACCTGCGCCCCAACGTCACCTTCAGTGACGGCACTCCCTTCGACGCCGAGGCGGCGAAGGCGAACATCGAGCACTTCCACGACGGCACCGGTCCACTCTCGAGTGAGCTCGCCCTCCTCGATTCGGTCAAGGTCGTCGACGCGGACACCGTCACGCTGACCTACACCTCGCCCGATCCCGACATCCTCTACAACCTCTCGGACGCCGCCGGTCGCATGGCCAGTCCCGCCGCGCTCAAGAACCCGCAGAGCCTCGCCACGACCCCGGTCGGCTCGGGCCCCTATGTGCTCGACACCGCCGCGACGGTGCAGGGCTCGACTTACACCTTCACCGCGCGTCCGCAGTACTGGAACCCCGAGCTGCAGCAGTTCGGCAAGGTGGTGTTCAAGATCTTCCCCGACGAGGTGTCGCTGCTGAACGCGCTCCAGAGCCGTCAGGTGGACGCCGCCAACCTCACCGGCGCCGACAACCGCAAGGCCGCCACGGCCGCGGGTATCAAACATCTGACTCCGGACAGCAACATCTCGTGGATGGGCATGATCTTCTACGATCGCACAGGTTCGATCGTCCCGGCGCTCGGGGACAAGCGGGTTCGCCGCGCGATAGCGATGTCGTTCAACGTGCCGCAGATCCGGAAAGCCTTGATGGCGGACACCGGCGTGCCCAACACGCAGATCTTCCGGCAGGCCTCCCCCGGATACGGCGAAGCGCTCAACAACGCCTACGGCTACGACGTCGCCGGCGCGAAGAAGCTCATGGCGGAGGCGGGTTATGCGGGCGGCTTCGACCTGACCCTGCCGATCAACGCGAACACCACGCCCGCCGCGATGGAGAACTACAAGAACAGCCTCGGCGCCCTCGGCATTCGCGTCACATTCAAGAACCTCGGCACGATCCCGCAATACTTCGCGGGCCTGCAGAGCGGCAAGTATGCGATGTCCCCCGCGATCTTCGGCGCGGGGCCGACAGACTGGAAAGTGATCAACAACTATCTCGTCGAGAAGGCCACCTGGAATCCGCTGCACACGACCGACCCCCAGTTGTCCCAGCTGATCCAGTCCTACCCGGCCGCGGCCGAGAAGGACCACGCCAAGATCATCGGTGAGATCAACAAGTTCCTCGTCGACAACGTCTGGTTCGACCCCTGGCTGTTCATCGAGGAGCAGTACTTCGTGGCCGGCCCCGTCAACGTGACGCTGCAGAAGGACCAGAACATCCCGTCGATCTACAACTACGCGCCCGCCGCTGGGTAAGAAGCACCGTCTCCGGAGGGGCCGGGCTCGGTCCGTCCGTCCGGAGAGGGTGCCGGAAAGGCAGTCAAGTTGTTGGCGTTCCTCGCGAAGAGAATCGGCGCGGGTCTGTCAGTGCTCCTGGTGGTCCCATCCCTCACGTTCCTGCTCATGTACGGCAACGCGGCGAACGCCGCGCGGCAGATCCTGGGTGAGAACGCGACGCCCGAGCAGGTCGCCGCCAAGTCGGCCGAGCTTGGTGTCGACAGGCCGCTGTACGTTCAGTTCGTCGACTATGTGGGGCACCTGTCCCTGGGCGACCTCGGCCGCTCCTGGTTCACGGCGGAGCCCGTGGGCTCCCTGGTCACCAGCCGGGCCACCGTCACCCTCACCGTCGTGATCGGCTCGATCCTGGTCTCGACGCTGCTCGCCTTCGCCCTGGGCGTCACCGCCGCACTCCGCCGGGGCGCCCTCGACATCGCGCTTCAGGTGGTCGCGATCGTCGGCTTCGCGGTGCCGGGTTTCTGGCTCGCACTGCTGCTCGTGTCGGGCCTCGCGCTGCAACTGCGGCTCTTGCCTGCGACAGGATTCGTCCCCTTCACCGCCTCGCCCGGCCAGTGGCTGGCATCGATCACCCTGCCCATCGTCGCCCTCATGGTCGGCGCGGTCGCCGGCGTGGCGCAGCAGGTGCGCGGCGCCGTGATCGACGTCCTCGAACAGGACTACGTGCGGACGCTCCGTGCGCGCGGCCTGCCGTCCTGGCGGGTCGTCGTGCACGTCCTGCGCAACGCGAGCGCACCGGCGCTGACGGTCGTCGCGCTCACCTTCGTCGGCACGCTCAGCGGCGCCGTCTTCGTCGAGCGCATCTTCGCACTCCCCGGACTCGGCCTCGCCGCCACGAACGGGGCGATCAACGGCGACGTACCGGTCATCATGGGTGTCGTCCTGGTGATGACCACCATCGTCGTGCTGGTCAACCTCGTGGTCGACCTCGCCATCGGCCTTCTCAACCCGAAGGTGCGTCTTTCATGAGCCAGATGGTCTCGATCCCGGCCCCCACAGCGGTCGCGGCACGGCGTGGTGTCATCAGCAAGGTGCTGCACGACCCGCTGGGGATCATCTCGCTGATGGTCCTGCTGCTCATCCTGTTCGCGACCGTACTGGCGCCCGTGCTCGCCCCCCAGGACCCGGCCCGGTCGTCGCTCGACGACATCTTCGCCACGATCTCCGCCGGGCACCCGCTCGGCGGCGACAGCGCCGGCCGCGACCTGCTCTCCCGGCTTCTGTACGGCGCCCAGGTCAGCCTGCTCGGCGCGACCATCGCCCTCCTCACCTCGCTCGTCATCGGACTGCCCGCAGGGCTCATCGCCGGCTACTACGGCCGGACCTTCGACTCGGTCTCCTCGTGGGCCTCCAACCTGCTCCAGGCGCTGCCTGCGATCATCGTCCTGCTGGCGCTGCGCACGGTGTTCGGCCCCTCCATCTGGACGTCGATGGTCATCTTCGGCGTCATGCTCGCGCCCGGCGCGTACCGCCTGGTGCGCGCCACAGTGAGCGGGGTACGCAACGAGCTCTACATCGACGCCGCCCTGGTGTCCGGCCTGAGCGACACCAGGATCATCGCCCGGCACATGATTCGCGTCGTACGCGGGCCGCTCATCATGCACAGCGCCATGGTGCTGGCGATCTGCATCAACATCCAGGCCGGACTCGAGTTCCTCGGCTTCGGCGACCCTCAGACCGCCAGCTGGGGCTCCATGCTCAACGAGGGTTTCCTCAACATCTTCCAGGCTCCGCAGATGCTGTTCTGGCCCGGCCTCGCCCTCTTCATGACCTCGGCCGCCCTCGCCCTGTTCGCGAGCAGTCTGCGGGACGCGCTGCAGGCGGGCGCCGCGAAGCCGGTCCGGCGCCGCCACCGCGTCACTGCTTCCCCGGCCGGGAACAACGAAGGGAGCGGAGCTCCCGAGACAATAGGAACGGCGGCCCCGTCGAGCGCGCTGCTCTCGGTCCGAGATCTGCGCGTCGCCTACAGCGCCGGTTCCATCGAGGTCGTACACGGAGTCTCGCTCGATGTCGCACACGGCGAGGTCGTCGGCCTCGTCGGCGAGTCCGGATCGGGCAAGACCCAAGTCGCGCTCTCGGTCCTCGACCTGCTGCCGACCGGCGGCGAGGTCACCTCTGGGGCGATCGCGCTCGCCGGCGAGCCGCTTCTCGGCCGCTCGGCGTCGTTCCTGCGCACCGTGCGCGGGCGCCGGATCGGCTACATCCCGCAGGAGCCGATGAGCAACCTCGACCCGTCGTTCCGGGTCGGCAACCAGCTGAGCGAAGTCGTCCGGGTGCACCTCGGCCTCTCCCGAGCGGCGGCGCGTGACCGCGTGCTCGACCTGCTCGCACGGGTCGGCATCCCGGACCCCGCGCGCACGTACCGTGCCTTCCCGCACGAGATCTCCGGCGGTATGGCGCAGCGAGTCCTCATCGCCGGTGCCGTGTCATGCGATCCCGAACTGCTCGTCGCCGACGAGCCGACCACGGCGCTCGACGTCACGGTGCAGGCCGACATCCTCGACCTGCTCCGTGACCTGCAGCAGGAGAAAGGTCTCGGCGTGCTGTTCGTGACGCACAACTTCGGTGTCGTGGCCGACATCTGCGATCGCGTCCTCGTGATGCGGCAGGGCGAGATCGTCGAGGGCGGGCACGCCCAGGCGATCTTCGACACGCCGCGGCACGACTACACGCGCTCGCTGCTCGGCTCGATGCTCGACGGGCGGCCGTCCCGGCTCGCCCGCGCGAAGGCTACGGGAGAGTCTCGTGTCTGAATCACTGCTCGAGGTTCGAGACCTCGTTGTCGAGTATCCGTCGAAGGGTTTCCGCTCGAAACCGTTCCGTGCCCTTCACGGGGTCTCGATCGACGTGAAGCCCGGCGAGACCGTCGGTCTGGTCGGCGAGTCGGGCTCGGGTAAGACCACACTCGGCCGCGCCATTCTCGGCCTCGCCCCGGTGACTGCCGGCTCGATTCGGTTCGAGGGCCGGGAGATCGGGCACGCCTCGCGCCGTGCGCGCCGCGGGCTCGCGCGCGAGCTGCAGGTGGTCTTCCAGGATCCCTACACCTCGCTCAACCCGAGCATGACGGTCGGCGACATCCTCACCGAGCCACTCTGGGTCACCGGCGTCAGGCGACACGCCGCCAAGGCGCAGGTACGCGAGCTCCTCGACCAGGTTCGGCTGCCGAAGGACGCCGTGGACCGCTATGCGCGGGAGTTCAGCGGCGGCCAGCGCCAGCGAGTCGCGATCGCCCGGGCACTCGCGCTGCGTCCGAAGCTCGTCGTCTGTGATGAGCCTGTGTCGGCACTTGATCTCTCGACCCAGGCGACCGTGCTCGATCTGCTGATCGAGCTGCAGGAGTCGCTTGCTGTGGCATATTTGTTCGTGTCGCACGACCTGGGCGTCGTGCGCTACATCAGCCATCGGGTGGCGGTGATGTATCGAGGGGAGCTTGTCGAGGACGGGGACGGGGACGTCGTGACATCGAGCCCCGAGCATCCGTACACGCAGCGCCTCCTGCTCGCGGCGCCCATCCCGGATCCGCATCGGCAGGAAGTCAATCGAGCCAACCGCCACCGCCTGCTCGCACAGCAGGTCGAGCAGGACCTACAGGCGAGGCTTTAGGGGCAAAATCGAGCCGTGCCGGTGCGAGATGACGGCGATCGCACGCAGCACGCCTCCGGGTCATTGCCCCAGACGGCCGGACACGCGGACCAGCAGGGCCCGCAGCAGGGCGATCTCCTCGCCGCCGATGGCGTCGACAATGTCCTTGTATTGGCACTCCACCGTGGCGGTCCACTTCTCGAGTGCCTGGCGCCCGCGCTCCGTCGCGAACACCAGCACGCGCCGACGGTCCGCCTCATCCACCCGGCGATGCACGAGGGTCAACGACACCATGCGGTCGATGACCTTGGTGAGGCTCGGCGGCGAGAGCACCGCGAATTCGGCGACCTCGGTCATAGGGTGACCGTTGCCGTCGCCCAGCAGTGACAGCACGCGCCACTCCTCGATCGTGGCGTTGTCCGCTTTCAGCGCCGCACCGAGCTTCTGTACGACACTCCGTTCGACGAGCGTGAGGAGCCGCGCGAAGTCGAGGTCGCGATGTACGGTCGCTGCAGTCGTCAACTTCCCTGCCAAGAGATCGTGGTGGCCTTCCCTCCCACGGTACCATTCCTTATCGCTGTGAAATATTTCAGTAACAAGTAATAGATAACGTTACCTACATGATCGAGAAGTCGCGCCTGTGGCCCGGCTCTCCCGCAGGGCCCAAGCGCCATGACACGCTGGACGTCGCCCTCGTGATACCGCTCCAGGGCCCGGCCGGGATCTTCGGGCCGTCCTGCGAGTGTTGCGCGCAGTTGGCGGCCGAAGAGGTCAATGCCGAGTCGGGAGTGCTGGGCAAGGAGCTGCGGCTTGTGCTCGTCGACGGTGGGGCGCCGCCCGAGCAGGTGGCGAACGAGATCGACGCGCTGATCTGCGCAGGCATGATCGACGCCGTGGCCGGTTGGCACATCTCCGCGGTACGCGAGGTCGTCGCTCCGCGCATCGGCGGACGGGTGCCGTACGTCTACACCGCGCTCTACGAGGGCGGCGAGCGGTCTCCTGGGGTGTTCCTCACCGGGGAGACGCCGAATCGCCAGCTGCGGCCCACGCTGGAATGGTTCGCGAGCGAGCTGGGAATCCGGCGATGGACGATCGTGGGCGACGATTACGTCTGGCCGCGATCGTCGGCCCGCGCGGCCCGGCACTACCTGGCCGAACTGGGCGGCGTCGTGTGTGACGAGATCTATGTGCCGCTGGGCACCGAGGACTTCGGGGAGACGCTGAGCCGGGTCGCGATCAGCGGGTGCGAAGCGGTCCTCATGCTCTTGATCGGCAATGACGCCGTCAACTTCAACCGCGCGTTCAGCAGTGCGGGGCTGGATCGAGACCACGTCCGGTTCAGCTCGCTGATCGAGGAGAACGTCCTCCTCGCCACCGGGCCGGAGAACACGCGGGGCCTGATGACCTCGGCGGGATACTTCGAAGACCTGCCCACCGCGTCCGGGCTGGACTTCGCCGCGGCCTACAGGCGCAGGTTCGGCTTGCAGGCGCCGGTGCTCAACAGCCTGGGCGAGTCCTGCTACGAAGGCGTGCGCATGCTCACCGAGCTGCTGCGCAGGGCGGGTGTGCTGGACGTGGAGCGGATCCAGGCGATGGCCGAGGGGCTGGAGTACGAGAGTCCGCGCGGCACCGTCCAGGTGCGAAACCGCCATCTGAATCAGCGTGTGTTCCTCGCGGCCGCCGACGGCCTGCAGTGGGACGTCCTCCAGCAGCTCTCCTAGAGAGAGTCTGACCTCACCTCCGGGGCGTAGCGCCACCCGAACGCGCGGCGCGCAGCGTTTACCTGCATGTAACGTCTCTCGCCTTCCAGATTTACTTTCTCCAAAAATACTTCAATCGCGAAGTTTTTGAGGAGTGTAATGACTACGTACCAGTACCGGTGTGCGGGATGCGGCCCCTTCGACGTGGTACGCCCGATCGGGGAGGCCCGGCCGGAGGAACCGTGTGAAGCGTGCGGTCACCAGTCACGTCGTGTCTTCACCTCCCCGATGGTGGTCCGCACAACAGCCGCGCTGGCCCGAGCGTTGCACGCCCAGGACGCAAGCGCGTACGAGCCCTGCGTCGTCGACGCGGTCCCCGCATCCCGGCGGGCACCCGCACGGACGGCGGACCCCCGACACGCCCTTCTGCCGAAGCCCTGATCGGCGAAACCCGTTTGGAGGCAGCACATGCCGGAAGTCATCTTCAGCGTCGACCAGACCCTGTCCATGCGCGATCAGAAGGTCCCGGGCCACAACCGCTGGCACCCGGACATCCCGCCGGCCGCCACCGTGTCGCCGGGAACGGAATTCCGTCTCGAGTGCCGGGACTGGACCGACAACCAGATCGGCAACAACGACTCGGCCAATGACGTCCGCGACGTCGACCTGACGCACGCTCACATGCTGAGCGGCCCGATCGCGGTGGAAGGAGCGGAGCCGGGAGACCTGCTCATCGTGGACATCCTGGACCTGGGTCCGATCCCGCAACCGACGGGCGACGGATCGGGCTCGGGCTGGGGATACACCGGTGTCTTCGCCCGCGACAACGGTGGCGGGTTCCTCACCGACTACTTCCCGGACTCGTACAAAGCCATCTGGGATTTCCACGGACAGATGGCCACCTCGCGGCACATCCCCGGTGTCCGGTATACCGGGATCACCCATCCCGGCCTCATGGGCACCGCTCCGTCCGCCGAGTTGCTGGCCCGCTGGAACGCCCGGGAACAGGCCCTCATCGACACCGATCCGTACCGGGTGCCGGCGCTGGCGCTGCCACCGCTGGCGGACAACGCGCTGGCGGGGCAGCTCACCGGTGAGAACGCGGCCAGGATCGCCCACGAGGGCGCCCGCACGGTGCCGGCCCGGGAGAACGGCGGCAACCACGACATCAAGAACTTCACCCGTGGCTCCCGGGTCTTCTACCCCGTGCACGTCCCCGGCGGCCTGCTGTCCGCCGGCGACCTGCACTTCAGCCAGGGCGACGGGGAGATCACCTTCTGCGGCGCCATCGAGATGGGCGGGTTCCTGGACCTCCACGTCGACCTCATCAAGGGCGGCATGGAGAAGTACGGCGTGACCACGAACCCGATCTTCATGCCCGGCAACGTCGAGCCTCGCTACAGCGAGTTCCTCTCGTTCGTCGGCATCTCCGTGGACCACACCACCGACACCAACCACTACCTCGACGCCACCATGGCGTACCGCAACGCCTGCCTGAACGCCATCGAATACCTCAAGTCCTTCGGTTACAGCGGCGAGCAGGCTTACCTGCTTCTCGGCTCGGCGCCGATCGAGGGCCGGCTCAGCGGCGTGGTGGACATCCCCAACGCATGCAGCACGCTCTACCTGCCGACGGCGATCTTCGACTTCGACATCCGCCCGACGGCCGACGGTCCGCGCAAGGCCGATCGCGGCCGATGCGCGGTGACCTCCTGACGTTCCCGTTCACCCTTCAGAAAGGGTCCTCCCATGAACGACTACCAGACCTTCGACCTGGGCGACTTCACCACCCAGCACGGCGCCACTCTCCGCGGCGCGTTCCTGGCCTACACGACGTACGGCAAGCTCAACGCGGACAAGAGCAACGTCATCGTCTACCCCACCTGGTACTCCGGGCGGCACTGGGACAACGAGTGGCTCATCGGGCGGGGCATGGCGCTCGACCCGGAGCAGTACTTCATCATCGTCCCGAACATGCTCGGCAACGGCCTGTCCAGCTCGCCGAGCAACACCCCCGCCCCCTACGACCGGGCTCGTTTCCCGCACATCACGGTCTACGACCAGATCGTGGCGCAGCACAAGCTGGTGACCGAAGTGTTCGGCATCGAGCGCATAGCGCTGGTGACCGGCTGGTCCATGGGTGCAGGGCAGACCTACCAGTGGGCGGTGAGCCACCCGGAGATGGTCGAGCGGATCGCCCCGTTCTGCGGCTCGGCGCGCACGAGCGCCCACAACTTCGTCTTCCTGGAAGGCGTCAAGTCCGCCCTGACGGCCGACTCCGTCTTCGCCGGCGGCTGGTACGGCGAGCAATGGCCGGCCACCGGGCTGCGCGCCCTGGCCCGGGTGTACGCCGGGTGGGGCTTCTCCCAGGCCTTCTACTGGGAGAAGTCCTGGGAGGAGCTCGGCTACACCTCCCTGGAGGATTTCCTCGTCGGCTTCTGGGAGGGGTTCTTCCTGGACGGCCGGGATCCGAACAACCTGCTGGCCATGCTCTGGACCTGGCAGAACGGAGATGTCGGCCGCACCCCCGGCTTCGACGGCGACACCGAGGCCGCCCTCGCCTCCATCAAGGCGACCTCCATCGTGATGCCCGCGGAAAAGGACCTCTACTTCCCGCCCGAGGACGAGGAATGGGCGGTCAGCCACATGACCAACGCCGAACTCCGCGTGATACCAGGCATCTGGGGCCACTTCGCCGGGCACGGCAGCAATCCGAAGGACACCGCGTTCATCGACGCGGCTCTGCGTGAACTTCTGGCCAAGCCTGGCGGCCTGGACTGAGGCACCTGTCTCCTGCACTCGGCAAGACCTCCGTATTGGAGCCCCTGCATGCGCATTCGCCTACCTCATGAGGTCAGCGCCTCGATCGTCGCCTTCGCCACCGTCTTCCTCGCCATGAGCCCGCTCAACCTGCCGACGTGGGCCATCTTCATCACCTGGGCCGGTACCTTCCTCCTCGGCGGTCCGACCAAGGCCAACGCGGTGAAACTGATCACCGCCACCACCGCCGGGGCGGGATTCGGAGTGGTCGCCATCCTGCTCAACCGCGCGACGGGCAATATGTTCGGCACCGGGTCATTCGGCCAGACCGTGGCTTTGGGGCTGGTCATCTTCGTGGTCAACGGCACACTGCTGGCGGCCGGCCGCCTCCAGGTGCTCTCCCTCATCCCTGGGATGTTCTTCGGGTTCGCGTCGCTGTTCGCCACCTACTTCGGTGGATTCGGCTTCGCCTCCGACAATCTGGCCGCCGCCTTCGTGAGCTCCGCCGCGATGAGCGCCCTCGGCCCCCTCTGCGCCTTCCTGGGCCTACGTCTGATGTTCGCCCCCGCCGAGCAGCCGGAAGAGCGCGAATCGCAAAGCGCACCGTCCTGAATTCTCCAGGATCACACTTATCCGAACATCCCCTCATCGATTTTGCCTTTCAGCACCGCGCGCACGACGCTTCCACCTCCGCTTCATGGCGCAAAAGAAAACCCCGCCCTGGCCACGCAATATGAGCTTTGAGCATGCCTTCACCGAAGCTCAGCACAGTCCAGGGCGGGGTTGAAAGACGCCGAAGCCTTGCCACAACTTCGGAATGCGAATCATTCGGCACCGTCCGAAAAGGAAGGTCAGATGTCGGCGACCGTCAAACAAGCCCGGCGTTACAACTCGTGGACCAAAAACAGCACGCTGGAGGATTACTCGCTCCGATACGCTCCGAAGTCCTTTCGCCGCTGGTCATCTCGCGCCGGCGAGAGCCCGTCACCGAACCGAAGGAGGAGACTACAGCGGGCATGTGAGGCCGCTCGTGGCGATCAGTTCCGGAATGAATCGGAACGTATGCACGCTCGGCAATCTGCATGTGACGTCACATCTGTGTGCCGCCGGGGGTCTTCCTCTAGAGGGCGTGAACAGAAGGAGACGCATAATGGCGACGTATCGCGACGGCTTCGTCACGTACGACGAGCTCACGGGGCCGGACCTCGACGCTGCGCGCTGGAGCCCGGCGCGCCTGCCGCTCCCGGCGGGCGGCGACCACATCCCGCTGGACCCCAACGCGGAGCTGGCCGTCGGCGAAGGTGAGGTGCGGGTGACGATCCCGCGCTTCTCGCTGTCGCACGACACGTTCCAGCCAGCCGACAGCGCCAAGTACCTCATCTTCTCGACGCACCAGTTCGAGCTGCCGCCGGATCGGCCCGCGACGTTCGCCGCCGACCTCGCGGTCGAGAACATCGGCGGCGAACCCGGGGACTACCGTCGGGGCATGGCCGCCTTCCACGCTTTCGATTTCGACAGCAAGCGCGTGTTCGCCGTCTGCGGCACCTCCTCCCGCGTGCTCGCGTTGCACGAGCAGTTGGGCGCGTGGGGGGCAGAGGAGCCGTTCTACCACGTGGTCGAGTCGCCGTATGAGGACTTCAACGACGACTTCGCCACCCGGCTTCGCACGTGTGAGATCACGCTCGACCGGAGCAGATCGACGGCGGTCTGGCGCGTCGACGGCAACACGGTGTACGAGACCCACGGCACGTTCGTCCCCGAACGCGTTCGCCTCGGGTTCGGGATCTGGACGATGCTGCCGATCCGGGACGGTCGCAGTCGCTCGCTCGACGGGCAGGGCATCGACGCGCGGTGGCGCCGGTTCCGTGTCCGCGGGGTCGACGCATGAGCCGCCACCGGGGCCGGCCGAGGGGTACGGCGTCGTCCGCCGTACCCCTTCCGGTCAGGCGAAGGCGGGCATGATCTGGTCGTGGATCAGCCTGAGCTGGCTGTCCACATCCGCCACCTCGGGCAGCTCCCGTCCCATGAACTGCTTGACCAACGTCGCGTCGGTGATGGCCAGGATCATGTGATTGACGCCCGACGGCTCGATCTCGCGCTTGATCTTGGCCACGCATTCCTCCGGGGTGCCGGCGATGGACAGCCGCTCCCCCAGTTCGGGCGTGGTCAGCTCGATCGCCCTGGCCAGGTCGCCGGCGCCGAGGGCGTCGACGATCGGCTTCATCGCGTTCGGGTCGACGCCGTTGCGTTCGAGCTGCTCGGCGGGCATGGACGAGGCGTAGAGGCCGACCATGCTGCGGGCGGCCTCCTTCGCCACGGCCGAGTCCGGGCCGGTGGCGAAGACGACCCAGGCGCCGATGTCCATCGTCGAGGCGTCCTTGCCCGCCTTCTCCGCGCCGGCTCTGAAGTGCTGGACGAGGTAGTCGTAGGCCTCGCGGGTGTAGCTGAGCGCGTGGTGCACGCCGTCGGAGTGCTCGCCGGCCGCCCGGAAGGAGCGCGGTCCGCGCATCGCGCCGAGTTTGACCGGGACGCGGTCCTGTACCGGGCGGGCGAAGGTGAACAGGCCGCTGTACTTGAAGAACTCGCCGTCGAAGGTGATCGCGCCGTCGTCCAGCAGCGTGCGGACCACGTGCGCCGCCTCCTTCACGCGCGAGAGCGGCTTGGTGACCGTCCAGTCGATGTTGTACTGCGCGAGCAGCCCGAAGTTGCCGCTGGACAGCACCACCTCGGCCCGCCCGTCGCTGAGCTCGTCGAGCGTGGCCGCCGCCTGGGCGATCAGGGTCGGCTCGCGCAGCACCACCGAGGACACGCTGGGCCCGAACCTGATGCGGGACGTCTGCTGGGCCGCGGCGGCGAACAGCAGCCACAGATCCTTGTGCCAGGTCTCGTCGGCCGCGTAGCAGGCGTAGAAGCCGAGCTCGTCGGCCAGGCGAATGGACGCCAGCGACTCGCGCAGTGGGTAGTCGGGCAGCATCACGTAACTGAACTTCATCGTGCGACCTCCTGAGGGATGGCGTCGCCCGAAGGGGCGTCGCCCTTGTCGTACGGCCTGGCGACCAGCAGGTAGACCAGCCCGGCACCGACCACCACCAGTCCGGACAGGGCCACCAGGTAGTTGTCGTACCAGGGGGCGTCGGGCGTCCTGGGCCAGGCCATGTTGAGGATGGCGAGCACCCCGTAGACCAGCGCGGCCACATTGACGGCGAGCCCCGCGCGGCCGAGCGTGAACGGCCCGGACGGGCGCCAGCCGCGCAACCTGGCCCGCAACGCCGCTAGCACCACCATCTGGAAGCCCAGGTAGATGCCGAGGACCGCGAAGGAAATGATCTTGATGAGGGCGTCTTCCGACACGATGGAGCCGAGCACGACCAGCGCGGGTACGACGGCGGCGACCAGGAGCGCGTTCGGCGGGATGCGCCTGGCCCTGGAGAACCGTCTGAACACGCGACTGCCGGCGATCATGTCGTCGCGGGCGTAGGAGTACAGCAGCCTGCTGGCCGCCGCCTGCAGGCTGAGCGCGCACGACAGGAACGACAGCAGCACCACGCCGAGCACGACCTTGAGGCCGGTGGCGCCGAAGGCGGTGGTCAGCACGTTCGTGACGGGGTCGCCGTCGGCGCCGGAGACGACGGCGGCGAAGTCGGGCACCGCCAGCAGCAGCGCCAGGCAGACGAACGTCGCGGCGGCACCGCCCACGTAGATGGTCATGCGCATGGCCTTGGGGATGCGCCGCGTCGGGTCGGGCACCTCCTCGGCCACATCACCGCACGCCTCGAATCCGTAGTACTGAAATATCCCGATAAGCCCGGCGGCCAGGAACGCGATGAAATATCCGGATTCCGACCCGGCGCCGAACGAGTCGAACAGCACCCCGAGCCCGTGGTGCCGCTGGGTGAGCAGTAGCCACCCGCCCACGGCCAGCGCCCCGACCAGCTCGGCCGCGAAGCCGATGATCGCCGCCATCGCCAGAGCCCTGGTCCCGGCCATGTTGATGGCCAGCGCCACGGCCAGGATGATCAGCGCGCAGAGGATCGTGTTCCCCGTGCCCACCTCGATCCCGAGAAAAGCGGATAAGTACGGCCCCGCCCCGTACGCCACGCTGGCGATCGTCACCAGCAGCGCGACCAGGTACACCCAGCCCGTCATCCAGGCCCACCGCCGTCCCCATAGCCGCCTGGCCCAGGGGTAGATGCCGCCGGTCAGCGGGTACTGCGAGACGATCTCACCGAAGACCAGCGCCACCAGGAACTGCCCGGCGCCCACGATGACCAGGCTCCAGATCATCGGCGGGCCGCCGACGGCCAGCGACGAGGCGAACAGCGTGTAGATCCCGACCACGGGAGACAGGTACGTGAAGCCGAGGGAGAAGTTGGCCCACAGGCTCATGTCCCTGCGGAACTCGGAGGTGTAGCCGAGGTCGGCCAGCCGGGCGTCGTCCCCTGCGTCAGCCCCAGGGCTCAGCGGGGCGTCATTCGTCGAGGTCATCGAGCAACTCCTCGCCGGAGATCACCTTGTCCGCGAAGTGCCGGTGCATCCAGGCCAGGTGGTCGGCCCGGGACCGGACCAGGCGCAGCGTGTCCCAGTTGGGGAAGGCCTGCTGCGTGACGTGCTCGGCCATGAGGCCGGGCTCGACCTCGAAGACGTGCTCGAATCGGGTGATCGCGACGTCGGTCACCCGCTGAACCGGTGGAGGCGACATCTCCTCCTGATAGCGATATTTCACGATTTCTCCGCGTATGCCTGGTCGAGCAGATACTTGCCGGGGTTCATGATGTTGTTCGGGTCGATGGCCCGTTTGATGTCGAGCATCACGTCGTACCCGCCGCCGAGCTCGACGGGCACCAGATCCACCTCACCCTCGCGGCAGGAGCCGTGGCAGGCGCTGATCGAGCCGCCGTGCGCCAGCGACACGGCGGCGAGGTCGCGCTTGGCCCGCACCCACGCCTCCCAGGCGGCGTCGTCGAGCCGCTGCTCCCAGATGCCGATGTCGATCTCGGTGAGGTAGTCGGCGCCGGTCGCGCCGTTGGTGTAGGCGAACATGCCCCAGTCGTCGAACACGTCGCTCTCCCGCCTGAGCCGGTCGGCGATCTCGTGCCAGGCCAGCCGTACGGCGGGCAGGTTCGTGTAGTTGATCGAGGCGTCCTCGCAGTGCCAGCTCATCGGGACGACCTGGCCCGACCGGGTACGGCCGTGCAGCGGCGTGGCGTACCTGTCGTGCCTGGCCGCCCAGTCGCCCTCGGAGATCTCGTCGCCCAGATAGCGGGCGCCGAGCGAGCGGGCGATGCGCAGCAGCCTCCTGCCGCCGGCCCGCACCTCGTCCTCGTAGCCGTACATGGCGGCGCAGACCAGCGCCTTCACCGACGACGGCTGCGGGATGTAGGCCTCGTCGTCGCGCCGCAGGTAGTCGACTTTCCACTCGTCGAACAGCACCGCCCCGGCGAACGTGGCCACGCCGGCCCGCGCCAGCGCCCCGACCGTGCGGTAGGCGCTGTCGTAGTCCTCGAACGCCCAGAACGGCGAGAACTCCGCCTCCGGCTTCGGGAACAGCTTCAGCGTCGCCTCGGTGGCGATGCCGAGCGTGCCCTGATGGCCCATGAACAGGTGCTTGAGCTGGTACCCGCTGGAGCTCTTGGTGATCTTCCGCCCGATGCCGTCGCCGATGTGGATGACCCGGCCGGTCGGCAGCACGTGGTCGAAGCTGAGCACCAGGTCACGGGTGTGTCCGTAGCGGGAGCCGATCAGCGACCAGCCGCTGGTGCCGATCCGGCCGCCGACGAGCGAGCACGGATAGGACGCCGGATCATCCGGATATATCAGGCCGTGCCGGGCGAGGACCTCGTTGAGCTTGAGCGCGTTGATCCCGGTGCCGACCGTGCAGGTACGGTTGTCGAGGTCGATCTCCCTGATCTGGTTGATCCGTTTGACGTCCACGACGATGCCGCCGCGCAGGGGCACCGCGCCGTCGGTTAGCCCGGTGCCGCCGTCGCGCGGCACGACCGGGATCCGCAGGCTGTTGGCCAGCCTGAGCACCTCCGCGACCTCCTCCGTGGAGGCCGGCAGCACGACCAGGTCCGGCATGCGCTCCGCCCACCGGTGCACGGGGAACGGCGCGGGCACGCGCGCCCGGTTGAGCCGGTCGGCCTTGCCGGTCAGCACGTGCTCGGGGCCGAGAATCTGCCGGAGCTCCTCCAGCACGGGGTCGCCGAGTAGGACGGTCATGACGCCACCTCCGGCGCGCTCATGGGGCCACCCCCAGCGACTCGGCCAGCAGCTCGTGCAGGTCCACGACGTCGATCGAGCGCGCCTGGCCGGCCTCCGACAACGGCCGCTCCGACCACGGGCAGGCGCTGACCAGCGTGTCCACGCCCAGCTCCGCCGCCTTCTCGACCCGGTTCTCGCTGATCTTCGCGGTCAGCTCCGGCTTCTCGACGGGCAGCCCGCCGCCCCCACCCGAGCAGTACGACCACTGCGTCACCCGGTCCACGTCATGGAAGGTCAATCCGGGAATGGCCCGCAGGATCTCCCGCGGCTCCCGCCAGACGCCCTTGCGCTTGTTGAGCCGGCACGGGTCGTGGTAGGTCACCGTACGCTCGACCGGGACGTGCGGCGTCAGCCTGCCCTCCCTGATGAGCTCCGCCAGCAGCTCCACGACCAGCACGATCTCGATGTCGTAGGTGTCGCCGAAGTACTTCGGATAGTCCTCGGTGAAGGTGATGTAGTCGTGCGGGTCGAGCACCAGCACCCGCCGCACCCCGGCCGCCCGCCAGTCGTCCAGGTTGTGCTGGGCGAACCGGCGCGCCTGCTCCTCATAGCCCATCTCGGCCGCCGGCCCACCGCAGCACCACTGCTCGTTCATCAGCCCGAACTTGTAGCCGGCGAGGTTGAGGATGCGGGCCACCGAGCGCGGCACCGACGTGCGGTAGAAGGCCGCTTCGCAGTCGACGAACAAGATGGTCTCCCCGCCGATCGGCAGGTCCAGCCCGTCGGCCCAGTCGCGTACCCGCGCCTGGTCGACCGGGGTGCCGTTCAGCACCGGCTCGTGCCTGCGCTCGTCGGTGAGCAGGTTCCAGCGCTGCCAGCCCGGCTGGTGCACGCCCTGCGAGACGGCCAGCCCGCGCACGGCCTTGACCAGGTCGACCGTACGGGTGCGGAAGCGGTAGAAGTCGCCGGTGAACAGCGAGTTGGGGCAGCGCAGCTCGCACGCGCCGCATCCGGTGCAGTTGACGTAGTCGGCCGCGACGTCCGCGACCTCGAGCTCACCCTTCTCCATCGCCACGACGTTGGCGTGGAAGGCGGTGGGACTCCAGGACTCGTTCCGCGTGACCTGCATGACCGGGCAGACCTCGCGGCAGAACTTGTGGCCTGAGGAGAAACAGTTGTAGGCGGCGTTGCGCCACTCCTCGGCGAACCTCTTCTCGGGATCCGGCATGTGGCCTCCCTAGGGTGGGTTGCGCTTAAAACTATGAGTTCATATTTCAAAAGGCAATATGCTCTGCTCATGAACCAGCGCGCGGGGGCGCTCCCCAAGGCGGCGGTCTTCGCGCCGCTCGATGACGGCTCCGGCCGGGTGGAGGTCGTGGTGCGCCGGCTGGCCGAGGCGATCGCGCTCGGCCTGATCGCCGACGGCGACCAGCTGCCCGCCGAGCTGGAGCTGGCGAACGCGCTCAACGTCTCCACCGTGACGCTGCGCGCGGCCCTGGCCGCCCTGCGCGAGCGCGGGCTGGTCGAGACCCGCAGGGGGCGTGGCGGCGGAACGTTCGTGCTCGCGCCCTCCGACCCGTCCACGGCCCGGCTGCGGCGCCGCCTGCGCGAGCTCAGCACCTCGGAGCTGCGCGAGATCGGCGACTACCGCTCCGCGATCGCGGGCACCGCCGCCCGGCTGGCCGCCCTGCGGGCCTCCGCCGACAACGTCACGCGCCTGCGCCAGGTCCTCGCCCGCCTCGACGCGGCCACCTCCGTGGGCGACCGCCGCCGCGCCGACGGCCGCTTCCACATCGAGGTGGCCGCCGCCGCCCAGTCCGTACGGCTGACGCGCGCCGAGATCGACATCCAGGCCGAGGTGGGCGAGCTGCTCTGGCTCCCGTACGGGGAGGCCGTCGACCCGCAGGACGTGGTACGCAGCCACACCCAGGTGATCGACGCCATCGAGGCGCGCGACCCGGCCCGGGCAAGGTCGCTCACCGAGGAACACATCGACAAGGGGATAGAGCGTCTGATGGAGTTCCATTGGCGGCTCGTCGCATCCGAGTGAGGAGGCAACGATGAGCGATCGGCACGTCGGCCAGGTGGCGGACCGGGTCCACACGATCGTCGCGGACATTTTCAGCTCGTTGGATCGCATCCTGGCGAGCGTCGTGGCGTGCTATCGCGCCTCCGGCTCGTTCGTCTGTGCCGACCTGGCCGCGGTCCGGCCGGAGATCTTCGCCTGCCTGAGCAGGACGCAGGAGGTGGTGGCGGGAGCCGGCGTCATCGTCGCGCCCGGCGTGCTGGCCGACCGCCGGCGGTGGCTGGAGTGGTGGCAGGCGCCGCCCGAACAGGATCCGATCTTCCTCGACGTGGACCTCGACCCGGAGAGCCTCGACTTCTACGACTACACGGCCGCCGAATGGTTCGCCGTGCCCGAGCGCACCCGCCGCCGCCACATCGTCGGCCCGTACGTCGACTACGGCGGCACCGACACGTACATGCTGACGTTCACCGCGCCCGCCGAGGTGGACGGCCGATTCCTCGGCGTGGTGGGCGCCGACGTGCGAGCGGCCAGGTTCGAGGCGCTGCTGCTCGGCGTGCTGGCCGCGAGCCCCACGCAGATCACGCTGGTGAACGCCGAAGGCAGGGTGGTGGCGGCCAACTCACCGCGGTTGCCCGCCGGCTCCCTGCTCCTGGATCCGGGGTCGGACCGGCTCCCGTTGCCCGAGTTGCCCTGGAGCATCGTCACGTCCGCCAGGGACCGGGCGATCAGCCCCCTGTAGGAGACCGGCGGCCAGGGAACCGCAGTGGAACCGGAGACCTGCCACCCGTCCGCCTGGCGGTCCGGGATTTTGGCGAGTTGGGGGAACAGCCAGTCAGAGGCCCTGAACCTTGACTCCGGGACGCCATCCCAGCGCCCGTGACAGCCCGAGGCCGCTCGCGAGGAGCGTGGGGAGCGCCGCCTGCAGTTTCAAGGAGCCGGCGCGTACGACGACCGACATCGCCGCGACGACTCGGCCGTCCCCGTCGACGATCCGGGTGGCCACCGAGTCGGCGTCGGCCGTCAGCTCCCCCCGGACCGTGGCGATCCCGGTCCGCCTGCACTCGGCGAGTTCCTTCCGCAGGATGCCGGGGTCGACGACGGTCTGCCGAGTGTGCCGCCGCAGACCGTCGGCAAGCATGCTGTCGACGAACTCGCGGCCGGCATGGCCGAGCAGCACCTTGCCGACGCCCGAGCAGTGCAGCGGCAGGTGTCCCCCGACGCGGGAGACGAGCCCGAGCGCCTCGGGCGCGGACAGCCGCTCGATCACGACGGCCTCGGTGCCCTCCCGGATCGCCAGCTGGACGTGTTGGTGGAGGGCCGCGTAGAGATCCTCCATGAACGGCTGGGCGAGCGCTCTGAGGGATTCCGTCCGAGGCGCGAGGGTGCCGAGCTGCCAGAGTCGCAGCCCGACGGTGAGCCGGCCGTCCTCTCTCCGGTCGAGTGCACCGGCGTCCACGAGCTCGATGACCAGCCGACGAACGGTGGCGTGTGGAATGCCCGTTCTGCGCACGAGATCGGCGAGGCTGAGCACGCGCTGATCGGATCGGAACGCGAAGAGGATGTCGAGAAGGCGCGAACTCACACTCCGGCCCGGCTCGTTGGTTCGTGGCATGCCGCTCGTGCCCCTCTCTGGCGATCGCCCCGATGCTATGCAAGAACGATGTTCATTGAATGACCATGTCTGTCCGAAGAGCGATCCGGGTCCGTCACCATGACGGCCGTGGTCGGCTCGCCAGGCGAGCCACGACGGACTGGAGTGCAACAGAATGACCGGATCAACCACCGGAACACCGCGAATCGCCATCCTCGGTGGCGGTATCGGCGGCCTCGCCGCGGCCGCTTTCCTCCATCGAGCGGGACTGCCCAGCACCGTGTACGAACAGGCGACGGAGCTGAAGGAGGTCGGTGCCGGACTGGTGGTCGCACCCAATGCGGCCCGCCTGCTACGTCAACTGGGCGTGCTGGACGCGTTCGCCCGACGGGCGGTCCGGCTGGAGGTGGGATGGGAGTTCCGGCGCTGGCAGAACGGAACCGTCCTGTCCGCGGAGAACCTTGCCGCGTCGTGCGAGCGACTGTACGGCGAGCACACGTACACCGCGCACCGGGCGGATCTGCTGAACGCCATCAAGTCCACGGTGCCCGAGTCCGCCCTCCGGCTCGGCAAGCGCTGCGTCGAGCTGATCTCCCCTACCGGGTGTCCGGTCCTGCGATTCGACGATGGCGAGGTGGTGGAGGCCGACGTCGTCATCGGGGCGGACGGCATCCACTCGATCATCCGGAATGCGATCGCTGGGCCCACGCGGGCGACGTACTCGGGAATCTGCGCGTTTCGCGCGCTGGTGCCGGCCGACCGCGCGCCCGCCTTCGCGCGCAGGCCCGCACAGTCGCTGTGGATCGGGCCGGACCACCATCTGGTGCACTATCCCGTCTCCGCAGGCGAGTTCGTGAATCTGGTCGCCTTCGCCCCGGCAGGCGACGACTCCGTCGAGTCGTGGAGTGCCACCGCGACAGTTGAGGAGTTCCTCGCGGAGTTCGCCGGGTGGGACCCGAGGCTGCTGGATCTGATCCGCGCAGGGGGCACGCCGGGACGCTGGTCGCTGCTGGACCGGGCACCGCTGCACCGCTGGAGCAGCGGGCCGGTCACGATCCTCGGGGATGCCGCGCATCCGATGTTCCCGTTCTTCGCCCAAGGCGCGGCGCAGGCGATGGAGGATGCCGCCGTCCTCGCCCGCTGCCTCGCCGACCAGGTCGGCGATCCCGCCGGGGCACTCCAGCGCTACGAGGCGCTGCGCATTCCGCGCACGAGCCGGATCCAGGAGCTCAGCCACGCACGGTCGCACGTCAACCACCTGCCCGACGGGCCGGAGCAGGAGGCACGTGACCGGGCCTTCTCCGATGCGGACCCGCTGGTCGCCAATGGATGGATCTACGACTACGCCCCGGACATCGCCGCGGCTCATGTGTCCGAGTCACCCTGATCTCGCAGGACGTCCTTCAGCGTGGCCAGCGACAGGGTCTTGTAGCCGACCGAGTCGAACAGCACGGTGATCCGGTCATGGTCCCGGCTCATGACCGTCCCTGGCCCCCACATCTTGTGCGTCACTTTCGCTCGCACAGGGAACGCCCCTTTGCCGGGCGCCGGCTCCAGCTCGCGCGCCTCGCCGTTCGCGCAGGTGTCGCACGCGCCACACGTCCGGGCGTACGGCTCGCCGAAGTATTCGAGCAGAAACCGGCGGCGGCAGCCCCTGGTCTCCGCGTAGCCGCGCATCATGTCGATTCGCGAGTCGTCGACGCGGTGTCGTGCCTCGTCCAGCTCGGCCGCCCGCGCGGCGGCCCGCTCCGGCGTCAGCCTGCCGGAGGTGTAGCGCAGGTCGCCGGTGTCGGTCACGGTGAGCGCGCCGGCCCGTTCCAGCAGGTTGACGAGCCTGGTGAGGTTGGACGTGCTCATCTTGAGCAGCGCCGCCAACTCGCCCGCAGGCACCGTGCCGGCGTGCTCGCGAGCCAGTGTCGCCACGCGCAGCAGCGCTTCGCCGTTGGCTCGGCCGCCGGTGAAGAACCGGCGCAGGCCCAGATCCTCCTGCCGGTAGAACAGCACCGCCGAGGCGGGCGCGCCGTCCCGGCCCGCTCTGCCGATCTCCTGGTAGTACGCGTCGGGCGACTCCGGCGGCCCGGCGTGCAGCACGTAGCGCACGTCCGGCCGGTCGATGCCCATCCCGAACGCCGAGGTCGCGACGATGGTGTCCACGTCGCCCTTGGTGAACAGCTCGTGTACGCGGGTACGCTCGGCGGTTCGCATGCCCCCGTGGTACGGCTCGGCCCGGCGTCCCCGGCCGGCCAGCGTCGCCGCGTACTCCTCGGTCTCTCTGCGGGTGGCGACGTACACCAGGCCGAGGCCCTCGTGGGAGGCGGCATACTCGACCAGCGCCCGACTCTTGTCCGCGGCGCGGACGAACCGCCGGACCTCCAGCGAGATGTTCGGCCGGTCGAACCCCCTGACGATCTCCGCCGGGTCGGCCAGGCCGAGCGAGCGGACGATTTCCTCGCGTACGTTCGGCGCAGCGGTGGCGGTCATCGCCACCACAGGCGGATGCCCCAGACGCTCGATGACCTTCCCGAGCCGCAGATAATCGGGGCGGAAGTCGTGCCCCCAGGATGAGACGCAGTGGGCCTCGTCGATCGCGATGAGCGACGGCGCGGCCTGCGCGAGCCGTTCGACGACGGCGGGCTTGGCGAGCTGTTCCGGGGACAGGAACACGAACGCCGCATCCCCTGCCGTCACCTTCTCCAACCCGGCCGCTGCAGACGAGGTCGAGTTCACCGCCACGGCGCCGCCCGCGTCGGCCTTGAGCAGGCCGGTCACCTGGTCACGCTGGAGTGCGATGAGCGGCGAGACGACGATCGTGGGTCCGTCGAGCAGCAGCGTGGGAACCTGGTAGACGGCCGACTTGCCGCCACCGGTCGGCATGACGAGCAGCACGTCACGCCCGTGGAGTAAGTGCTCCATCGCCTCCTGCTGGCCCGGGCGCAGCTTCCGCCAGCCGAAGCGCTGCAGGGCCACGGCTCGCAACCGTCGCCCCTGCCGCCCGAACCGACCCCTCAACCTCATCCACAATCCCATGCCACCCATCCTTCATCCGGTGGGCGGTCATTACCCGCGCTCCCGGGGCGCATGCGCCCCCGCTGCGCGCAAGGACACGTGCGACCGATCAACACCGGGCGGCTCATGCCGGGTAGGCGTGGGTCTCGGCGGCCTTGACCGACGCCCACACCTGCTGCCCGGTCATCAGGTCGAGGTCGGCTAGGGCAGCAGGGGTGATGTCGGCGAAGGCGGTGATCGGGCCGTCGAGGTGCACGCGGACGTTGTCCCCGTGCCGTTCGATGCCGCCGATGGTGGCCGGCCACTGGTTGCGGGGGCTGCCGTCGGGGCGGGTGCGGTAGAGGGCGACGGCGGCAGGCGGGAAGGCGACGAACACGGGACCCTGCAGGGGGTCGCTGGTGCTGAGCGGCAATTCGCCGACCTTGACGGTCCGGCCATCGGCCACCCCTCGGTACAGGTTGAGCCCGACCAGGCGAGCGACGTAGTCGGTACGCGGGCGGCGCGCCACGTCGGCCGGGGCACCCTGCTGGACGATGGCGCCGTTCTCGATGACGATCAGCCGGTCGGCCAGCACCATCGCGTCCAGGGGGTCGTGGGTGACCAGGACGGTGGCGCCGTCGAACCCGGCCAGGTGGCGGCGCAGCTGGGAGCGGATCTCCAGCCGGGTGTGGGCGTCGAGCGCGGCCAGCGGCTCGTCCAGCAGCAGCAGGCGCGGCCGTACGGCCAGCGCGCGGGCCAGCGCGACCCGCTGCGCCTGTCCGCCGGACAACTGCCGGGGTTTGGCGGCCGCGTGCTCGGCCAGGCCGACGCGCGCGAGCTGAGCAGCGGCGACGCGGCGCGCCTCGGCCTTGGAGGCGCCCTGGCAGCGCGGGCCGAAAGCGACGTTGTCCAGGGCGGACAGGTGCGGGAAGAGCAGGTAGTCCTGGAAGACCATGCCGATCGGCCGCTGCTCGGCGGCCGTGGTGTGCAGGGATTGCCCGTCCAGGCTGATGTGCCCGCCGGCCATGGCCGTCAGGCCGGCCAGGGCACGCAGGGCGGTGGTCTTGCCCGCGCCGTTGGGACCGAGCAGTGCCACCACTTCCCCCGGCGCGACCTGCAGGGTGATGTCGAGGGCGAAGGCGGGCCGGGTGACCACCAGGTGCGCCTGCAGGGTCATGGGCTGCTCACCCACCGATCGCGCAGGCTGGCCAGGATGATCACGGAGACGGCCAGCAGGACGAGGCTGAGCACGACCGCGGCCTCCGGCTCCGTCTCCAGCGCCAGGTAGACCGCCAGCGGCATGGTGCGGGTGGTGCCGGGGAAGTTGCCCGCGAAGGTGATCGTGGCGCCGAACTCCCCAAGGGCCCGCGCCCAGCACAGCACCGCCCCGGCCACCACGCCCGGCATGATGAGCGGCAGGGTCACGCGGCGGAATACGGTCCAGCGGGAAGCGCCGAGCGTGGCTGCGGCCTCCTCGAAGCGCTGGTCGGCGCCTCGTAGCGCGCCCTCGACGCTGATGACCAGGAACGGCATCGCCACGAACGCCTCGGCGACGATCACGCCCGCGGTGGTGAACGGCAGCGTGATCCCGAACGTGGCCTCCAGCCACTGCCCGATCAGGCCGCGCCGCCCGAACACGAGGAGCAGCGCCACACCGCCCACGACAGGGGGCAACACCAGCGGAACGGTGACCAGGGCACGCACCAGGCGTCGGCCCGGGAAGTCCACCCGGGCCAGCAGCCACGCCAGCGGCACGCCGAGCAGCAAGCACGCCGCGGTGGCGATGGTGGCGCACACCAGCGACAGGCGCAGCGCCTCCAGAACGTGCGGTTCGGCCAGGCGCGCCAGAAGTGTCGGCCACGGGGCGCGGATCAGTAGCCCGGCCAGCGGCAGCACCAGGAACGCCAGCCCGGCCACGGCGGGCACCAGCAGCATCCACGGCGGACGCGCGGAAGTCCGGCGGGATGTGGTGGCGCGGCCGGCGGACCCGTCCTGCGGGTCGGCCGGGAATTTCTGCTCGGCGGCGGCCATGGGAGTCAGGGGGCCTCGAAGCCGGCCTTGGCCAGCACGTCCTTGCCCTGCTGCGACAGCACCAGGTCCACGAACCGCTGAGCCAGGTCACCGGCGGGCGCCTTGGCCAGTGTCGCGATCGGGTAGTCATTGATCGCCTGGTCCGCCTCGGTGAAGTCGATGCCCTCGGCCTTGCCCGCAGAGGCGATGACGTCGGTCTTGTAGACCAGTGCCGCGTCCACCTCACCCAGCTCGACCTTGGTGAGGGCGGCCTTGACGTCCTGTTCGAGGGTGACGGGGGTGACTTTCAGCCCGGCCGCGTCCAGCGCCTTGATCGCGGCGGCTCCGCAGGGCACCTGCTCGGCGCACAGGGCGACCTTCACCTTGGGGTCGGTCAGGTCTTTCAGCTCGTCCACCATGGCCGGGTTGTCCGCGGGCACGGCGATCTGCAGCTTGTTGCGGGCGAACGTCGCCGGCGAACCCGCCAGGGAGGCGTCGGTGACGGTCTTCATGGTGGCCGGGCTGGCGGCGGCGAAAACGTCCGCGGGCGCTCCCTGGGTGATCTGCTGGGCCAGCGTCGCACTGGAGCCGAAGTTGAACCTCACCGTCGCGCCCGGATGAGCGGCCTCGAAGGTCTTGCCGAGCTCGGTGAACGTGCCGGTCAGCGACGACGCCGCGAACACCGTCACCTCCTTGGCGCCCCCGCCCGCGGCAGCGGACGCGGACGCCGTCGAGGCGTCCGGCTGGCTGGAGCCGCAGCCGGACAACCCGGCGATCGCGAGCGCGAGGGGAAGCGCGAGGGCCCATCGGAAAAGACGCCTGGACACCAAGAAGGGCTCCTTATCTAGCTGCCGGGCACGTGTTCGCGGCCGGGAATCTCGACGACGACGTTGGTGGACTTGATCACGGCGACCGCCACCACCCCCACCTCCAGGCCGAGCTCGTCAGCAGCCTGGCGGCTCATCAACGACACCACCCGGAACGGCCCCGCGGCGATCTCCACCTGCGCCATCACCGCATCGCGAAGCACCTCGGTGACGATCCCGCGAAAGCGGTTGCGCGCCGAGGAGCGACCGCCGTCGCCGGGCGCCTCGACCTGGGCACGGGCGAACGCGGCCAGGTCCCCGCCGTTAACCCGCCGGTGACCGTGCTCGTCCCGCTCGGCCGTCAGCCGTCCGGCGTCCACCCAGCGGCGCACGGTGTCGGAGCTGACCCCCAGCAGCCCGGCTGCCTCGCTGATCCGAAACCTCGTCACAAACCCCACCATACCTGTCGCACATTCCAGCCTAAATGCCATCTATTAACCGCAAAAACGGCATGATCTGCGTTTCCGCTATGGCATCCACGAGATTTCGCCTGCGAGCTGGGCACGGCCGCTGTGGCCAGGCCGTCCTCCCCCTGGGTCCCAGGAGGAGGAAAGACCGACCGGGCCACCTGGGTGGCGCGCCAACGGTCGCCGACTGGAGTGCGCCCCGAGGGGTCGATCCGCTACTTGGTGAGTACGCCGGTGAGCCTGTCGTAGCGGTGGACGATCTGCTGAGTCCGCGAGGGCTCCTGCAGGTCATGGAGGTTGGCGGTCAGCAGGCCTGCGTGCACTCTGTCGCGGGTCCGGATGCGTAGCCAAGGGCGATCCGCCCGGCGTACCGCGACTTCGTCGACAAGGTCTCCGGCCGGCCCGGCGGTCATGGAGTAACGAGGCCCGCCCGGTGGGTCGACATCCAGCCCTCCGTCCTCCCGGATGGTGATGGTGACGACCAGCTCGCCGCGACCGTCGTTGGCGTCGCCGGAGAAGTCGTACAACGGTGCCGGGTCGCCGACCCGGTATCGGAGGCGGCCGTGGCCGGTGACGTCCATGCCGTTGTAGAAGTTCCTGCCGTCCTTGTCGATCCAGAAGTGTGGGTTGTTGGTCGGCGAGCTCCAGTCCGGACCGGCGTTGTAGGACATGTGCCAGTGCGGCGGATTGTCCGGGTGCAGGGTGTTGTTGGTCTCGAAGCCCATCAGTACCCAGCGATGTCCCTTGGCCGCGGCCGTGGCCAGGAGTCCGGAGTCCCGCCAGATCGCCTCGGTGGCGAACAACTGATGGATCTGCGATTGGACCTGGTTCGCGGGCCACGCCACCTCGGTCCACGGTCCTGCGGCTCGATCGGGGTCGTTGTGTTCAATTCGCCAATAGAACGAGCCGGTCACCTCCGGGTGGCTCCAGATCTGAAGGGTCGGCTGGAGCGAGTCGATCGTGGGGTTTCTCACGGGCAGCGTGAAGGTGAAGGCCCAGGGGTCACCGGGGTCGTGGCGAATTGGCAGCCGGTCGTCCATGTGCACGACCGCTTCAACGCGGACGTCGGGCCAACGCACGTGGACTTCGACGCCGTCCGCTGCGGGCCCCTGGACGAAGGTGTAATACTCCGCGCGGCTGGCCACGTCGTATTTCGCTCCGGGCACGAACACGTAACCGTCGGGCAGTGTGATCTCCGGTCGGCTGGGATCTCCCGGCCGCAGGCGGGCAAGCCGGAACGCGGAGTACGCCGATTCCTGGCCGTGTCCCGCAGTCGCCGATGCCACCGCCAACGCGGCCCCGGGAACGACCGCTAACAGTGCCCTTCGTGAAAGTGATCTCCTCATGGGTTCCTTCCGATCTCGGGACCGTGTGACTGCGCCTCGCCGTGGAGAGACGTATAGAAGGGATCGCTCGGACCGATGCTGCCTTGGTCAACGAGCTGACCGGTGAACGCCGACTTGTACATCGCGGTGATCAGCTCCAGCGCGGCGCGTCCGCCCGCACCGCTGGTCTCCGGCCGTCGCCCTGCCCGGATATCCGCGACCAGCTCGCGTAACTGGGCCAGGTGACCGCTCGGCTCGTCCACATCCGGCGGCCACTTCGCCGCCACTTCGGGGGCGACCTGCGGGGCGGGTGTGTAGGTCCAATCGGCGTTGGAGTAGCCGTACAGATGACTGACCTCGATCGTGGCGCGTGAGGTGTCGATCCGGAGGTGGCTCACCTCTCGCGGGGACAAGGCGCTGTTGACGACCGTCGCCAGAGCCCCATTGGCGAACTCCACGATCGCGATCGAGACGTCGTCGGTCTCGATGTCCCGCGCCAGCCGTGCGGCCATGGCACTCACCCGCCGCCATGGTCCCATCAGGGCAAGCATCACATCGATGTGGTGAATGCCCAGGCACAGAGCAATCCATGCCGGCCGGTTGTGCCGGGTGAGCTTGTGCGGCCCCGTGGCGGTGATCAACGCCAGTTCACCGAGTTCACCGTTCCTGAGCAGCTCGGACACCGCGATGGTCGGCGGATAGAAGCGTTTCTCGAAGGCGACCGACAACATCCGCCCGCTGCGCCGCCACGCCTCATGGATCGCGTTCAGGTCAGTGCCGGCCGTACACAGCGGCTTGTCGGACAGGACGTGAGCGCCCGCGGACAGCGCGTCAACGGCGATCGGCCCGCGATCACCGAAGACGTCGCCGATGGCGATCACATCCGCGGAAACGGCATCCAGCAGCTGGGTGTGGTCCTCGTAGGCGGGCGCGTCATATCGCTCGGCATAGCCGCTCCTGAGCTCCTGATCGCGCTCGGCTATGCCGACCAGCTCCACGTCCCGCCGCGACTCCGCCTCGGCCAGGATCGTGTTGATGTGCGGATGCCGTACACCGGCCACGGCAAGCTTGATCGTCATGCTCGCTCCAAAGCAACGGCTCGGCCCGTTCTCGCCGACGTGTAAACGGCCTCGATCAGGGCCAGCGTGTGGATCGACTCGGCGGCGGTCACGGCCGGCCGCCCGCCTGTCCGGACCGCGTCGATGAGGTCCTGCCACTGGCGACGGTGGCCGTCAGCGCCGATCGCGGCGGGATCGGCGGCACCACTGGACACGCGACCACGGCCAGGCAAGGGGATCTCGTCAGGCCAGGTGACGATCTCCGTGTCGTGGATGCGGACGGTACCGCGTTCGAAGAAGAGGCTGATCTCGGTTGGATGGCCGGGCGGGGTCGTGGTGGTGGTGACGATCGATCCAAGTGCGCCGCCGGAGAATCGCACGGTTGCGACGGCCGTGTCCTCGACCTCGGCCACGTGAGCGAGAGTTCCGATTTGGCCGGTGACCCATGTGGCCGGACCGAGATACCAGGTCAGCAAGTCGACGGCGTGCCAGCCCTGATTGGGCAGAGAACCACCGAGCGGGTCGGTCGCCCGCCACGCGGCGATCTCGTAGTAACTCTGCGGGCGATGCCAGTGCAGACGGACCTCGCCGAGCAGTGGCCGCCCCAGCCGTCCGGAATGAACGATCTCCGCGACGTGCGCCAGGTGCGGGAGAAGCCGTTGTTGTGAGACGACCGCAAACCGCCGATCGGCTGACTCGGCGAGCTTCTGCAGATCCCGTAGCTCGGCAACGGTGATCGCGGGAGGTTTCTCGACAAGGACATGGGCGCCATGCTCAAGTGCGGACTGCGTTTGCCGGGCATGCAGGGTCGGCGGCGTGCAGATCGCCACCACGTCAGGAGCAACCTCGGCGTACAACTCCTCGTCCGTGGCGCATCGGTGCACTCCCGGAGGCACGTCCTCGCCGCTGCTCACAATGCCGGCGAGAATGGCGCCATCGACCTTCGAGACCGCCTCCGCGTGAATGCGGCCGATGAGCCCGTAGCCGATGATGCCAACGGTGACGTCAGGTTTCATAAACGGCCTCCCCCTTGACATAGGTCGTCCGTACCGACAAGTCGGGCGTGGTCACGGTGAGGTCGGCTCGCTTGCCTGGCGCGATCTCTCCCCTATCGGGAAGACGCAGCAGTCGGCTGGGGTTCGTGGCGGCCAGCCGTACGGCTGCGGGCAGGCTGACCTCCGTGTGGGTGCAGACCCATGCGACGCATTCGGTCAGGCATCGGCCCGAGCCTGCCAGCAGATTCGAATCGGTCTGGAATAAACGTCCGTCGGGCGCGACCGAGACGCGGCCGCCGACGGGCGTCGTGTAATCGCCAGGAGGGCAGCCGGCCAGCGTCGCGGCGTCGCTGACGAGCAGTGCGTGATCCATTCCCTTGGCTCGGACCATCGCGGTGAAAGTGTCGGCGGGCAGATGATGCCCGTCCGCGATGAAGGTCGCGGCCAAGCGGTCGTCCGCAAGCTGTGCCCAGAGGTGATTGGGGTGGCGCGGCAACGAAGCCGAGGTGCCGTTGCCGAGGTGGGTGGACAGTCGCGCTCCGGCCTGCGCCGCGGCTCGGATCTGGTCCGCCGAGGCCGCGGTGTGACCGATCGAGGCGATGGTTCCCCTGCCCGTGACCTCGGAGATGTAGGCGGCGGATCCGGCGCGCTCCGGGGCGAGTGTGACGATCCGCACCAGATCGCCGCATGCCTTCTGCCAGCGCTCGAACTCTTCGATGTCGGGATCCCTGAGGTGGCGGATGTCGTGGACGCCACGTGGGCCGTCGTCGCAGGACAGGTACGGCCCTTCTACATGAATCCCGGGGATGGCGTGGCGGATGAGCGGGTCACTGGCGCGCGCGTCGGCGATCACCTTCAGCGCCCTGACGATCCTTTCCTCGGGTGCGGAGATGATCGTCGGGCACAGGGTCGTCACGCCGCGCCGCCACAAGGCGCCGACCAGGGCGGTCACCTCGTCAACGGTGACGCTTTCGGCGTTGACGTCGAGTCCGGCATACCCGTTGACCTGAACATCCACCAGGCCGGGAAGGATCAGGAGATCGGGCGCGTCCGGGAGCTCCCTGACGGAGGCAATGCGGTCGCGATCGAACTCCACCTCGACCGGCCGCCCGTCCGCGAGCCTGCCTCGCAGCGCCTTCATCGGTCCGGCCAACTCGAAACGTGCGAGGGGACGTCGTCCATGAGCATCCTCCCTGGGCGACGAATGTAATCGATTGCAGTATCTTGTCGCCTCACTCCTGGCCGGTCAAGAGGGGAAATCTCAGCGTTTCGGTGCCGGGGCGGTCGATCCGCGAGCCACGAACACCCCTGGCAACTTGGCGTGGACGGGCTCTCCCGCGGGCGCCTCGATCTGCCTGATCAAGGTCTGCACGGCCATCTTCCCCAGGTCGTCCATGGGGGCACTCACCGTGCTCAGGCTGGGCGTGATCGTCTGTGCCAGAAGCACGTCGTCGCATCCCACCAGGCTGCGCTGCGCCGGCACGGAGACCCCGGCAGCGGTCAGCTCGGCGATGACCCCGCAGGCCATCAGGTCATCGAAGGCGAAGGCCGCGGTGGCATCGGTGCCCAGCAGCGCCGCACCCGCCTGCATGCCGCCCTTGAAGGTGGACCGGAACGGGCCGAGCTCGAGGAGTCTCACGCGGCTGCCACCGGCCCAGCGACGGATCGCCTGGGACCGCCGCGCGGCGGCCCAGGACGCGCTCGGCCCGGCCAGCAGGGCGATCGTGCGATGCCCCAGAGCGTAGAGGTGGTCGCCGGCGTCGAACAGGGCCGCGGTGTTGTCACACACCACGGACGGCAGTTGCTTCAGAACCCGGTTGACCAGGACGCTGGGCAGGCCGCGAGCCGCCTCGCTCAGGGCGGCGCCTGTCGAGCGCGGCGACGCGATGATCACACCGTCCACGGTGCCACGCAGCCGCCCTACCAGCAGCGACTCCTGGGCCGCGCTCTCCTCGGCGTCCATGAGCACGATCGAGTTGCCGGTGCGGCCGGCCGCGTGCTGAACGGAACGGCTCGTACGAAGGGCGGGAAGAACGGGTTGGTGATGTCGGGGACGACCAGGCCGATCATGCCGGTGCGGCCCGTCACCAACCCGCGTGCGGCGGTGCTCGGCTGATAGTCCAGCTCCTGGGCCGTGCGGAAGATCCGCGCTCGCACTGACGCGCTGACCAACTCCGGCCGCGTGAACGCACGGGACACGGTCGCGGCCGAAACCCCGCACCTCTCGGCGATGGAATAGATCGTTGGCCGGCTCACTTTCGCTCCCCCTGCTCGGGCTGGGTTGACCACCTGCACCTTACCGAAGTAGAAATCATGCAATCGGTTACACCACTTGAGCGAGATGGTCGATGATCCACTCCACTTCCGCCGGGCGCCTGACCGTGCGCGTCTATCGAGACCGAGCCGACGCCGGCGCCGCGGCGGCAAGTGCTGCGGCACAGGCACTCCGCGACGTTCTGGATCGCCAGAACCATGCCCGGGTCGCGTTCGCCGCCGCACCGTCACAGCTGGAGATGCTTACGGGGCTGCGCGCCGCCCCGGACATCGACTGGTCCCGCGTCGTCGCCTTCCACCTTGACGAGTACGTTGGCCTGCCCCGGGAGGCGCCCCAGAGATTCGACAAGTTTCTCCGTCGCGAGATCTGGGACAGCGTGCGCCCCGGACAGACACATGCCATCGATCCCGACGGTGACCCGCAGGCGGCCTGCGCCCGATACGCGGAGTTGCTGGAGGCGGGGCCATTGGATCTGATCTGCCTGGGCATCGGCGACAACGGTCACCTGGCCTTCAACGACCCTCCGGTCGCCGATTTCGATGACCCCCTACATGTGAAGGTTGTCGAACTGGACGATGCATGCAGGAAACAGCAGGTCACCGACGGCTGCTTCGCCACCCTCGATGAGGTGCCGACGCGCGCGGTCACGCTCACCCTTCCGACTTTGTTGTCGGGGAAGCGGCTCATCGTGACCGTTCCCGGCGCGGCCAAGCACAAGGCGCTGCGTGCGACCCTCGAAGGGCCGGTCTCGGTGGACTGCCCCGCCTCGGCCTTGCGCGAGCACACTGCGAGCACACTCTTCGCCGATGCGGCCGCCTACGGAGACACGCATGAAGATCCTCGACGTTGAGGTCATCGTCACCTGCCCTGGCCGGAACGTGGTGACCCTCACGATCAACCGGCTGATGGACGGGAGCATGCACCAGTGGTGACCAGGTTGCGGCGCGCCGTGCTCCCGCGCATCGATCCCGCGCTGCGGCCGGTGGCGGAGCCACGGTCCACCGGGATCGTCCATCTTGGTCTGGGCGCCTTCCACCGGGCGCACCAGGCGGTCTTCACCGAGGATGCGATGGCGGCCACGGGTGACGACCGCTGGGGGATCTGTGGATTCAGCCAGCGCAGCGCAGCCGTACGCGACCGGCTCGCGCCGCAGGACGGGCTCTACACCGTGCAGGCCAAGGATGACGCCGAGGTCCAGCTGCGCGTTCTGGGCCCGCTGAGAGAAGTGCGGCACGCGGGCGATGACCCAGACGTGCTGACCGCCCGCCTCACGGCCGAGGCGACGCAGATCGTCTCGCTGACCGTCACCGAGAAGGGCTATCTGGGCGGCGGGGTGATCGGCCGGCTCGTCCGTGGCCTGGAGGCGCGCGCCGCGGCCGATGCCGGTCCCCTCACGGTGCTGTGCTGCGACAACATTCCCCAGGGTGGTGCTGTCCTCGCAGGTCTGGTCGATGACTTCTGCGCCAGGCGGGGTACGGCCGCGCACGCCTGGATACACGAGAACGTACGGTTCCCGTCCAGCATGGTGGACCGGATCGTCCCGGCCGCCACCGCGAGCGACCGGGCCGAGGCCGCCACGCGGCTGGGATTCGATGACCACGCTCCGGTCGTCACCGAGCCGTTCCGGCAGTGGGTCATCGAGGACGACTTCGCCAGTGACCGCCCGGCCTGGGAGGCGGCCGGCGCCTTGCTGGTCGCGGATGTGAGCCCCTATGAACGCATGAAGTTGCGCCTGCTCAACGGCAGCCATTCGATGCTGGCCTACCTCGGCGGGCTGGCCGGCAAGGAACACATCGCGGACGCCATGGCGGAGCCCGCCTTCGCCGAACTGGCCGGTCGGCTGATGGACGACGACATCACACCGACGCTGTACGGGCTCGACGGGTTCGACCTTCGCGCCTACAAGCGGTCGCTGCTGAACCGGTTCGCCAACCGCGGTTTGCGCCACCGAACCGCGCAGGTCGCCACGGACGGCACGCAGAAGTTGCCCCAGCGCCTGCTCGATCCCGCGCGCGATTGCCTGGCCGCCGGCCGTGAACCGCTGTGGATCGCGCTGGCGATCGCGGCTTGGATGCGATACGTCAGCGCGGGCCACACGGACGACGGCGCGCCCATCATCGTTCACGATCCGCTGAGCGCCGACATCCACAAGATCGTCGCTGCTCGCCCGGATCCGCGGCGCATGGTCGATGAGCTACTCTCCGTGTTCGGCGGTGACCTTGGCGCGGATCGCGACTTTCGCGGCCTGGTCGTCATGTGCCTGGAACGGCTCATTAAGCAGGGCGCGGCACCGGCCGTACGGTCATTGCTGCGAGGAGCCGGGTGAGCCCGCCGAACGTGCTGCTGATCATGACGGATCAACAGTCGGCCAATGCCATGAGTTGCACTGGGAACGCGGACCTGCATACCCCGGCCATCGACTCCCTGGCCGAGGCGGGGGTGCGGTTCTCCCGGTCGTACTGCACGAGCCCGCTGTGCGCGCCGTCTCGCGCATCAATGATCACCGGGCGGATGCCGTCGGAGCTGGGCGTGAACGACAACATCCCCGTCGTGCCGGACTCATTTCCCACCCGGTCGCTGGGCGTTCTGTTCCGCCAGGCCGCTTACGACACCGCGCATGCGGGAAAGTGGCATGTCCCCGGAGTGAACCATGACGGGAGAAGTGGATTCCGGCAGATCTACGAGGGGGCACACGAGGGACTCGCCGCGCTGATCCGGCAGGTTCCAGACGTGATCGAGAACTCCGGTTGGGTCTCCTCCGACGGACTGACCACACAGGAAACCGACGAGGACCGGTACGGAGAGCGGCTGGGACCGCACTTCGACGCGGCCAGCCAGCGAGTTCTCGGCGTCCGCTACGCCGACGTGATGTGCGCCAAGCAGGATCAGTCCAGGTGGCCGGTTGTCTCATCGAGGCTGGGTCGAAACCTCCCGCGGCCCTGAGACGCCGGGCTTCCGCGCACTGCCGCGACCGCCGAGATGACCGCCGGGTGGACGTGCCGGCCCACGGGATCAGCCGGGATCAGCCGGCGTGGTGGCCGTCACGAGGGCGTGTGTCGGCGAGCGGGTGAGCTCCTGCCAGGGACCGGCGGTACATCCCGCGGCCTCCAGCCATCCCCGGATCGTCGCCGCCGGGTGCAGGGCGCCTCCTTGGGTGTGCCACAGGTTGAGCGAGAATCCCGCCCCGAAGGCGACGTCGGCGGCGTTGCCGCGGTGCTCGGGCATGCTCTCCAGGACGACCAGCAGGCCTCCCGCCCGCAGCGTGCCCGCGGCCTTGGCGACCAGCGCGGCGGCGTCGTGCGCGCCGAACCCGTGCAGCACGTTGAAGAGCACGGTCACGTCCTGCTCGCCCGGCAGGTCGGCGGTGAGCAGGTCGGCGGACCGCCAGGTCAGCTTTCCTGCGAAGCGTTCCGTGACGGCGCCGTCGACGATCGTGCCCGACAGCCCGGGGTAGGCACGGCAGAACGCCTCGGCGTACAAACCGTGGCCGCCGCCCAGGTCGAGCAGGCTCTTGCTGCCCTCCGGCAGCGGCACGAGCGAGACGACCTCCTCCGCCAGCCACTCGGCTAGGCCGCGTTGCAGGTCGTGGAAGGCCGAGGAGAGGTCCGGACGGCCGGCGAGCCAGGTGTAGAAGCCGCCCGCCGGGGTCCCGGAGCGCACCGCGGCGCTGAGCCCGGCCCACTGCTCCTCAACGATGGCCTGCCACAGGCCGAGGATCCGCCCGTAGTCGACGGGCGAGGTCGAGCAGAGCCAGGCCGCCGTCGCGGCCGTGTTGGCGTGCCGGCCATCGTGGCGCTCGACGTATCCCGTGGCACGCAGCAGTCCGAGCAGCTGGTCCAGCCCGTCGGGGGCGGCGCCGACCGCCGCGGCCAGCTCGTCCGTCGTCAACGGTCCGGCGGCGAGCGCGTCGAACAGCCCCAGCGAGCGCGCTGCCCCGATGGCATGGCAGGCCATGAGGCCGATCAGGTCCAGCATCGGCGCCGGGGCCTCGCCCCGGCGGAAAGCGGCCACCTCGTGGGGTGGCAGGTCGACTGGCATAGCGTTCCTCTCAGGCGGCTCTTCCGGTGACTCTTCAGGCGACGGGGACCGGGACCGGCCGGTGCTCCAGCCGGCGCAGGGCGGGCAGCGTGGCCAGGACGGCGGCCATGGCCAGCAGGAGCAGCCCGTCCAGGAGCAGGACGAAGGCGATCCCGCGCCCCTCGCCGACGCCGACGAGCAGGCCCACGCTGCCGGCGAGCGCCCCGCCGGGCACCAACGCCGGGTTCAGCAGGTGCTCCGCCACGGGTGCGGCCAGCAGGTAACCGACGGGGACGGCGGCCGATCCGAGCGTGTGCACGGTGCCCATGGCCCGCCCCAGCACGGCCGGCTCGATGCGGCTCTGCAGCACGGCGTGCGCGCAGCCGTTCACCACGGGCAGCGTGAACAGGAACCCGGCGGCGGCCAGCCCCACCAGCAGCGGCGAGGGGCTCAACGTGTGCAGCACGAGGAAGACCCCGCCGAGCGCCATGAACGCCGTCATCCCGGTGACCTTCCGGCGCGGCCCGCCCCAGGCGCCCATGACGAGGCTGCCCGCGAGCATGCCCGCGCCTCCGGCGAACATGAGCACGCCCAGCACCCCGGGGTCGGCGAAGGACAGGATCAGCGGCTGCACCAGCACCCCGGCGACGGCGAAGGTGAAGTTGAATCCGGTCAGCGCCGCCACTAGCGCCGGCAGCCCGGCCCGGGCGCGCAGGTGGCGCAGGCCCGACCCGAGATCCTGCAGTATGGCAGGCCGCTCGGTGGCGGCGCCCGGCCGCAGCACGGTGGCGGGCAGCCGGATCAGCAGCAGGGCCGACATGGCGACGCCGAAGGTGGCGAGGTCGAGCACCACCACCCCGGTCATGCCGACCGTGGCCAGGAGCGTGGCCCCGAGGACGGGCGCGGCGATCTGGACGCCGGTGGACAGGTGCATGAGCCCGTTGGCGCGGCCCAGGTGCCGTTCGGGGATCAGTAGCGGCGTCATGGCCTGGTAGGCGGTGAGGTGGAAGACGCCGCACGCGCCGCTGACGGCGCCTGCCAGGGCGACGTGCCACACGGCCAGCGCCTGCGTCCCGATCAGGGCGGCGACGGCGGCCGTCGACAGGGCCGCCAGGCAGTCGGTGACGATCATCACCCGGCGCCGGTCGAACCGGTCGACGATCACCCCGGCGAACGGGCCGATGAGGATGCCCGGGAGCATGCCGCTGAGCACGACCAGGGCGAACTCCGTCGGCGATCCGGTGCTCTGGTACACCCAGACGCCCAGCACGAAGGTGGTGAGGCTGGAGCCGACGGACGACAGCAGCGACGCCGTCCAGATGAGCGCGAACCGGACGATGTTCATGCGTGCACCACCTCGGCCAGGCGGTCGGCGTAGCGCCTGACGAGCGCGCCGCCCGCGGGCGGGCACACGATCCCGGCGCGGGCGAGAACCCGCTCGGTGTGGCCGCAGTCGAAGGCGGGCCGCCGGAACTGCGGGTCCGCCGCGGACAACACCGTCGCGAACGGCGCCATCGGACTGTCCGCGCCCAGGCCGCGGGCCTGCGCCCGCCATGTGTCCCATGGCACGCACGCGGCGTCGAGAGCCTCGGCGATCTCCCGGTAGGAGATCGTCGCGCCGTTGAAGTAGTGGTAGTCGCCGGCCGCCGCGGAATCGGTGATCAGGTGGGCGATGCCCGCCGCGACGTAATCCACGGGTGCCATGTCCTCCTCGATCGGCAGGTCCGGCACCATGCCGAGACGGACGCACGTGGCCAGCAGGCGGCTGAAGTAGTCGCCTGCGTTGCCGAGGCCGCTCTCGCTGTGCCCGCTGACCCGCGCCGGCCGGTGCACCACGACCGGCAGGCCCTCGTCCCGGGCCCGGCGCACCAGCCGGTCGGCCACCCACTTGCTCTGGTCGTACCCCGTCTCCAGGCCGGCAGGATCGTCCGGGGCGGTCGTCTCGGCCACCACCCGGTCCCGGTGGGCCCCGCCCAGGAAGACGCCGAGTGTGGAGACGAAGTGCAGGCGGGCGCCGCCGAGTCCGGCCAGCCGCAGGGCCTCGACCGTGCCGCCGACGTTGACCGGGCGCATGCGGTGGAAGCTCTCGTAGAAGTTCACCTGCCCGCCGTTATGGCAGATCACCTCCACCGCGCCGGCCAGCTCGGCGAACCGCTCCTGGTCCAGGCCGAACCGGGCCGAGCCCAGATCACCGGGCAACCCGCGCAGCCTGCCCGGCGGAGCGTCCAGCCCGTAGACCCGCAGGTTGTCCAGCACCCGCTGCCGGGCCTGGTGCTCGTCGGCGGCCCTGACCAGGCAGACGATCTCAGCGTCGGTGCGGGCCATGAGCTCGCCGATGAGGTGGGCACCGAGGAAGCCGGTAGCCCCGGTCAGCAGGATCGCCGAGCTGCGCCGTACCGAGGGTGCGGTCGTCGGCCGTACGGCGAGGTCGGGTGGCAGTACGGCGAGCGGTTCCAGGTCGAGGTGCTCCTGCTCGGCCCCGCGCTCCACGGCGGCGGCGAGCTCGGCCAGGTCGGCCGTCTCGAGCACCGCGCGCAGGGACACGTCCGCGCCGAGCTCCCGCTTGATCTCCGCCACCACCCGGCCGGCCAGCAGCGAGTGCCCGCCCACCTCGAAGAAGTTGTCCGACCTGCGCACGTCGTCCACGCCGATGACTCGCTGCCATACCGCGGCCAGCGCCGACTCCGTGCTGCTCGCGGGCGCCTCGCCCGCCGGTCCCGGCAGGGGCGGCAGCGCCGCCTGGTCCACCTTCCCGTGCGTCGTGCGCGGGATGGCCTCGACCATCACGAACGCCGCCGGCACCAGGTATCCGGGCAGCCGCTCGCGCAGGAACGTGCGCAACGTGCCCGGCGTCGGTTCCGGCGCGCCGGTCGCCGCGTAGGCGATGAGGCGGTCCCCGGAAACGACGACGGCGCTGTCGGTGACGGCCGGGTGTGCCCTGATGGCGTGCTCGACCTCGGCCGGTTCGATCCGGTGGCCCCGGATCTTCACCTGGCGGTCGCGCCGGCCCAGGAACTCGACCGCGCCGCCCGGCCGTACCCGCGCCAGGTCGCCCGTCCGGTACAGGCGGGCCCCGGCGGGCCCTTCCGGGTCGGGCACGAAGGCCGCCGCGGTCAGGGCGGGCTCGCGCACGTACCCGTCGGCCAGGCCGGCCCCGCCCAGGTGCAGCTCGCCCACACCGCCGGTGGGCACCACACGTCCCGACCGGTCCAGGACGCGGGCGCGCACGTGCGGCAGCGGCGTGCCGATCGGCACCCGGCCGAGGTCGCCGAGCTCCTCCGTGCCGCCGATCCGGTGCACGGTGGCGCAGACGGTGGCCTCGGTGGGGCCGTAGTGGTTGAACAGAGCGCACCTGCCGCGTGTCACCCGCTGCCAGGTGCGCACGTCCTCGACCGGCACCTCCTCTCCGCCGACCATCATGATCTCGACCGGCCAGCTCTCGGGAACGCCCGTCCCTGCCAGGTCGGCGACCCAGCGCCGCCACAACGCGACGGGCGCGTCGACGGCGGTGACGCCGTGCTCGGCGCAGAAACGTACGAGCTCCGCGCCGTCCAGCCGGGCGGGCTCGGGATGGATGACCAGGGTCCCGCCGGAGGTGAGCACGGGGAACAGGTCGCCGACCGAGGCGTCGAAGGTGAGCGGCGGCAACATGAGCACCCGATGCTCGGGCCCGAAGCCGTGCACGTCGACGAACGAGCGGGTGAACTCCGCGACGGCGCCGTGCGGCACCAGCACGCCCTTGGGCGTGCCCGTCGACCCCGACGTGAAGATCACGTAAGCCGGGTCGCCGGGGCGCACCGGCCGGCGAAAGGCAAGGCCCGTGCCGCCGGACACCGGCACCTTCGCCCCCGCGAACGTGTCCAGCTCGGCCAGCCTGCCGGGCGGCGCGACCACCGCGACCGCCTGCGCCTGACGCAGCAGGAGCGCCGCCCGGGCCGGCGGATGAGCGGGGTCGAGCGGTAGGTACGCGGCCCCGGCGAGCAGGACACCGACGACGGCGGCGATTCCGTCCGGCCCCGCGGGGAGCGACACGCCGACCACCGGACGGGCGTCGCCGGACCCGGTGAGCGGCTTCAGGCGCGCCGCCAGCTCCTGCGCCCGGGACACCAGCTCGCCGTACGGCAGGCACTCCCCCTGGGCCAGGACGGCGGGCCGGTCCGCGGCCCGCTCGGCCTGCCGCACGATCAGGTCAGCCACGCTCTCCCAGGTCCCGGACGGCGGCGCGGGCGGTCCGCCGCGGCCCGCCGCGGCGTCGAAGGAGATCCGGCTCACCCGCAGGTCCGGGTCGCCGGTGAGGGCCTCGATGGCGGTGGTCAGGTGACCCGCCAGGGCGGCCACGGTCTCCGCGTCGAACAGGTCGGCCGCGTAGTCGAGGTACAGCTCGACGTCGTCACCCACGGTGACGTACAAGGTGAGGTCGAAGCGGGCCTCCGGGGCAGGTAGCTCCCAGTGTTCGGTCAGGAGGTCACCGGCCGTCCGCGGGCGGCCGTCCAGATGGTCCATGACGACCATCACCTGGAAGAGCGGGTTGTGGCTGAGGTCGCGGCGACCTCCGGCCAGCTCCACTACCTCGTCGAACGGCGTGCCACCGTGCGCGAGGGCCTCGGCCACGGTCCGCCTGCACTGGCGAAGGAGGTCCGTCACGGTCGGGTCGCCACCGAGATCCAGCCGCAGCGCGACGGTGTTGGCGAACATGCCGACCGTCTGCCCGAACTCCCGCGCCGTGCGGCCGTCCATCGGGCATCCGACGACGACGTCGTCCTGGTCGGCGCACCTGCCCAGCGTGACGCCCAGGGCGGCCAGCACCATGGTGAACACCGTCGTCCTGGTCCTGCGCGCGCCCTCCACCAGGCCGGTGTGCAGGTGGGCGGGCAGGACCCAGCGATGTTGCGCGCCGCGTCCACTCGGCAGGGCAGGGCGGGGCCGGTCGGTCGGCAGGCCCAGCAGGGAGGGTGCGCCGGCCAGCCGGGAACGCCAGTAGTCGCGGGCGACCGAGCCCCGGCGGTCACGTTCCTGGTTCTCCCGGCCGAGCCAGGCGACGTAATCGGAGAACGGGACGGCAGGCGCGTCGGGCTCGAAGGTTCCGGCCAGCATGCCGTACAGCTCGGTGAAGAGGATCTGCAGCGAGCGCCCGTCGCAGATCGTGTGATGCAGGCACAACACGAACACGTGATCATCCGGCGCCAGCCGGACGAGCAGCGCCCGCATGAGCGGTGCCCCGCCGAGCTCGAACGGCCGGGCCACGAACGTGTCGCACACCGCATGCGCCGCGGCCTCGTCGGGGACCTCCACGAGCTCCAGGTCCACGTCGACCTCGTCGCTCACGATCTGAGCCGGACGCCCGTCCCCGGCGTCGGCCAGCCTCGTGCGCAGCGCCTCGTGTCTGGCGGCCAGGCGGTTCAGCGCCAGGCGCAGACGGCCGGGGTCGAGGGGCCCGCGTAACCGGTGCCCGTCCCTGACCTGGTAGCCGGATGGGTCCTGCCCGGCCTGGTGCAGGAACCACAGCCGTTCCTGGGCGGGCGTCAGCGGGAAGCTCGTGGCCGTCATGGCTTGGTCACCAGGTCCCTCAGGTGCACGGGCACCTGCTCGCCGAACAGGTTGCGGTAGGCGGCCAGGTGCGCCTCGTCGGAGATCAGGAAGGGCAGGTCGGTCGGCACCATGTGCCTGATCACGAGCATCGGCACCGGGCTGCGCAGCGGGCGGAAGTCCGCGTTCCACAACCCGCTCTTGTCCGGCGGTCCGTCGTGGAACTCCCCGATCATCAGGCCGTGGCCCACGTAGGCGTCCTTGAGCTCGCGCTGCGCGGCGTCGATCACCTGCGGCGCGTCCCGCATGCCAGGCAGCAGGACGAGGATGGTCGTCGACTGCGCGGCGGGCCCGCCGCGCGGGGCAAGGTCGAGGAACCAGTCACGGTAGGGCGCCAGCAGGGCGCTCAGGGACTCGACGGTGTGCCCGTCGCCCGGCTGGACGGCCAGCAGGAAGGCCCCTCGGTCGAGGGACGCCTGCGCGTACGGGCACACCGGCCCGCGCCGGCCCAGCTCCGCGTGCGGCCGGCACAGGTAGGCACGCGCCCACGCGACGACGGCCCGCAGGTCGGCCTGGTGCGCGCCGATCAGGGGGTGAGGGGCGAGGTCGGGCTCCACGTCGGCCGGATCGAACAGGACGAGGGAGTCGTCGTACGGATGTTTGATCATCGAGGGGTCCTCTCGGAGCGCTGCCGGAGCACGGCGAGCAGGCCGGCGACGGCCAGGCCCACCCCGGTCGCGGCCAGCGCGGCGGCTACCCGGTCCTGGCGCCGAGCGCGCCGCAGCGCCTCGCCGTAGGGCACGGTGGTGTGCGAGACGAGCGTGTACAGCGGCACCCAGGTGCCAGGGAACGCCTTGTGCAGCAGCAGGTCGAGGCGCTTCCTGGCCAGGCGCAACGGTGAGCGCATGCCGTCGCGCAGCTCCAGGAAGTTCTGCGCCGACAACTCGGCCAGTACGTCGGTGTGCGGCTTGCGGGAGCGCTCGTAGGCCGTGAAGGCGGCCTGCCGGTCACTCGGGTGCCGAGCCAGCATGCGGTCGAGGGCCAGGCAGTCCTCGAACGAGGCGTTCATGCCCTGGCCGTAGAAGGGGTAGACGGCGTGGGCGGCGTCGCCCACGAGAACCATCGTGTCGCGGTGGTGCCACGGCGCGGTGCGTACGGTCGTGAGGTGCCCCATCGGCGCGGCGGACGCCTGCTCGTCGAGGTCGGGCACCAGCTCCGCGAGGTGCGGGAAGGCATCGGAGACCGGGTCCGGCGGCTCGTCGCGCGGCAGGAAGAGCGTGCAGGTCAGGCTGTTGTCGATGTTGGGGTGCGCCACCCCGAGACCGCGCTCACCCGGCCAGATGTGCAGGGCCTCCAGTGGTACCGCGGGCCCGCCGCCGGGCCTGGCACGGATGGTGACCTCCTTGTAGCCCCATTCGAGGTACTCGCGGCTGAAGTCGGCCGGCAGGCCACGCTGCATTTCGGTCCTGACGAGCGAGGACGCGCCGTCGGCGCCGACCACGAAGTCCGCGGCGAGCTTCCTGCCGTCCTCCAGGGTGACGGCGGCGCCGTCCCTGTCGACGGCCGTGCACCGGGTCTCGAAGTGCAGCCGCACGCCGGGCTGCTTCTCCGCGTGCTCGACGAGCAGGCAGACCAGCGCGTCCCGTCCGATCGAGTGCAGGATCTGCGAAGGGTCGTTGCCGTAGGGGTAGAACGCCTGCCGCCCGCCGGCAGTGTGCACCATGCGGCCGCGCATGGGCACGGACAGCCGCTTGGCCTCCTGCCACAGCCCCACCTCGCGCAGGGCCGTGATCGCCCGGGCCGACATGCCCAGGTTGATGGACCGGCCGCTGTCGTGGCGGGCCGAGCGGGAGTCGGGGCGGCGCTCGACCAGGTCGACCTGGTATCCACGCCGCGCGAGCAGGCTCGCCAGCAAGGGGCCTGCCAAGCCCGCGCCCACGATGACCACGGTGGAGTCCATGCCGCCTCACCCCCCGCCGCGCACGCTCAGGGGACGCATGTCGGTCCACACGGTCTCGATGTGCGCCAGGCATTCCTCAGGGGTCCCGGCGAAGCCGGTGGCCCGCCAGCCGGGGGGCAACTCCCGGTCCGCGGTCCAGACGGAGTACTGCTCTTCGTGGTTGACAACCACCAGCACGTCGCTCACACCATCTCCTCAAGAGCGCGCCGATCGATCTTTTTGTTGGGGGTGAGTGGCAGGGAGTCCAGGTGGATCACCCGGGTCGGCACCATGTACGCGGGCAGGATCGCGGCCAGCCGGGTGCGTAGGTCAGGACAGTCACCGACCACGAACGCCACCAGGGCGTCGCCGGACACGGACGCCACGGCCTGCCGCACGCCGGGCAGCTCCTCCATGGCGGCCTCCACCTCGCCGAGCTCCACCCGGTAGCCGCGCACCTTCACCTGGGTGTCGGCTCGATGCAGGTATTCCAGAGCGCCATCCGTACGGCGCACGATGTCGCCGGTCAGGTAGAGCCTGCCGCCGGGCTCGCCGTACGGGTCGGGGACGAAACGTTCGGCGGTCAGCGCGGGCCGGCCGAGGTAGCCGTCGGCCACGCCCACCCCGCCGATGGCGAGCTCGCCCTGGCTGACCTGGTTCAGCCGGTCGTCCACGACGTGGACCGTGGCGCCGGGCAGCGGGCCGCCGATCGAGATCGTCTCCGGCTCCTGTGGCACCTCCCACGAGGTGGCCCAGACGGCCGCCTCGGTCGGGCCGTACATGTTGATCAGCCGTCCTACCCGGGGGCGCAGGTCCCTGGCCAGGGCCGCGGGCAGCGCCTCGCCGCCGATCAGCGCGGTCAGCCGCGGGTTGCGGAACCCGGCGTACAACAGGACCCGCCAGCCCGACGGGGTGGCCTGCATGTGGGTCACACCCTCGCGCTCGATCAGCGCGGCTAGCCGTTTACCGAGGATCGCGGCCTTGGGCTCGACGAGGACCAGCCGCCCTCCGGTCAGAAGCGGCAGGTAGAGCTCGGGCACGGACATGTCGAAGGTGAGGGCGGCGGCCGAGAGCCAGACGTCGTCGGCCGTCGACGCCACCAGCTCGCGCATACCGGCGAGAAGGTTGGCCAGCGCCCGGTGCGACACGATCACGCCTTTGGGGCGGCCGGTCGAGCCCGAGGTGTAGATGACGTACGCCGGGGATGCGGGGTCCTGAGGCACGGTGGGGACATGTGCGGCTGGAGGCGGTCCCTCCTCCAGCCGCGGTGCCGGCACCGCGTCCTCGTCCAGCCGCAGCGCCGGCACCACGGTCGTGACGGGCTCGCCCGCGATCACCTGCAGCCGCGCGCCCGAGTCGGCCAGCACGAGCTCGATGCGGGCCGCCGGGTGCGCGGGATCGAGCGGCAGGTAGGCCGCGCCGGTCCTCAGGACGGCGAGCATCGCCGTCACGCAGGCCGCCGACTTGCCCGCGCAGATGCCCACGAGGGTGCCCGGTCCCGCGCCGGCCGCGGCGAGCCGGGCGGCCAGCCGGTCCACGGCCGCCTCCAGCGCGGCATAGGTCAGGCGCTCGTCGCCGGCGACGAGCGCGATCCGGTCCGGTGTGCTCGCCGCCTGGCGCGCGAATAATTCAACAACGTTTGGGAGCGCTCCCAAAATGGGCACTGTCTACTCCGGTTACAGTCCGGCCGAGTCAGGCGCTCAGCAGCTCTTCGATGGCCTCGGCGGCCGCCCGCAGCCCAGGCTGCGCGGCCTCCGAGTACATGGCCACCCGCTCGTGGTAGCCGTCGGCGTCCAGGGCGGCACGCAGCAGGGGACCGATCTCCTCCGGGGTCCAGCGCCGCTCGGGCAACCAGGACCCAAGCCCGAGCCTGGCCAGGCGCATGCCGTTGTCGGAACGATCGAAACCGTGCGCCAGCAGCACCTGCGGGACCCCCGCGGCCACGGCTCTGACGACGGTGCCGATCCCACCGTGGTGCAGCACCGCCCGGGCACGCGCCATGACCTGATGGAAGGGCAGGTGCGGGAACCAGGAAATGCCCGTGGGCAGGCGGTCGGGCACCAGGTCCCGATGCCTGGCCACGACGAGAGCGGGCACCTCCGCGGCCGCGCACGCCGCCACGGCGGCCGCGTAGAACCGCTCGTGGATCATGCGGCCGGTTCCGCCCGTCACGATCACCGCGCCGCGGTCGAGGAGGCGCTCGGCCTCCGGCGGAACCGGGTCCAGGAAGGTGTCGTCACCATAGGGCGCCCCGGTCAGGCGCGCACGCGACGGCGCGGCGACCCCGGCCCGGTCGAACCACTCCGGCCACAACCCCAGGTGGAGCCGGGCCGAGGTGAACCAGGAGGCCCAGTCGTCGACCGGCGCCAGCCCGAGCACCGCGCGCACGGCGTCGAGCCGGTCGCTCATGGTCTCCCGGTACATGTGCACGGCAGGACGTTCGGACATGTACTGCACCGGCGTCACGGCGACCCATGCGGTCGGCACCTCCAGCGCCTCGCCGGCGAAGAGCGTCGAGATCGCCGTGGTGTGGCGCCCCACGAACACCGTCTCCCCGGGCACGTGACGGGCCTTGAGCACCTCGCATTCGAAGCTGATCTGGTCGAACAGCCCGATGGCGTCGTAGAAGCTCCGCCAGCGGTCCATCCCGGCGCCGAGCAGCATCGGCGTGTCCGCGAGGTACCGCTCGTAGTCGCGCTCGGTGTCGATGGGCGTGAACTCCAGGCCTTCGCGCCGGGCCACTGTCTCGAAGGGGGCGTGCGTGAGGATCTCCACCCGGTGCCCGCGCTCCCGCAGGATCCGCCCCAGGCCCACGAACGGCAGGACATCGCCATGCGTGCCATGCGTGACCATGATGACGGTCGTCAAGAGGGCTCCCCGGTCGCGGCCAGGGTCCGAGACCCCTCCTCGATCGCTCGCGCCGCCTCGGCGACCGTCAATCCCTCGACGAAGAGCACCTCCACCGGCAACTCGATCCGGAACTCGCTCTCCACCATCGCCAGGAACTGGACCATCGCCAGCGACTGGCCTCCCAACTCGAAGAAGTCCTGGTCCGCAGAGGTAACGTCGACACCGAGAATCTCCGACCACAACCGCATGACCTCGGTTTCGAGCACACCGAGCATCGCCATAACACCTTCTCCTCGTAGCGCAGAAAGGACGCCCGTCGCCAAGCGGTCGAAGGAACCGTGCGCCTTCAGTGGCGCTCATCGCCTGCGAAGGGTTTAACACCCTGGGCGCGGATCACGCGCCCGCCTTCCGAGATCATGGTTCACCCGCGAACCGAAACGCTAGGCTCGCGTCAGCGGGCGGGTCAACCTTTTCAGAGTCATCTTCACTTCTGTTAGGAGAGCGGTTGGGAGCGCTCCCAATAGTGCCTCGATCACTTCCCGGCAGCGGCCGGGTGCCGGGAGTGCCCCGGCTGGGGAGCGCGGATCTAGCGCGGAGTCGGCGGGCGCCCAGGCCACTTCACCCGGCGCGTACGGGCATGAAGCCGTTCAATGAGATCGCGATGCCGGCGCAGGACGGTATCCGGGCGGTCGAGAAACCGCACGGGAGCACGACCTCTCGCCGGGCAAGGATCTCGACGTCCTTGTCCCGATCTACCCCGGGCAACGACCGCAGCGCGGTGAAGGCGTTCAGACGAAAGAGCACGAGTGATCATCCTGCCTCGGTCCCCTTCCGAGAGCCGAAGCGGGCTCCCACCAGAAGGAGCCGGGCAAGGCGGATGACCTGCACGGATGAGATCATCGGCAGACACAGTCTCGGCGACCGCCATCGAACCCCCTTTCACCGGGCGCAACGCACCGCGATACCCGTGCGGGCAGAACAGCGCGCGTTGTCGACGGTAGAGCGTGCCGGTATGCGCGAGGTATATCGGCGCTGGCTCTCGCTACACGAGCTCATCCCACGGAGCCGGTCCGGGCTACAGCAACGCCCGCATCCGCTCCGCCTGAGTGGCACTGGCCTCTCCGTACGCCCGATGCTCCGATGAGAGGACCGTAAGGTGGCGCGGGTTGAGTCCTTTTTGAGGATCCGTTGAGCGGCTTCAGTCAGGCGGGCATACGCCGGCCGGCTGACCTTCCATGGGCGCGGCCGGGGCACGCGGTCATCTGTAGAGCACCGCCGTGAGGTCGGGTTCGGCGTCGAAGGAGTCGAAGGGGAACATGGGGCGCGTGATCCGCTCGTACCCGAGTCGGTCGAGGTCCTGGTCGACCGGTCCCGGCGTGAGCGCGAGCGTCCAGCCTGCCGCGATGGCGTAGAGGGTGGGCTCGAGGTAGCCGATTTTGGTGACGATGATGTCGGCTTCCTTCGGTTCGAGTCCGATGGCGCGGAAGCCGGCGACGTCGTGGAACGCCTTGCGGAACTCGGTGATGACCACATGGAGACCGCCACGGCGTACGACGGCCGTGCGTCCGGCGGCGGGGTCTCCTTCGAAGCGTGCGACGAGGATCCCCTCGACGAGCGCCGGACCGCTGACCCGGGAGTCGACACGCGCCCCCGCGGTGACCGAGACCTCGGAGCCCGGTTCGGCGGAGAAGAGCTCGTCGATCGCGGCCGCGTCGAAGACGGAGGCACAATACGTCACCGGCGCGTCGTCCGCGGTGAGTGCGGGCATCCGGAGGAGGCGGCGGAGTGTCCAGGTGACGTCTCCGGTGCCCCCCGCGCCGGGGTTGTCGCCGGAGTCGCTGATGAGGTACGGCTTGGCGGTCGCGGCGAGCGCGCGCTCCACGCCTTCCTCAAGGGTGCCGGGCGGGCCGACGAAGCCGAACGCGCCGCGGACCGCCCACAACTCGCCGGCCAGCCCGCTTGCCGCGTCGCGTACCTTGGCCGCGTCGGTGCCGGAGACGACGACGCTCGCGTGGCAGCGTGGCTCGTCGGCCCAGGCATATCCGATCCAGATCGACGCGTCGGTGATGCCCTCGCTCGCCTCGATGGGCGGGATCCGCCGGTAGAGACTCTTGGCCGGTTCGACGCGCGTGCTCGTCTTCTCGCCCGGCAGCAGGATCGGGACCCGGGACCACGCGCGTACGGGCCGTTGCCCCGTACGCAGGTGATGGACCAGGTTGCGCGCGGCCCGCTCCCGGGTTTCGAGTGCGTCCTCATGCGGTGCCAGGCGGAAACACGTGATCAGCTCGCACGCTCGTACGAATCGCTCGGAGAGGTTGCCGTGCAGGTCCATCGAGGCCGAGATGAGCGGTCCTGAGCCGACCGCCGCGCGGATCGCGGCGACGAGGTCGCCCTCGGCGTCGTCCATGTGCTCAACGCTCATGGCGCCGTGGACGTCGAGGAGGATGCCGTCGAGCGGCTCGCGTTCGTGTTCGCGGCGCAGTCCCTCGGCGATGCGCTCACGGAAGTCGGCATAGACGCCGGCTTGGACCCGTCCGCCTGGGATGGACCGGGCGTGGAAGATCCCGGTCCACCGTGCCGAGGCGGCCAGCTCGGAGCCCGGCGCGAGGAACGCGTACCGGCCGACGACCTCGTCGCCGCCGAAGGTCGTGAAGTCCCGGTAGCCGGCCCGATGTGGCGAGTACGCGCTGGACTCGATCCACATCCCGGCCACCGCGATCCGGGGCCGCCACGCGTCGGTCACCGTCCCCCTAGCCCTGAGGTCGCGATGCCCTTGACCAGGTGCTTCTGCAGGGCGATCACGAGGATGGTCGTCGGGATCATCGAGATGATGGAGGCGGCCATCTGCAGGTCCCACCGGGTTCCGTTCTGGGTCGAGAAGCTCGCCAGGCCGATCGGCAGCGTGCCGCGGGCCGGGTAGTCGTTGACCGTGATGAGCGGCCACAGGTAGCTGTTCCAGTAGTTGAGGAAGGTGAAGACGGCGAGCACGGCGAGCGCCGGGCCCGCGAGCGGCAGGATCACCCGCAGGAAGGTGCGCAGCGGCCCCGCCCCGTCGACGCGTGCGGCCTCCTCCAGCTCGTACGGGATCCCGCGGAAGAACTGCCGCATGAGGAAGGTGCCGAACGCGGTGAAGGCCCACGGGAGGACGAGCGACTGGTACGTGTCGACCCAGCCGAACCACTGCATGAGGACGAACATCGGGATGACGAGCACCTCCTGCGGCACCATGAGGGTGCCGAGGAAGAGCACGAAGAGGATGTCGCGCCCCGGCCAGCGCAACCGGCCGAACGCGTAGCCGGCCGTGGCCGACACCACGAGCACGACGGCCACGCCCGCGATCGAGACGAGGAACGAGTTCGTGACGTAGGTGGCGAACGGCGCGTAGGTGAAGACCTCGGTGAAATTCTCCCACCGGAACTGGGAGCCGAAGAGGCTCGGCGGCGTCTGCAGGACCTCGCGCGAGGGCTTGAAGGCGGAGAAGACGGCGTAGACGAGCGGCGCGGCGAAGACGACCGCCGCGATCACCGCCGTGGCGTACGCGACGACGGTGCCGAACCGCGAGTGCCCCTCCCCGCCGCGGCGCCGCCCGCCGCCGTCAGGCTGGTCAGTGCTCATAGTGCACCCACCGCGTCTGGGCTCGGAACTGCACGGCCGTCACGCCGATGATGAGCGCGAACAGGATCCAGGCGGCGGCCGCCGCGAGCCCGAGATCCTGGAACTCGAATCCCGTGTTGTAGATGAACATCACCAGCGGCATCGTCGAGGTGCCCGGGCCGCCCCCCGTCAGGAGCTGCGGCTGCGCGAACACCTGCAGCGACGAGATGATCGTCATGACCGTGGCGAAGAAGATCGCCGGTGAGATGAGCGGAAGCGTGACGTGCGCCAGGATGCGCCAGCCGCGCGCGCCGTCGATGCGAGCGGCTTCGATCACGGATGCGGGCAGCTGCTCGAGCGCGGCGGTCAGCACGAGCATGTTGTAGCCCATGCCGGCCCACACGCTCATGACGACGATCGCGATCATCGCCCAGTCGGCGTCGGCGAGGAAGGTCGGCAGCTCGATCCCCAACATCGTCCGCGACATGCCGTTGAGCAGGCCGTCCGGTTGCAGGATCAGCTTCCAGACCAGGACGTTGGCGACGATCGGGGTGACCACCGGGATGAAGAACAGCACGCGGAACACCGCACGTCCGCGGATCCGCGGCCCCAGGAGCAGGGCGAGACCCAAGGCGACGACGAGGTTGATCGGCACGTACAGGACGGTGAAGACGATCGAGTTGCGCAGAGCGGGCCAGAAGTCCGGGCTCGACGTGAGCAGCTCGGTGTAATTGCCGAGCCCGTTGAAGCTGCGCTCGCCGAAGATGGGCCAGTCGAACAGGCTCATGATGATCGCGAGGCCGACGGGGATCACCGTGAACAGGGAGAGCCCGGCGACGGCGGGCGTGATGAACCCGAGCGCCTGCCACCGTTCGTGCCGCATAAGGGCGCCCCTGCGCCCGGTCTCAGCGCGCACGAGGGCGCCCGCGCGCCGGCTACCGCTTCGCCGCGTTGTCACGGCTCCTCCCGGGTGTCACTGGGCGAAACGCTGCTGCAGGCCGGCGAGCGCGTCGGCCATCGTCTTCTGACCGGCGTAGACACTCACCAGTTCCTGCGGGAAAGCGGTCGTGATCTGCGTCCACTTCTCGGTCACCCGCTGCGCGGACGCGCCGTCGAAGGCGGACCTGAAGGCAGCGGTGAGCTTCTCCTTCGACTCGGCGGGCAGCGCCTGGAAGTACAGCGGCTGGCTGCCGAGCTGTGCGGGGTAGCCGCCCTGCTCCGCGATCACCGCCTGCACCTTCGGCCCGGCGAGGGCCCCGAGGACCTTGAGCGCGGCCTGCTTGTTCGCGCAGTTGGCGGCGATGCCGTAGCCCGAGCCGAGGGTGACGCCGAAGGGGCCGGCCGGGCCGCCGGGGAGGCGGACCGCGCCTCCGGTGAACGGCATGTCCTTGCCCGTGTACTTGGCGGCGTTCCATGAGCCGTCGATGATCATGGCGGCCTTGCCTGTCTCGAACTGGCCGGGGTCCCAGGCCGACTCGGAGGCCGACGGCACGGCGTTCGAGACGCGGCTCTGGGTGACGAGTCCGGCGTACCACTCGGCCGCCTTGACGAAGGCCGGGTTGGTGAGGTCGAGCCTGCCGTCCTGGGTCACCACCTGCGTGCCCGCCTTCGCCATGGGAAGGGAGAGCCACTGGAACTCGTCGATGCTGACCGCGAATCCCTTGACGCCGGTCTTCGCGGTGATGGTCTTCGCGGCGGCCTCGAAGTCGTCGACCGTCCAGGTGTTCGTCGGCTCCGCGACGCCTGCCTTCTTGAACAGGTCGGCGTTGTAGAACAGGAACATGGTCGCCGTGTCGTACGGGAGACCGTAGAGCTTGCCGCCGTGCTCCATGACGCTCAGCGCGGCCGGGTCGTAGTCGCCGCGCGAGATGCCGGCGGCCTTGAGGTCCTCGTCGGTCAGCGGCGTCAGCGCGGCGGTGTAGCCGGAGAGCCGCTGGCCGTTCATCGCGGTGACGCAGGCGAGCTTGCCCGAGGCCAGGTTGGCGTTGAGCTTGGTGAAGTAGTCCGCCCAGGGCGCGGTCTGGAGCTCGATCTTCACATTCGGAACGAGCTGCTGCGCCCCGGCCATCTGGGCTTCGAGCTTCTTCGTGGACTCGTTGTCGCCCGACCACATGCTCCACGTGATCGTCGCGCCGGAGCCGCCGGCGGATCCCTCACCGGACCCGCCAGAGCTGGAGCCGCAGGCGCTGGTCGCGGTCACGATGACGGCGGCCACGGCTGAGAGTGCGATTCGAAGGTGCATGATCAACCTTTCGCTCGTGTGCCGCGCCTTCGCGATCAGTTGCCTCGGAGCACGGTCGTGACCTTGTTGCCGGCGTAGTCCTCCAAAATGGCGACCACCTTGCTGGTGGCGCTGGACATGGTCACCGTTTCGGCGGCACGTGTGGTGCGGCCGCGGATGATGTACGGCTTGGCGCCCGAGTTGTACGTCGTCGCGAACGTCTTCGGCTGGCCGTCCTCAAGGATGGTCAGGGTGTGCCAGTCCGGAAGGGTCGGCCGGGAGAACGTGAACGTGTTCCCGTTGATCGTCACCGCCGAGGCCGGGTAGGCGCTGATCTCGGTGTCGGCGAACGTCCCGCGTACCCCGGTGGCCGTGCCCGTTCCCGCCCGCACGGTGAGGAGGTAGGCGGCCCCGTTGACGGGCACGCCGGTCAGCGTCGTGCCCGTGCCGGTCACCGTGACTTCCTTGGTGTACGGGCGGGCCGTGTCAAGGCTGCGGACCTTCACGGTGATGGGCTCGCCGGACGGCGGCGGCGTCCAGGCGGCGGTCAGCGTGCCATCCGGCTTCGCCTGCGCGGTCACCTGGCTCGGCGCCGTGGCCCGGTCGAACGACACGGTCGCGGCAGGGCTCTCCGACCCGTCGTGGCCGACCGCCACCAGCTTGATCGTCCCTGACGTGGCCGTGAATCGCTTGACGTAGTAAACGTCGTCATAGATTCCACCAAGATAGGTGTCATCCAGGTAGACGTCGTAGCGGCGCACCTCGTCGTAGCCGGCACGCTTCCACGACAGGAACAGCTCACCGGTCTCCGGCAGCAACTGGGTGATCCGCAGGCCCTTGGGCGTGGCGGGCGTGTGATCGACGCCGTCGCGCAGGACCAAGGAACCCAGGTTGACCTGGTAGCCGGAGATCGGCTGGGCACCGGCGGCGACGACCAGGCCGAGCGCGGCGACACGCTGACCGGCGTACGCCGACAGGTCGGCCGACCGGGTCGTCCAGCCCGTGGTGCGCTGTCCCGAGCCGGTCAGCGGCAGTTGGATCACCTTGGCGGGGTCGGAGGCCAGGACGAGCCTGAGCCGGAGTTCGGAGTCGTCACTCGCCGACGGCTTGTTGTAGGTCAGCTCAAGGGTCGAGCTCTTGGCGACCTTCAGGTCCGTCTTGTAGAGCCGCACGGTGTTGTCGCTGTCGAGCGTGCCGCTGAGGACGAGAGAGCTGCCGCCGTCGTAGGCGCCGATCTTCTGGTACGAGAACCGGCTCGCCGGTGTGTACGCGGGGCCGTAGTCGAAGTCGGCGCTGAGGGGCGTTCCGGCTGCGTCGATCCACCACTGCCAGGTCACCGGGATGTCCTGGAGGTTGATGTTGCCCCACTCCTTCGGGTTGGACAGCCGGCCCTTGGTCCAGGTGGACAGGCCGTGGCCGGTGTTGAAGGAGGTGGCGAACGTGGTGCCGGTGATGACCGAGCGTTCGGCGATGTACTCGGAGATCCCCTTCCAGGTGCCCTCCGGCGTGGTGGTGCCCTGTGAGGAGCCGGTCCACCAGCGGCGTTCCCGGTCGAAGACGTCGCGCTGGGCGGCGTCGTTCGTCTTGTCGGCGTAGTCGGAGGAGACGAAGTCGGCGCCGAGGGTGGCGATGGCGTTCATCGGCGCACCGGCCGCGTCGAGGTTGTCCTCGAGGTTGTAGGGCTGGTTGAACTGGTCTTTCCCGGCCTCCACACCGGCGAAGACGCTTTTGCGGGAGTCCATGCCGAGGCCGGCGGCGTAGCTCTTGGAGTCGGTGAGTTTGGTCCTGTTCCACCAGTAGTTGAGGAAGATGGAGTCGGACACGTCGCCGAGCTGCGGGTCGCGCACGAACGGGCCGTTGACCGCGTTGAACTCGTTCTGGTACGAGATCGCCCCGGTGGAGTTGTGGATGGAGTCGTACCACTGCACGTAGAGGCCGCCCTCGCGCAGTGCCTGCAGAAACTGCTTGTAGACCGGGATGTCCGCCGGCGCGACCCGCGACTCCTGGTTGATGAAGTAGCCGTCGAAGCCGTAGAACTTGGCGACCTGAATGAGCTTGTCGGCGACGGGGAAGCCGCCGTCGGCGTCGCGGACCAGGAGTTCGGAGTAGGTCTGGTCGCCGCGGTCGTTGTCGGAGAAGAAGATGCAGCCCAGCGAGCGCACCCCGTTCGCGTGGGCCGCGTTGGTGTAGCCGGGGTTGGGCAGGTTGAGCATCCCGAACTCGAACCACTTCTCCCGCCAGTCGGCGGTCGGGTCGTAGTAGCTCACCGGCACCCCCTCGGTGGGCATGCCGTGCCAGGAGGCGTAGAAGTCGGCGTACTGCCAGTAGTTGAAGAGGTACTGGCTGAACTCGTTGGTGTAGGGGTGGCTTTCGAAGAAGGCGTTGCCGTAGTCGCCGGCCAGGCTCAGCAGCTGGGTATCGGCGGGCAGGGCCGGATTGCGCTGCGTGGCGGCGTTGGCGGGGTTGCGCTTCTGGAGCGGCACCTTCGCGCGTAACAGCTCGGCGTGGGCCTCGTCGGCGGGGTTCCAGCGCAGCAGGTCGGTGGCGGAGTAACCGTGCTGGTAGGGCTGGTTGGCGCCGACCGCGCTCTCGCCCGTCCAGGGCAGCGTGTCGCTGGCCGCGGCGCCGCCGGCGGCGAGCACGACGGCGAGCATCGCGGCCAGGGCGGCGATGCCTGCGCGGGTCGCGGCCCGCCTGCCGGTGCGATGTGATCGGGCCATCACAACTCCTCACTGTGCGAAAAGGGCTCGGCCGGGATGGCGGCCTGGGGGTGGCTGGGCGGACGGATGGTCTCGTGGAGGTCTTCGACGTACAGGTCGGTGCGGGCCCGGTCGCCCGCGCCCTCGGCGAAGCAGCGCGCGGCGGGCAGATTCCACACAACGGTGGCGCGGGCGCCCGGCGGGACGGTGACCCTGCGGAAGGCGAGCACCTCGCGCAGGCGAGGCAGCACGACGCCTCCGGCACGGCGCCCGAACAGCGGCACGATCACCTCGGCGACCTCGGCTTCGGGGCCGGCGGGGTTGATGACCTGGACGCTCACCTGGACCGTGGCCGCGTGCACCTCTGCGGTCAGGCGGTCGAACAGCACGGGCCGGTAGCGCAGGCCGGAGCCGAAGGGAAAGAGCACCGGGTCCGGCGCGTCCTGGTAGACGCCGGAGGCCGGGTGCCGGTCGTTGTGGCGTACCGGCACGGCCCCTGGATGGCGTGGCGCGGTGAACGGCAGGCGGCCGACCGGCTCGTAATCGCCGAGCAGCGCGTCGACGATCGCGTGGCCTCCGTGCGGGCCGGGGTAGCCGGCCCACAGCAGGGCATCGGTGCCGGCCAGCGCGCCGGTGAGCACATGCGGACGCCCGGCGATGACGACGGCCACCACGGGGCAGCGGGCCTGTGCGCTGACGGCGGCGACCAGGTCGTCCTGATCGCCGGGCAGGGAGAGGTCGGCCAGGTCCACGCCTTCACCGGAGGTCGCGACGGCCGCCGGGCCGGCGATCGCCCCGTTGGCGGCGAAGTCCTCCGCGTAGGTGCGGTGGCTCGTCCCGCCGAGCGCCAGGATCACGACGTCGGCGCCGCTCAGATCTGCCGCAGTGGGCATTCCGGATGCGCACGTCACCTCGGCGCCGGGTAGCGCCTGCCGCAGGGCGAGGTCCAGGCCGGCGGCCGACTGCTCGGGCAGGGGCGGCACGTAGTCCCCCAGCAGGGTGGTGACGTCGCGGGCGTTGGGGCCGGTGAGGACCGCCTTGGTCAAGGTGCGCCGGTCGAGGGGCAGGAGCCCGCCGGCGTTGTGCAGCAGGACCAAGGACTGCCGAGCCAGGCGACGCGAAAGACGGTCGGTGGCCCGGCGGGCGGCCTCGAGCCCCTCGTCATCAGCGGTAAGAGCCTGTTCAGGCGCGCTTCCGGCAAGCGTGGCCCGCTCACCCGCGCCGTTCGCGGGCGTGGTGCGGCCGTGCGCGGTGCCGCCGTGCGCGGTGACCGCGTGCGGGCTGTTCGCGAGCAGGCCGACGCGGTGCTTGAGAGCGAGCACCCGCCGGCAGGCCGCGTCGACCAGCTCGGCCACCCGTGGGTCCGCCGCGGCGGCCTGTTCCAGGAGGGTGAAGGACTCGTCCCAAAGGGACAGGTCCACGCCGGCCTCCAGCGCGGCCACGGCGGCGGCCGTCGCGTCGCCCGTCATGGTGGTGAGCCGGTCCACGGCCAGGCCGTCGGCCATGACGATGCCGTCGAAGCCACATTCGGCCCGCAGGAAGCCGGTGAGGAGGTCGCGGTTGGCGCAGCACGGCACCCCGTCGATGTCGTTGTAGGCCGCCATGAACCCCAGCGCCCCGGCCTCCACCGCGGCCCGGACCGCCGGGAGATGCAGCTCGCGCAGGTCGCGGGGGCCGATGACGGCGGACTGGCCGTTGCGTCCGCCGACGGCCTCGCCCTGCGCGGCCAGGTGCTTGAGCACGATCGCGACACCGTCGTGCCCCACCGCGCCGCGATCGCTGCCCTGCATGCCGATCACCAGCGCCCCGGTGAGCCCGGCGGCCAGCAGTGGATCTTCTCCGAAGCACTCCTCCGCCCGGCCCCAGCGCGGGTCTCGCAGCAGGTCGAGCGCGGACACCAGGGCCAGGTGCACCCCACTTGCCGCGAGCTCGGCCGCGACGGCGGCCGCGGCCTCGGTCAGCAGCGCCGGATCCCAGCCCGCGGCCACCGCGAGGTTGGTGGGCAGCAGCGTCCCGCCGAGCGCCTGGTGCCCGTGCGGGGCCTCCTCCGACAGCAGCACCCCGATGCGGTGCCGACCGGCCCGCGACACCTCGTCCTGGACGAGGGCGGCGACCTCGGCGCGTTCCTCCGGCCGGATCCCGTTGGCCCAGGAGCGGCCCGACCAGGCGTCGGCGCGGAAGACCCCGTACAGCGCGCCGAGCCCGCCCCACCGGTCGAGCTCGGCACGGGCGAGGTCGGTGAGCCGGAAGCCGCCCCGGGGAGCCCGCTCGACGGCCTGCCAGCCGAAGAGGCGCTGGTTGAGCTGTCCGACCTTCTCCCGCAGGGAGAGCTCGGCGAGGAGGTGTTCAACCACGTCCCCTTTCTCAGCGTTCGGCATGTGCGGCCATCCGCTCGAGCACCTCCGCGTCGGCGACCGAGCTGTAGAAGGTGCGGCCCGTCGGCTCGGCGCGGACGAGCCGTTCGATGCCGCGGGCGCGCAGCGCCGCCGGGTCACCCGCGGTCGCGGAGGTGACCAGGGTGGGGCGGGCTCCGGCGCGGGCGCGGCGCATCCAGGTCTCGAAGACGCCGCCGCCGGGAGAGAGCTCCGCCCGGGACGTGGGGACGTCCTCGGAGTCGACCGGGACGACGACGGCCTCCCGCCGTGGGGAGGGCCGCGGCCGGTGCCGCAGCTCCGCGGCCAGTTCGGCGAAGCGCCGGCCGATCGGCTTGACCGTGGCGTCGGCCCCGATCAGGCCGAGGCTGTGTTCCAGGTCGGGGAAGTCGGCCAGCCGGCGTTCCACGTCGTGCGAGCACCACCACGTGATGCCCCACAGGGCATCGCTGTCGGCCGCCGCCCGCACGGTCCCCTCGCAGAATCCGGGCGCCTGGTCCTCGGTGAGGTGGTTCAGCGGCGCGCCGACCTCCTGTAGCCACACCGGACGTGCCGGGTCGAGGGCGAAGGCGCGCGACAGCTCGATGAGGTACGCGGCGTGGCTGACGCTTTCGTACGACATCGCGCCGTACCCCTGCGCGGTGCCGTTGAAGATCCACGAGTGGATCACGCTCATATCGCCGTGCCGGGAGGAGTGCGCGGGGGTGAAGGGGTGGCCGTCGGCGTACCAGACGGCATCGTATTCGGCGTTGAGCCGGAAATGGCGCCGGTCGCGCGGGCCTTCGCCGTGCAAGGCCCGCAGCCAGGCCGTCACCTGCTGGGGCGTGGCCGCCATCGGGGCCGGGTGGAGGGCGGAGGTGAACTGGTTGACCTCGTTGCCGAGGGTCAGGCCGAGGAAGTTGGGCAGGTCGTGCAGGTGCTCGTCGAGCGCCTCGACCAGAGCGGCCTGCGCGGCGACCGCGTCGGGGTCGGTGAACATGCTGCGCCGGTGCCAGTCCGTCAGCCAGCTCGGCACGAAGTCGAAGCCCGACAGGTGTCCCTGCAGGACATCGACGCCGGCGTCGAGACCTGCTTCGCCGGCGATCTCCACGACGTGACGCACGTCGTCGAGGGCGCGGCGGCGGATCAGCGTCCGGTTCGGCTGCAGGACCGGCCACAACGGCAGGACGCGGACGTGATCCAGGCCGAGGCCGGCCAGGGCCTTCATGTCGCGCCGGGTGGCCGTCCAGTCCGGGTCCAGCCAGGAGTAGAACCAATCATGGGAAGGCGTGTAGTTGACCCCGAATCTCAGCATTTCACCCTTTCAAGCCTCCCGCTTCGAGCCCGCGGAAGAAGTAGCGCTGCAAGACGGCGAAGAACGCGACGATGGGAATCAAGGCGATGATCGTGCCGGCCGCGATGAGGCGCGGATCGTCGTAGAAGGTGCCGTGCAGGCGGTTGAGCCCTACGGTGAGGGTGTAGTTGGCCTCGTCGGACAGCACGATCAGGGGCCACAGGAAGTCGTTCCACGAGCCGACGAACGCGAAGATCGCCACGACCGTGATGACGCCCTTGACCTGGGGGACAGAGACGCGGATGAACCGCTGCCAGGCGTTGGCGCCGTCGACGATGGCCGCCTCCTCGAACTCGGCGGGCAGGTTGCGGAAGGCGTTGCGCATGAGCAGGACGTTCAGCGCGGCCACGATCGTCGGCAGCACGACGCCCACCAGGGTGTTGGCCAGGCCGGCCGCCCGGACCAGCAGGAACTGGGAGATCAGCACGGTTTCCGCCGGGACGAGAAGGGCTGCGACGCAGATCCCCGCCGCCACCCCTCTGCCGCGGAAGCGAAGCTTGCCCAGCGCGTAGCCGGCGCAGGTGGCGCCCACGACGTTGCCGGAGACGGCCATGGCGGCCACGATCAGGGAGTTGACCAGGTAGTCGGGCACCGGGACGCGGTCGAGTACCGTCGTGAAGTTCCCCAGCGTGGGATGGCCGGGGATCAGCTCGGGTGGCCGCGTGTACAGCGCGTCACCGGCGCCCTTGAGCGAGAGCGAGATCTGCCACAGCAGGGGGCCGGCCAGCAGCACGGCCATCAGCAGCAGGATCAAGTAGCGCACGACGAGACCCGGGCGGCTGGTTCGTGCGGCCGGACCGGAGACGGACATCAGGACGTCCTCTGCTTGCGTTGCAGGATGAGCTGCGCGATGAGCAGCCCGCCGAGGATGACGAACATGACCAGGCTGATCGCGCCCGCATAGCCGGTACGCGCTTGCAGGCCGGTGCCTTCGCGCTGGATGAGCATGGTCATCGTGAGGTCGCCGCCGCCCACGCCGCCTGTTCCGTTCGTGAGGACGTAGATCTCGCCGAACACCCGGAAGGCCGCCACCGAGGACAGGACCCCGATGAGCCCCATCGTCGACCGCACTCCGGGAACGGTGACGTGGAAGAACGTCCGCACGGGGCCCGCACCGTCCATGGCCGCCGCGTCGTACAGGCTCGGATCGATGTTGGCCAGCGCGGCCAGGTAGATGACCATGTAGTAGCCCAGGCCCATCCACACGGTGACGAACATCGCGCTGAACAGCAGCAGCCAGCGGTCGGTGAGGAAGGGCACGGGCTCGGTGACCACTTTCAGCGTGCCGAGCAGCTCGTTCACCAGGCCGCGCTTGTCGAGCATGTTCGTCCAGATGAGGCCGACGATGACCGGCGACATGATCACTGGCAGGTACATGGTGGTGCGGAAGAACCCCATCAGCCGCCCGGCGCCGCTCAGCAGCGAGGCCAGCACGAGCGGCAGCGCGACCATGAGCGGCACCACGCAGACCGTGTAGAGCGTGGAGTTCAGCAGCGCGGTGCCGAACCGCTCGTCGGCGAACATCCGCCGGAAGTTGTCCCACCCGGTGAACTCCCCGCCCCTCAGCAGGGTGGAGTCCGTGAACGACAGCCGCAGCGTGTTCAGGAACGGCACCAGGACCAGGAGCACGATGACGGCCAGCGCCGGCAGCAGGAACAGCCATGGGGTCAGGCGCCACCGATGGGTGGCCGGGACCGTTTCCTCGCGGTGGAGCCGGCGCCGGCCCCACCGCAAGGAGATCTTGTGCTGGGCGGAGACCGTCATCCGTGCGCGGCCAGCCGGTCGTTGGAGTACTTGACCGACTCGTCCAGCGCTTGCTGCACCGTCTTCTTGCCGAGCAGCGCCTGGGCGATCTGCTCGCGCAGCGTCTCGGCGTCGGCCGAGCCGGAGAACGCGGGCGGCCACCACACGACCGCCTTCTTGACCTGGGCGGCGCTTTCCAGCCGCACCTTCGTGGCGGGGTCGCCGTCGTCCTTGGTGAAGTACTCGTCGTCCATCGACCCGGCCGACGAGGGGAACACCGAAGCCTTCTTGGCGAAGGCGAGCTGGTTGGCGGCGTTGGTCACGTACTTGGCGAAGGCCATGGCCAGCGGCTGGTTCTCAGTGGTGGCGTTCACGACGAGCGACTCGATGTACATGTTGGGCGCGGCCGTGCTGATCCGCGGCCCGATCCCCAGCGACTTGTAGATGTCGGGCGCGGTGTCCTTCAGGTCGTTCAGGGTGTAGGAGCTGCCCGACAGGTACGCCAGCCGGCCGGCCTTGAACTCCTCCACTTCCTTGGTCTGGAGGTTGTTCAGCGACTCTTGGGTCAGGCCCTTGCTGGCGTACAGCTTCCTGAAGCGCTCGACGAACTCCACGCCCTTGGGGTCGTTGTAGGTGAACTTCTTGCCTGTGGCGTCCATGAGCGGGACGCCGTACTCGCCGAAGTTCTCGATGGCCGGCATCCTGACGATCATCGAGACGTCCGAGCAGTTCTTGGCTATGGTCTCGGCCTGGCTGAAGAGCTCGTCGTAGGTGGCGGGCAGCTTGTCGGGGTCCAGCCCACACTTCTCGAACAGCGCCTTGTTGAAGAACGAGGGCCCGGTGTTCAGGTACCAGGGGTAGCCATAGGTTCCACCGCCCAGGCCGCTGAACGTCATCGCTTCCCACGCCTTGTCCAGGTACAGGCTCTTGGCCTGGGGGTCGGCCTTGGCGATGTCGAGCAGGACCCCCGCCTGGCCCAGGGTGTAGGCGGCCTCGGGTCCCATGTCCACGACGTCGGGGAGCGCCCCCGCGGCCGCGTCGGCCGACAGCTTGTCCTGGTAGCCCTCGGCGGGCTGGTCCACCCAGGTGATCTTCGTTCCCGGGTTGGCCTTCTCGAAGGCCGCGATCAGCTCATTGAAGTAGGACGTGAACTTCTCGTTCTTCAGGTTCCACGTCTGGAACTTGATCGATCCCGACAGTGACCCGCCCGAGGCCTGCGGCGTCGTGTCGCCACCGCACCCGGACAACAGCAGCGATCCCAGGGCCAGCCCCGCGATCAGGGCCCGGCCTTTCCCGATAGTCGTCATCGGATGTCCTCCTTGATGCGTTGTGCGTGGCAGGTCACGGGGCGATCCGCAGTGTCGCCACCTGGAAGGGGCCGAGATCCAGACGGGCCTCGCTCACGGGACGGCGCGAGCCCGGCGGCCCCACGGCCACGGGTAGGTCCTCGTCGCCGCCGATCTCCCGTTCGAGCAGGTCGGTCTCCCACAGGACGGCTCCGGAGCCGAGTTCCTCGCTGCAGTGCAGCCGGGCGGTCGCCCGGCCTCCCTGCGTCTCGTACACCCGTACGACGAGATCCCCGGAGCCGTCGTCGGCTTGCTTCACCCAGTCGACGATCGCGTGCCCGGTCAGGACCTCCAGCCGCACCAGCGGCGCCACCTGCGGGAGGCCGGCGAGGTCGGGGGTGTTGAACGCGTAGGCGGCCTCGACCGCGGCGGGAACGTCCGCGCCGGGCAGCACTGCCCAGCGGGACGTATGCGTGCCCTCGTCGGCGCGGGGATCGGGGAAGCGCGCGCCGCGGAGCAGGGACAGCCGGACGACGGTGGAGTCGCCGTCCGCTCGGGCGTCGGCTCCGTACATCGAGTCGTTGACGATCGCCAGGCCGAAGTCACCGTCGGCCACCTGCACGTAGCGGTGCATCGCGGCTTCGAACATCGCCTCCTCGGCCGCGGTGTTCGTGAGCAGCGGCCGTTCGACGTACCCGTACTGGGTCTCGAATCGCGCGGTGCGCGCCATGATCCGCGCCGGGACGGCGACCTTCAGCAGGCGTTCGCGTTCCTGCCAGTCGACGACGCACTCGGTCTCGAACCGCCCGGTGCCGGCTCGCAGCCACATGGACAGGGTGATCGTCGACGTGCCGACCCGGCGGACCACCTCGACGCCGGCGTCACGCCCGCCGCGGATCACCCTCCGGCTCGTCACCTCGTCGATCACCTGGGGGTGGCGGAGCACGTGCCGGTCCACGTCCCAGGCATCCCAGCGCACCGGCTCGTCGCGGAAGATCTGGAGCTCGTTGAGTCGCCTGCCGGGTGGGACCACCTCCCGGCCGCTGCGGAGGTCGAGGAGTGAGGTGACGTGGCCGTCGTCGCCGATCACGACGCGGAGCAGGCCGTCATCCAGTACGGTGCCGTCGCCGTCGGTGACCTCGACGGCGGCCGCAGGCGGCTTCGCCACGGTGAACGGAGGCAGCACACCACCGGCAGGATCGGCCTGCTCACCGCCCAGTGCGGCGCCGGCCACCTTGATCAGTTCGTGCAGCCTTTCCTCGATCGCCCGATAGGTGTCGCGGGCCTCGCGGTGCACCCAGGCGATCGAGGTGCCCGGGAGGATGTCGTGGAACTGGTGCAGCAGCACGGTGCGCCAGATCTCGTCGAGGTCCTCGCGCGGATAGGGTGCGCCGCGCAGGACGCTCGCCGCCGTGCTGAGGTATTCCGCCGCCCGCAGCAGCGACTCGCAGCGCCGGTTGTGCCGCTTCATGGCCGCCTGCGAGGTCAGGGTGCCCCGGTGCAGCTCCAGGTAGAGCTCGCCGCGGTAGACCGGTTGCAGAGATCCGGCGTCCAGCAGTTCGGCCTCCGCCTCCTCGAAGAACTCCGCCGGAGATCTGGAGGTCACGCGTGGCGCCCCTTCCAGGTCGGCGAAGCGGCGCAGCCGCTCGGCCATCTCCCTGGTGGGTCCGCCGCCTCCGTCGCCGTACCCGTAGGGCAGCAGCGAGTGGGACGCGATCGCCTTGTCCTTGAATGTGGCGACGGCGTGGCGGAGCTCGCGGGCGGTCACCTCGGCGGCGTACGTCTCCGCGGGCGGGAAGTGAGTGAAGATCCGCGTGCCGTCGATGCCCTCCCACCAGAACGAGTGGTGCGGGAAGACCGTGGTGTCGTTCCAGGAGATCTTCTGTGTCAGGAACCAGCGAGACCCGGCCCGGCGGGCCAGCTGCGGCAGGACGCCCGAGTAGCCGAAGGAGTCGGGCAGCCACATCTCGCGCGGTTCCCGGCCGAAGCGGCTGATGAAGTATCTCTTGCCGTAGGTCAGCTGGCGCACCATCGATTCGCCGGTGGGGATGACGCCGTCCGCCTCGACCCACATGCCTCCGACCGGTACGAACCGCCCTTGTTCGACGTGGCGTCGTACCCGGGCGAACAGCTCGGGATAGTGCTCTTCGAGCCAGCTGAAGTGTTGTGCCGACGACATCGCGTACACCAGTGCGGGGTCGGCGTCGAGCAGGGCGAGCGCGTTGGAGACCGTGCGGGCGAGCTTGCGTACCGTCTCGCGCAGCGGCCACAGCCACGCCGTGTCCATGTGCGCGTGCCCGACGGCGGTGATCCGGTGGGCGCTGGCGTGCGCGGGCGCGGCCAGGAGCGGAGCGAGGATCGCGCGCGCCCGACGGGCGGCGGCCTCGGCGTCCGCCTCGTCGTAGACGTCCAGGGCCTCCTCGATCGCCCGCAGCAGCCGCCAGTGACGCGGCTCGTCGGCGCTCAGCTCGGCGGCCAGTCCGCCGAGCACGTCCAGGTCATTGCACAGGGCGTGGATCTCGGGCGAGAACGTGGCGATCTCCGCGCGACGCAGCCTGAACTGCTCGAACGGCTCCTCCGCCCCCTTCTCCCCGTGCTCGGTGACGACGAACGGCGGCAACCCGAGCAACAGAGGGTTCGCCGCCGCCTCGACGTAGAGCAGGAACGCGCCGTCGGCATCGAGCAGACCGGGGACGGCTCCGTCGCCCTTTAACCGGACGTCGGACTGGCGAGGGTGCAGACCTTTGACGATCGCGCCGTCCGGGGTGAAGATCAGGCCCTCGCAGTGACCGCCCACGGAGTGGTCGAACCAGCCCAGGTCGAGCACGAGGTCGATCGGCCCCGGCTGCTGCGGGCTGACCTTGCCCCGAATCCGGAACCACGTCGTGGACCAGGCCTTCCCCCAGGCGGCGCCGAGCGGGAAGTGGCTGTAGCCGGGGGCGGTGCGGCCGGTGTCGCGGGCGAGCCCGAGGGCATGCCGGGCGCTCACCGGCTCCCCGTCGTCCGCGACCGTCCACGCCTCGACCTCTACGCCTCCCAGCCGGGTGTGCATCCGGGGCAGGATCCGTTCTCGTTTGACGCGGGCGAGCCGTTCAAGCGTGCGGCTGAGGTGGTTGTGCATCTCGTACCTCTCCGTAGCGGAGATATGACAATATGCCTGATACGTTTTAGTTGCCCTAGGATGACCGCAGACTAATACGTTTTAGTTCGCATGGTCACGCGGGAGGCTCATCTCGTTTGTATAACGACGGCCGCCCGTGGGCCGGACATCGATGGAGGAGCGATGCCGCCGAACGATGAGGTTCCGCCCCAGGACTCCGCCGCTTCACCTGGCTCTCCCGAGCCCTCCGACCCCTTGGCGGGCGCCGCACCTGGCCGCTTGCGGAGCACCGACATCGCGCGGTTGGCGGGCGTCTCCGTCTCGGCGGTGTCGCTGGCGTTCAACGCCCGCCCCGGCATCAGCGACGCGACCCGCAAACGCATCCTCGAAGTCGCCGAGGAGCTCAACTGGCGCCCGCACCGGGCCGCACGCGCACTCAAAGGGGCCAGCAACGACGTCGTCGGCATCGTCCTCGCACGTCCGGCCCGCACGCTGGGCGTCGAGCCGTTCTTCGCGCATGTCCTGTCCGGCCTGCAGTCCCGCCTGTCCAATGAGGGAATCGCCACGCAGATCCTCATCGTCGAGGACACCCAGGCGGAGGCGGCGGTCTACCGCCGCTGGGCCGCCGAGAACCGGATCGACGGGCTCGTGCTCTTCGACCTCGCGGTCGACGACGTCCGGCCGCAGCTCATCGCCGACCTCCGCGTCCCCGCCGTCATCCTGGGCGGGCATGGAGCCGCCTTGCCGCTGACCAGCGTCTGGGTCGACGACCACGCGGCGATGACCCGCATCCTTGCCTACCTCGCCGCGCTCGGCCACCGGATCATCGGCCACGTCAGCGGCGTCCCCTCCTACCAGCACACGCGACGCCGCCTCCAGGCCGTCGCCGACGCGCACGAAACACTCGGCCTCGACATCGTGAGCGTGGCGACCGACTACTCGGACACCCAAGGCGCCTCGGCCACGCGCCAACTGCTGGAGGCGAACCCTCGATGCACGGCGATCATCTACGACAGTGACGTCATGGCGGCGGCAGGACTGGGCGTGGCCACCGAGATGGGCGTCCGGGTCCCGGGCGACGTCTCCATCGTGTCCTTCGACGACTCCATCCTCACCCAGCTGCCGCATCCCCCGATCACCGCCCTGACCCGCGACACGTACGCGCTCGGCACGCTCACCGCGACCGAGCTGCTCCACGTGATCGCCGAGCGTCCGGAGCCCCGCGCGGTGCAGGCTCCCACGCCCGAGCTCGTGCTACGCGCCAGCACCGCCCCTCCAGCCGAACCCTGATCACCTTCCCCGGCAGAGACGAGTGGAGAGATTCGTGAGAAGACGCAAGATCACCCCCACAACATGCCTTGCGCTGGCCGCGACCCTGTGTGCCGGAGTACTCCTGCCCATCCCCGCAGCCCATTCCGCTCCTGATCCGAACGGCTCATTACCCTCCGTGTCGCCGGCTCCGCAGTCGCTGACCGGCATCGGTGCCGCCGCCGTCGTCACCAGCCGGGTGCTCGTGCTCGCCGACGACCAGACCGACCCCGCCGCGCGCGACCGCCTCGTCGGGGAACTCAAGGCGCACGGCGCCGATCAGGTGGACGTCGTCACCCCTGACAGGGTCCCCGCAGCCGCGCCCGGCCTGCTCACGGTGCGCCTCGGCCCGGCGACACGGCCGGACATCGCCCAGGCGCTCGGCGACACGGTCCTGCCTGGCGAGGCCGAGGGATACGCGTTACGGGTATCGGGCGACAAGCCGCGCCAGATCGCTCTCGGCGGCAAGGACGCCGCAGGCCAGTTCTACGCCGTGCAGACGCTGCGCCAGTTGTTCGTCCCGTCCGGCGACGGTTGGAAGGTGGCGGGGGTCCAGGTCAGCGACTTCCCGTCCATGCCGCTGCGTGGCACCATCGAAGGCTTCTACGGTGCGCCGTGGACACACGCCGAACGCCTCGACCAGATGGACTTCTACGGCGACGTCAAGGCCAACACCTACATCTACGCCCCCAAGGACGATCCCTACCACCGCGACAAGTGGCGTGACCCCTACCCCGCGGACAAACTCGCCGAGTTGGGTGAGCTGGTGGCACGGGCCAACGCGAACCATGTCCGCTTCACCTTCGCCCTCTCCCCCGGCGTGTCGATCTGCTACTCCGACCCTGCGGACCGCACCGTACTCAAGCAGAAGCTGCAGGCGCTCTACGACCTGGGCGCCAGGGCCTTCTCCATTCCGCTGGACGACATCAGCTACACCCGCTGGAACTGCGCGGCGGATGAGGCCGCGTACGGGGCGGCCGGACGCACCGCCGCGGCGAAGGCCCAGGTCGATCTGCTCAACGACGTGCAGCGGAGCTTCATCGCCGGCCGAGAAGGCGCCCAGCCGTTGCAGATGGTGCCCACCGAGTACGGCGATCTGACCGACACCACGTACAAGCAGACCATGCGGGAATCCCTCGATCCCGCGGTCGAGGTGATGTGGACCGGCACCGACACCGTGCCTCCAGAGATCACCAACGCGCAGGCCGAGAAGGCGGCGGAGCTGTTCGGGCGCAAGGTCTTCGTCTGGGACAACTACCCGGTCAACGACTACGGCGAGACCAGCGGCCGGCTGCTGCTGGCGCCCTACGACAAGCGGGAAAGCGGCCTGTCCGCGCACCTGTCCGGCATCGTGGCCAACCCGATGAACCAGCCGTACGCGAGCAAGGTCGCGGTCTTCGGCGCCGCGGACTTCACCTGGAACGACAAGGCGTACGACGCGAGGACGAGCTGGCCGCGCGCGATGGCCTATCTCGCCGGCGGCGACCAGGCGGCCATCGAGGCCCTGCTGGTCTTCGGCGACCTTCAGCACGTGGCCCCGACCTTCGGCGGCACGCCTTGGCAGCCCCAGGCACCCGAGCTCGCCGCGCGTACGGCCGCGTTCTGGCAGGCATGGGACGACGGGCGACCCGCCGAGGCGATCACCGCGCTGCGCCCGTACGCGAACGCCATCGCCACGGCGCCGGCCACCATCCGCGGCGGATCAGTGCAGAAGGGCTTCACCGATGACGCCGCATCCTGGCTGGACGCCACCGCGTTGTGGGGCCGGGCGATGGTGGTCATGCTCGACGCGCTCCACGCCCAGCAGGCCGGAGACGAGACCAAGGCCGGCGCGTTGCTCGCCGAGTCGCGTGAGCTGCAGCGGCAGGCCCAAGCCATCCGGGTGAGCCCGCCACGCAACCGCTGGGGCGCGGCCCAGCCCCGGGTCGGCGACGGGGTGCTCGACGTCTTCCTGGCCGAGGCCGACGCCAGGCTCAGCGCGAGTTAGCCGAACTCCTCGACGTACTCCTCGGAAGGTCCCAGCTCGAGTACCGTCACGACGTTCTCGCCCACACGCAGCAGCGGCGCCGGACAGTACAGCGTGACCTGCGGCCCGATCTCCCAGTAGCGGCCGAGCAGGAATCCGTTGACCCAGACGAGGCCACGGCTCGATCCCGGCAGGGCGAGGAAGGTGTCCGCGGGCGTGTCGACGTGCATCGTGGCGACGGCGAACCCGGCGTGCGTGGTCGCGGGGCCGGCGGCGACCGCGCGGGCCAGCTCCGCGTCAGACCACTCCTGCAGCGCGATCGGCGTGCTGTCCCAGCCCTGCACGCTCCGCCGGTCGACGAGGACGGGGCCGAGCAGGCCCTTGTGCCGGCCGATGCCCGGTCCGTAGTTCACCCTGCCGAGGTTCTCGACCAGGACCTCCAGGCGTACGACGTCGCCGGTTCCGCGTAGCGGGAGTTCCTGGTCACCGGAGTCGACGACGCCGAGGACCGTGTCGTCGCCGAAGACCAGGGCCCGGTCGCGTACGTCGGTGAGGACGAGCCGGTGCTCCCCCGCCGGGATGCGCGGGTGCGCGGTGTGCAGGACCATTCCCGCGTCGAGCCCGAGCTGCTCGAACGAGGCGGGGCGCGGGCCGGTCGAGGTGGGCGCCGGCACGGCGCGCAGCCCGGCGAGTAGGTCGGCGCGGTGGACGAGCGGGACGCGCGCCGGTGGCAGCGTCGGCATCCGAACGGGCATCCGCACGGGTCCGCGCGCGCCGAGCACCTCCCGCACGGCGAAGAACTTGGCGGTGAGCGTGCCGTCCTCGGCGACCGGCGCGTCTGAGTCGTAGCTGCTCACCGTGGGCTGCAACCGGCCCTCCTGCTCGTTGGCGCCCGCCCAGAGCCCGAAGTTGGTCCCGCCGTGCGCCATATAGATGCTGACGCTGCCGCCGTCGGCGATGATCTCTTCAAGGGCGTGTACGACGCTGTCCGCGCCGCGGACATGGTGCCGCTCGCCCCAGTGGTCGAACCAGCCGTTCCAGAACTCGGCGACGACGAACGGCTCGTCCGGTCGCCGCTCGGCGAGGAGCCGCCGGGCGACGTCGGGCTTGGAGCCCAGGGTGACGGCCGCGAGGGTGCCGGGCAGGGTGCCGCCGTCCTGCATCAGCTCAGTGGGTCCGTCGGCGGTGAACAACAGCTCGCGGATGCCGCGGACGGTCAGGGCCTCGCGATTCCATCGCAGGTAGGCATGGTCGTCGCCGAAGCTGCCGAATTCGTTCTCCACCTGCACCGCCACGACCGGTCCGCCCTCGGCGGCCTGGAGCGCGGCGATGCGCGGGATCAGCTCGTCGAACCAGCGGCCGACCGCGGCGGTGAACGCGGGGTCGGAGCTGCGGATCGTGACGTCGCGGCCGGTGAGCCAGCTCGGCAGGCCGCCGTTCGACCACTCCGCGCAGATGTACGGGCCGGGCCGGACGACGACGTCGAGGCCCTCCTCCCCCACCATGCGGATGAACCGCTCGACGTCCCGCCAGCCGTCGAAGCGTGGCACCCCGTCTTCGCGTGGCTGATGGAAGTTCCACGCCACGTAGGTGTCGACCGCGTTGAGCCCGAGGTCGGCGAGCCGGCGGATCCGGTCCCGCCAGAGATCGGGGTGCACGCGGAAGTAGTGCAGCCCTCCGGACAGGATGCGATGAGGGACGCCGTGCCGGTAGAGGCGGCGCCCGCGCCAGGTGAGCGCGGCGGCGCCGGCCGGCGCGTCGGTCGTGGTCGTCGTCGGGGCCGGCGAGGTGTCCGGCGCAGGCAGCTCGATCACCACGCGAGACTATGTTATCGATGCCATGTGTAACAAGGACGCTATGATTCAGCAGACGACAGGCGGCCCCGCCCGCGAGAGAGGAGCGCCATGACCAAGGCCACCGCGCGGCCCAGGAGGCAGCCGAGCATGGCTGACGTGGCCAGGACCGCCGGGGTGTCGGCGCAGACCGTCTCGCGCGCGCTCCGCGACTCTCCGAACGTCAACCCGGAGACGAGGAAACGCGTGCTGGCCGCCGTGGAGCAGCTCGGCTACCGGTTCAACAACGCCGCCAGGGTGCTCTCCTCCGGGCAGAGCCACACCATCGGGCTGGTGCTGCTGCAGTCCGGCGGTTACTACTCGCGCTCCGCGGTGACCGCCGGCGTCGAGGCGGCCGCGGGCGAGGCCGGATACGCGGTGAGCATCGCGACCATCGCCAGGCTCGACACCGGCATGATGGAGCGTTCCCTGTCCAAGCTCGCCGACCAGGGCGTGGACGGCATCGTCATCGCCGTGCCGCTCATTTCCGTCACGCAGAAGATGGAGGACATCACCCGGGACATCCCCACCGTCACTCTCGACGGCTCCCGCACCGCGAGCGCCCTTGTGCTCGGGATCGACCAGAAGGAGGCGGGCCGCCTCGCCACGCGGCACCTGCTCGACCTCGGGCATCGCCAGGTGTGGCACGTCTCGGGACCGGACGAGTGGATCGAGGCGCGCCAGCGGCGAGAGGGCTGGCAGGAGTGCCTGGCCGCGGCCGGGATCGAGGCGCCGCCCCCGCTGGAGGGCGACTGGTCGCCCGACTCCGGATACCGGCAGGGGCAGGTCCTCGCGATGATCCCGGACGTGACCGCCGTCTTCGCCGCCAGCGACGAGATGGCCTTCGGGGTGATCCGCGCCCTGCGCGAGCGCGGCCGGTCGGTGCCCGGCGACGTGTCCATCGTGAGCGTCGACGACATCGCCCTGGCGGCCTACTGCAGCCCACCACTGACCACCGTGCGGCAGGATTTCTACCGCTCCGGCGCGGCCGCCGTCGCCGTGCTGCTGCAGGGCGCCGACGCCGGAGAGTCCCTCGTCACGGCGTCGCTGTCGATACGCGACTCCACGGCGCCGCCGCGTCGTCCCTGAGCCCACGGGCCGCCCGGTTCGCAAAGTGCCTCTTGCGCCGCCCATGTTATCGATGCCACTGTAACAACGTCCGGACCCGGACTCCGGTCCTCCACCCCCCAGGTGGGCAGCTGTCCACGGGAAGGATCCCAGAACCATGAGGAGATCATTCGTCCTGGCGAGCGCCGCCGTCACGGTGCTCGGACTGCTCACCGGCTGCTCGGCCGGCGGAGAGGGCTCTAGCCCCAGTACCTCCGGCAAGACGACCCTGAGCGTCGCCGCCCTCGAAGGCGGATATGGGCGGGACATGTACACCGAGGTCATCCAGGCGTACGAGACCTCGCATCCCAACGTCGACGTCCAGTTGCAGATCTCGAAGAGCATCGAGGACGAGATCACCCCGAACATGAAGGCCGGGCGGTTCCCGGACGTCGTGGTGCTCGGTCAGGGCCGTAAGGCCGCGCTCACTGAGACGCTCATCAAGGACAAGGCCCTCGAGGACCTCACGCCCGTGCTGAAGGCGAAGGTGCCCGGCGAGGACAAGGCCGTCGGGGACAAGCTCATCCAGGGCATCGTCGGGAATCTCAACACCAACCCCTACGGCACGGACCAGACGTACCTGCTGCCGATGTACTACGCGCCGACCGGGCTCGTCTACAACAAGGGCCTGTTCGACCAGAAGGGCTGGAAGGTCCCGGCCACCTGGGACGAGATGTTCGCACTCGGTGAGACGGCCAAGAAGGAGAAGATCGCGCTGTTCACGTACCCGACCGCCGGGTACCTCGACTCGTTCTTCTTCGCGCTTCTCGCCGACATCGGCGGCGAGCAGTTCTACACCGACGTCATGACGTACAAGCAGGGCGTCTGGCAGACGCCGCAGGCCCGGCAGGTTCTCGACCTCACCACCCGGCTGCTGAAGTACGCCGCGCCGACCACGGTCGGCTACGCCAACGAACAGGACTTCACCAAGAACCAGCAGTCGCTCCTCGACAACAAGGCGCTGTTCATGCCGAACGGCACCTGGGTCGTCGGCGAGATGGCGGACGCCCCGCGCGCCGACGGCTTCCAGTGGGGGCTGACGCCGCTGCCGGCGGTCACCGCGGGCGGCAAGCGCTACATCACCACGTCGGTCGAGTCGGTCTGGATCCCCAGCGCGGCCAAGAACAAGGACGCGGCGAAGGAGTTCGTCGCGTACCTCTACTCCGACGAGGCGGCGAAGATCTTCGCCAAGTCGGACGCGATCCAGCCGATCCAGGGCATCACGAGCAGCCTGTCCGGGGAGAACGCCGAGTTCTACAAGGTCTACGAGGACCCGTCGGTCTCCGCGCTCGTCGGTGGGTTCGCGGGCACCGCGCCCGTCGCGGGCGTCGACATCAAGGCCACGCTCTTCGACACCGCCAACAGCATCATCAGCGGTGACAAGACCGAGGACCAGTGGCAGGCCGCGCTCAACGACGCCAGCGAGAAGCTGCGCCAGGCGGGCAGCTGACGTGCCCGGTGGCAGCCTGTCGAGCATCGGAGGGCGCCGGCGCGGCGACGGCCTCTTCGTGCTCGCCTGCCTCCTGCCCGCGCTCGTGCTCTTCGCGGTCTTCATGGTCGTCCCGACCGTGAACGTGTTCCGGATGTCCTTCTACACCTGGAGCGGGTTCTCCCCTGACATGCGTTTCGCCGGGCTCGGCAACTTCACCCGGCTCCTCGACGACGAGCAGTTCGTCCGGGCCTTCCAGAACACTGTCGCGCTCCTGGTCGTCGTGACCGTCGTGACGATGGGCCTGGGCCTCTTCCTCGCCGCGATCATGACCAGGCAGCGGTTGCGGGGGCGGACCCTCTTGCGGTTCGTCCTCTACGTCCCGAGCGTGCTGTCCGTGGTCGTGATCGCGGCGATCTTCTCCGCCGTCCTGGACCAGGAGAACGGCCTGCTCAACGGCACCCTGCGGCTGCTCTCGCTCGATGCCCTGCAGCAGGTCTGGCTCGGCGACCAGCAGCTCGTGCTCTGGTCCGTCGCGTTCGCGATGGTCTGGCAGTCACTCGGCTACTACATGGTCCTCTACATGTCCGGCATGGCGAGCATCCCGGAGGAGCTCTACGAGGCCTCCGCGCTCGACGGCGCGTCCGCCGGCCGGCAGTTCTTCGCCATCACGCTGCCGCTCATCTGGCAGAACCTCCGCACGACGCTGACGTTCTTCGTCATGAGCGCGGTCAACCTCAGCTTCGTCCTGGTCCGCGCGATGACCGGCGGCGGGCCCGACGGCTCCTCCGAGGTCCTGCTGAGTTACATGTACAAGCAGGCGTACACGAACTCGTCGTACGGCTACGGCATGGCCATCGGCGTCGTCATCTTCGCGTTCTCGTTCCTCGTCTCCCTCCTGGTGAGCCGCGCGACGCGGCGCGCGCCCCTGCAGTTCTGAGGACGGCCACCATGACCACCACCCGCCGGCTGCTGACCTACGTCCTCCTCACCGCGATCGCGCTCGCCATCGCCGTGCCGGTCGCCTGGGTGTTGTTCGCCTCGCTCAAACAGAAGAGCGAGTTCTTCGGCAGCCCCTGGGCGCTGCCGGAGGGCCTCCACCTCCAGAACTACGTCGACGCGTTCGTCACCGCCCGCATGGGCCAGTACTTCTTCACCTCGGTTCTCGTCACACTGCTCGGGCTGGTGTTCGTGCTGGCGGTCTCCGTGCCGGCGGCCTATGTCATCGCCCGGTACGAGTTCCGCGGCCGCGGCGTCGTGGAGGTCGCGCTGCTGGCCGGGTTGTTCGTCAACGTCAACTACATCGTCGTGCCGATCTTCCTCATGCTGGTCGGCTGGGACCGCGCGCTCGTCGATGTGCTCCCCGGTGGTTTCTTCATCGACAACCCCGGGGTCCTCTCGCTCGTCTACGCGGCCACGTCGATCCCGTTCACCATCTATCTGCTCACCGCGTACTTCCGGTCCATACCGGCCGAATACGAGGAGGCCGCCGCCCTGGACGGGGCGTCCCGCCTGCGGATCATGACCGGGGTGATGCTGCCGATGGCGCGGCCGGCGCTCACCACCGTGATCCTTTTCAACTTCCTGGCCTACTGGAACGACTTCATCATCGCGCTCACCCTGCTCCCCGGCGAGGGCAAGACGCTGCAGGTGGGCCTGCTCAACCTGATGACCGCGCAGAAGGCGGCGGCCGACTACGGGCGTCTCTACGCCGGCATGGTCATCGTCATCGTCCCCGTCCTCATCTTCTACGCGCTCATCCAGCGCCGGCTCATCGAAGGCATGGCCTCCGGCGGTGTGAAGGGCTGAAGGAGCCTGGTCATGAAGGAATCGACGCGCAGCGTGCTGCTCGTCACCGCCCGGACGCTCGTCGCGGCCGGCTGCGTCGCGCTCGTCGTCACCGCACGCGCGACGGTCGGGTGGGGCAGCCTGGGCATCATGCTCGCCGGGCTGGGCGGCCTGCTGGCCGTGCTCGCCTCGTACAACCGGCGGTTCCGGTGATCGCGGGGACGTCGGCCGGACGCGCGCTGGCCGCGGTCCGGCCGAGCGAACGGCAGCTCGCGTGGCAGGCGATGGAGTTCTACGGGTTCATCCACTTCGGCATGAACACGATGACGGACCGGGAGTGGGGCGAGGGGCACGACGACCCGGCGGCCTTCGACCCGGCCGGATTCGACGCCGACCAGTGGATCACGGCGCTCAAGGCCGCCGGGATGACCGGCGTGATCCTCACGTGCAAGCACCACGACGGCTTCTGCCTGTGGCCGAGCGGCGTCACGACGTACACGGTCGCCTCGTCGCCCTGGCGCGACGGCCAGGGTGACGTGGTCGCGGAGGTCGCCGGCGCGGCCCGGCGGCACGGCCTGCGGTTCGGGATCTACCTGTCGCCCTGGGACCGCACCGAGGCGTCCTACGGGAGCGGGACCGCGTACGACGACTTCTACGTCGCCCAGCTCACCGAGTTGCTCACCCGGTACGGTCCGGTGTTCTCGGTGTGGCTGGACGGCGCGAACGGCGAGGGCCCGAACGGCAAGCGCCAGGTGTACGACTGGGAGCGGTACTACGCGGTGGTCCGCGAGCTGCAGCCGGACGCGGTCATCAGCGTGTGCGGACCCGACGTCCGATGGTGTGGCAACGAGGCCGGGGACACCCGCCCCGACGAGTGGAGCGTGGTCCCCCGGGCCCTGCAGGACGCCGAGCGGATCGCGGACCGCTCGCAGCAGGCGGACGACGGCGCCTTCGCCCGGCTCGTCCGCAGCGACGACCGCGACCTCGGCAGCCGCGCCGCCCTGGCGGGACACTGCGAAGGGAGCGGAGCTCCCGAGCCGATAAGGGCAGACGACCTGGTCTGGTACCCGGCCGAGGTGAACACCTCGATCCGGCCCGGATGGTTCCACCACCCGGCCGAGGACGCCGCGGTCCGCTCCGCGGACGAGCTGTTCGGCATCTACCTGCGGGCCGTCGGCGGCAACTCCTGTTTCCTGCTCAACGTCCCGCCGGCCCGTGACGGGCGGCTGCGGGACATCGACGTGGCGGTGCTGGAGCAGCTCGGGCGGCGCATCGAGGACTTCCGGGCGCGGCGCGTCGAGGCGACCGCGACGGTGTCGTCCGGGAGCGCGGGCGACGTCGCGACCGCCTGGCCCGGTAGGGGGCGTACGCCGTGGCGGCCGGACGACGCGGACCCCCTGCCCGGCATACGGCTCGCGTTCGCCGGGCCCCGCCCGGTCGAGGCGGTCGTCGTGGGTGAGGACATCACGCAGGGGCAGCGCATCGAACACGTCGTCGTCCAGGGCCACCGGGACGGCCGATGGACGACGCTCACCGAGGCGAACGCGGTGGGTTACCAGCGCATCCTGACGTTCCCGCCGGCCGAGGTCGACGCCGTGCTGATCGAGGTGCCCCAGGCCCGGGACACACCCGTCATCGCCCGCGTGGCCGCGATCGAGGCGGCGTCATGAAGGGCGCAGTGAGGGAGCGCGCCGTACGCAAGGGCGCCGTGCGAAGACCGTCGCGCCGGGCCGTCGTCCTGGTGGCCGGCGTGGTGACCGCGCTCGCCGCTCTGCTGATCACCGGCGTGGTGCTCACCCAGCGCACCGACGAGGTGGCCTCCATCGACGGGTACGCCGTGACCCACGACGAGCTGCTCTTCCACATGCGGCGGCTCGCGCCCCAGGTCCAGAACGAGTTACGCGTCCGGGGCGCGAAGGCCGGCGACGAGACCGCGCTGCAGCGGCTCGCGGCCCGCGCGCTCGACGAGATCCGGCGGGACAAGACCACACTCGTCCTCGCGAAGGAGGAGGGCCTGATCGGCTCCGCCGGCCACGCGGACCTCCTCGCCGAACTGGCCGTCGAGAACGAGCGCCGCGCCGACGCCGTCGCCAGGGGCGAGGTCGTCTACGGCCTGGTGGAGTTCTCGCCCGAGGAGTACTACTCGCACCGGCTCACCGAGCTCACGACGGCACTGAAGCAGCGGCTCAGCAAGAAGGCGGACGGCCCGCTCAGGGTCACCGACGCCGACGTACGCCAGGCGTTCGACACCGACCGGGACGCCTGGAGCGCCAACGCGACGACCTACACGTACTCGAAGCTCGTGGTGCCGGTGCCCGAAGGCGCTTCCGCGGACTACACGGCCGGCCTCCAGCGGCGGGTGGCCGCGTCGGACCGGCTGGCGGAGATAGCGGACGGGGAGCCGGGCGCCAAGCTCACGACCGCCACACACCACGGCGGCGGCTCGGCCGTCCACGACCAAGACCTCATGGCGGTACTCGGCAAGCTCACCCCGGGCCAGATCTCCGCCCCCGTCCCGGGCACCGGCCAGATCACCTACTACGAACTCAACCGCAAGATCGTCGACGAGAACGCGGCATTCGCCGAGTACTCCCGACGCATCCGGCAGTCGCTCATCGAGGAGAAGTTCAACCAGTTCCTCCAGCGCCGAGTGGACAACAGCGACCTCAAGGTCGACACGGCGGCGGTGGACGCCATCAACACAGAGGATGTGCACCAGTGAAACCTGTCGGTACCGCACTCCCCGTCGCGCCGGCACGCCGGCGGCGCTCGGCGCGCGCGCTGCGCATGGGGCTCGCCGCCCTGCTCGCCGCGCTGCTCGCCGGTTCTCTCGCGCCCGCCGCACCCGCCGTCGCAGCCCCGGACCGCTCCCCCACCGCCGCCAAGCCGGACCTGCCGGGCAACGCACCGAACCCGACCGGCGGCACGGACTACTTCATCGACGCCAGGAACGGTCGCGACAGCGTGGCCGGAACCTCGCCGAAGACCGCCTGGCGCAGCCTGGCCAAGGCGAACGCGACGACGTTCAGGCCCGGCGACCGCATCCTGCTCAAGAGCGGCGAGCAGTGGCACGACCAGCAGTTATGGCCGAAGGGCTCGGGCAGTGCGGGCAAGCCGATCACCATCTCGGCGTACGGCGACCCAGCCGCCCGCAAGCCGTACATCGCGACGAACGGCAAGGTGCCGAGCCCCTTCCGCGCGGACGGCACGAAGAACCCCGACACGGTCGGTCTCACCGGGGCTATCGTCCTGCGCAACCAGCAGTACTTCGAGATCAACAACGTCGAGCTGTCCAACGACGACGACTTCGCCACCGACATCACCACCGGGCACTACGTTCGCGACGGCATCATGGTCTCCATCAACGCCGACCTCCTACCGGCCGGCGCGGACAGCATCATGGACCATTTCCGCATCTCGAACGTGTACGTGCACGATCTCGACGGCCCTAGCACGTGGCAGCGGATCCACTACGGCGGCGTCAACTTCCAGGTCTTCGGCAGCCGCAACTACAAGGAGTACGGCACCGGCGGCTACTACTTCAAGGACGTCCGGATCGAGGACAACACCTTCATGAAAGTCGAGCTGCACGCCGTGCAGTTCGCGTTCAACTGGTTCGCCGCCGACGGAGCCGACTCCGGCCAGTACGACGAGAGCGGGAAGTTCCACGAGGGCTGGGAACAGCTCTGGGTGCGCACCCGCGACCTGTACAGCCGTGACGTCTACATCGGCCACAACTACGCGGAAAGCGTCGGCCAGGGCGCGATCCAGCTGGCCAACACCAAGAACATGACGGTCGAGTACAACGAGGTCAACGGCTTCCTCGAGCGATATGACTCCGTGTCCGTCGCGCTCTATCTGTGGGCGGGCGCCGACTCGGTCATGCAGTACAACGAGGTCTACGGCGGCCCGGACAACGAGTTCGACGGCACCCCCTGGGACCTGGAGTACACGAACTTCAACGTCACGTACCAGTTCAACTACTCGCACGACAACGAGGCCGGCTGGATGTCGTACATGGGCAACAGCTCCAACTCTGTCGCCCGCTACAACCTGAGCGTCAACGACAACGGCGTGCTGGTGAAGAACATGTTGTCGTCGAACTACTCGCCGACCTACTTCACGAACAACACCTTCGTGTACGACGGCGCGGACCTCGACTACTTCCACGACGAGACGTTCCTGAGCAAGGTCTACTTCCTGAACAACATCTTCTACAACACCTCCACGACGAAGTCGACGCCGTGGTACCGCCGGACCGGCGCCCTGCGCCAAGCGGTGTTCTCGAACAACGACTATTACGAGGCGAGCGGCACCCACTCCAGTCAGGAACCGGCCGACCGGGCCGGGCTGCGGGTCGACCCGAAGTTCGTGGGCGACCCGGCGAAGTACGTCACCGGCGCGGGCGTGGACCGGATCCGGACGGCCGCTGCGCACTTCAGGCTGCGCGGGGACTCACCGCTCATCGACGCCGGCCGGTACAACCCCCACCTGGGCACGGAGGACTTCCTCGGCACGCACATCTACTACGGCAAGGCACCGGACATGGGCATCGCGGAGAGCCGGATCGGCGAGAAGGTCGCCAACCCGGTGGACGGCGACCCCATCGAGGACGATACGGACGACCGGGTCGACCTCGCCCTCGGCAAACCGGTCACCGCGAGCTCCACCCACCCCGGCGCGAACGGCACGCTCACCGCGGACAAGCTGACCGACGGCGACCCGGCGACCCGCTGGGCGGCGGCCGACGACGCGACCTACCCGATCACACTCGACATCGACTTCGGCGCGGACGCCACCTTCAGCGAGGTGTACCTCGACGAATACACCGATTCTGGCACCAACCCGCGGGTCCAGACGTTCGACCTGCAGCGATGGGACGCCGGGACCGGCGCTTGGGTGACCTTCGCCAGCCGTGCCGACGGCATCGGACATGACCTGACCGTGACCGGCTTCGGCAGCGTCACGACCTCCCGGCTCCGGGTGGCGCTCACCGGCCAGAAACCGACCGAGGTCTACACCCCGACGCTGACCGAGATCGCCGTCTACCGCACCGGCGAGTAGGCCGGGCCGGACGCGTGTAACGACCACCGGCGGGTGGACGCCCCGGCGTCCACCCGCCGTCCTGCATGCCGCCTCGATCTACGAAGAAGCGGCAGGGGGACTCATCTCCGGCCACGTCCACTCCCTTCGCGCCCACCTCAAGGCGTCACACGTCAGCTCAGCGTGACGAGGTGTTCACGAATGACTGTGCAGGATCGTAAAGTGTCAGAATGGGAGTCGAGATCACGTGCCCGCCATGGCGCGCCGGCGCCGGTCGGCCGAGCACGGCGCAGCGAGACAAGCCTGATCCGCGTCAGCGGGGCCCTGCCTCAGCCGAGCGGCACTCCTAGACCGGCCCGCGATGCCATGTGCCTGCGCCGCGATTGATCGGCCTTCCCGATGCGCGAGCGCCGGCCGCAATCCTCTGCCCATGCAGCCCCGCGGCTGATGCACGACAAGGAGCACCCCCTATGTCTCAGATCAGTCCCCCCAGTCCTACCGAAGCCGACGGCAGCGGCCAGCCCAGCCTGAAGCAGGTGATGGGCCCGGGGCTGCTGCTGCTGTTCATCATCGGCGACATTCTCGGGACCGGGATCTACGCGCTGACCGGTGAGGTCGCCGGCGAGGTGGGCGGCGCCGCCTGGCTGCCCTTCGCCATCGCCTTCGCGGTCGCGCTGATCACGGCGTGCTCCTACCTGGAGCTGGTCACGAAATATCCGGAAGCCGCGGGAGCCGCCCTGTACGTGCACAAGGCCTTCGGCAAGCACGTCCTGACCTTCCTGGTGTGCTTCGCCGTGATGTGCTCGGGCATCACCTCGGCATCTGCCGCCTCGCGGGCCTTCGCCGCCAACCTCGTCGCCGGTTTCGGCCTTGACGTCGGCAACGGCGTCATCCTGCTGATCGCCCTGGGCTTCATGCTCCTGGTGCTGGCCGTCAACCTCCGAGGCGTCGGCGAGAGCGTCAAGGTCAACGTCGTGCTCACCGCGGTCGAGCTCTCGGGCCTGCTGCTCGTCATCCTGATCAGCCTCTACTTCATCGCCGGCGGGAACGCGGACTTCTCCCGCGTCGTCGCCTTCGAGACCGCCGCCGACAAGAGCGTGTTCCTCGCGGTCAGCGCCGCGACGTCGCTGGCCTTCTTCGCCATGGTGGGCTTCGAGGACTCGGTCAACATGGCGGAGGAGACCAAGAATCCGACGCGGATCTTCCCCCGGATGATGTTCACCGGGCTCGGGATCACCGGGCTGATCTACATCCTCGTGTCCATCTGCGCCGTTGCCGTGGTCCCCGTCGGCCGGCTCGCCGAAAGCGAGACCCCGCTGTCGACGGTGGTGCAGACCGCGGCCCCAGGCTTCCCGATCTCCGACCTGTTGCCGTTCATCTCGATGTTCGCCGTCGCGAACTCGGCACTGATCAACATGCTGATGGCCAGCCGGCTCCTGTACGGGATGGGCAAGCGGGGCGTGCTGCCGTCCTTCCTGTCGAAGGTGCACCCCTCCCGGCGCACGCCACAGGCGGCGATCCTGTTCACCACCGTCATCGCCCTCGGGCTCATCACCTTCGTCTCGCTGAGCCCCGACAGTCCCGTCGTGGCGTTGCTGGGCGGGACGACGTCGCTGCTCCTGCTCGCGGTCTTCGCGCTCGTCAATGTGTCCGTTCTGGTGCTGCGCAGGGACGAGACGGGGGTCGAGCACTTCAACGCGGGCCGCGTCCTCCCCGTGCTGGGCACGATCACGTGCCTCTACCTGGTCCTGCCCTGGTCCTCCGGCCGTCCGGTAGGTCAATACCAAATCGCGGGCGCGCTGCTGGCTATCGGCGTGATCCTCTGGGTCATGACCTGGTGGTCCGGCAAGAGGACGAAGTAAGGTTTCCGCGAACCTGTAGTCGCGTCATCTCTGCTCAGGGCGGGAGGAGCGCGTGCGGGAGTGTCTTTCAGCGGGTACGCCACCTCGGCTGCGGCGTCGGCATCATTGACGCGTACAGGAGAAACAGATACGTTCTGGTGGATTTCACGATTGTCCAAGGGAAATCCGGTGAGATGCCGGTGCGGACGCGCCACTGTATCCGGGACGTAGATCCCGGGAGCCAGGTCGCTTGGACCTCCGTGACCTCATTGGTTGGGACGCGTCATCCCTGAGGAGGTTCGTATGAGTGGTCTGACCACTTCTTCTGTCATTCCGTTCCCCCGACTGCTGCTGTGGCTGCTCGCTGTGCCGGTGCTGCTGCTGATCGCGTACTTGGTGCTGATGGACAACGGGGCCATCTCGCAGACCGGGGCCTACCTGCACGAGCTCATGCACGACGGGCGCCACCTGCTCGGCGTGCCCTGCCACTAGGCGCCGGCATGGTACGCACCCTGCTGGTCAGGGGCCTGCTTCTGGGGCTGCTGGCCGGATTGATCGCGGGCGGCTTCGCCTTCGCCTTCGGGGAGCCGCAGGTGGACAGCGCGATCGCGCTGGAGGAAGCCCATGCCGCGCAGGAAGCGCCTGGCCATGATCACGGCGAGGAGGAGCTGGTCAGCAGGCCGGGCCAGAAGGCGGGGCTCTTCCTGGCCACGGGTCTGTACGGGCTGGCCGTGGGCGGGGTCTTCGCCCTCGTGTACGCGGGTTTGCGCGGGCGGGTCGGGCCTCGGTCGGAGGGCGGGCTGGCGCTCGCCGCCGCGGGGACCGCGTTCGTGGCGGTGATCCTGGTGCCGTTCGTGAAGTATCCGGCCAGCCCGCCGGCCGTGGGGAATCCGGAGACCGTTGACAGCCGCACGTTCCTCTACGTGGTGATGATCCTCGTGGGGCTGGCCGCCGTGGCGGTGGCGGTGGCGACGGCGCGCCGGGTCACCGCCGGGCCGTGGGCGCGGTGGGTCGCGGCTGTGGCGGCTTTCCTGGTTCCGGTGATCGCGGCGTGGGCGCTGTTGCCGACTGTGAACGAGGTGCCCGTGGGCTTTCCTGCCACGTTGTTGTGGCAGTTCAGGATCGCGTCTCTGGGGACGCAGCTCGTCTTCTGGACGGCCTTCGGCGTGCTGTTCGGGTGGGTGAGCGACCGGGCGGCGCGTCGTGCCGGGGTCGTTGCGGCGACCGCGACCCCGGCAGGCTGAGCTGAGCCGGGTGCTGTTCGTCCGGCACGCCAGCACGCCGGGGATGCGGGCCGCGTGCTTTCCCGCGGCCGATGAGGACGCCGACGCGGCGAGCCTGGCCCGGGCCACCGCCATGGCTCCGGCGGTGGCCGGGGCGGTGGCATGGACGGCTCCCAGCGCCGCCGCGCGGCAAACCGTCGCCGCCATCGGTCTGGAGGCGCGGGTGTCCGCCGCCATCGCGGAGGCGGACTGCGGCAGGTGGTGCGGCCTGCCGTACGAGCAGGTCGCACGGGAGGAGCCGGACGCCGTGGCGAAGTGGCTGACCGACCCGCAGGCGGCCCCGCACGGCGGTGAGAGCCTGGCCGCGCACGCCGGCCGGGTCGCCGGCTGGCTCGAGTCGGTGCGCGGGGACCGCGACATCGTTGCCGTCTGCGACACGGGCGCCATCCGGGCTGCGCTCGGCCACGCGCTGGGGCTGGATCCGCCGCACTCTTCCCGATTCGATCTCGCGCCGCTGTCCGTCACCGAACTGACCGTCACGCGGGGCGGCTGGCGGGTCGCCCACGTCAACCGGAAGGTCCTGTTTTGATCGTCACGTATCCGTTCAGCGCGGTCGTCGGGCTCGATGACCTGAAGCTGGCGTTGGTGCTCAACGCGGTCTCTCCGCGCGTGGGCGGGGTGCTCGTCCGTGGTGAGAAGGGCACCGCGAAGTCCACGATCGTGCGCGCGCTGGCCGCGCAGCTGCCGACCGTGAACGTGGTGCCGGGATGCCGGTTCTCCTGCGATCCGGCCGTGCCCGACGCGGAATGCTCGGACGGGCCGCACGAGCCCGGCGCCCAGAGCCTGGAGCGTCCGGCTGCCCTGGTGGAGCTGCCGGTGGGCGCCTCGGAGGACCGTCTGGCCGGCTCGCTCGACGTGGAGCGGGCACTGACGGAGGGCGTGAAGGCGTTCGAGCCCGGTCTGCTGGCTTCGGCGCATCGCGGCGTCCTCTACGTGGACGAGGTGAACCTGCTCCACGACCACCTCGTCGACCTGCTGCTCGACGCGGCGGCGCTCGGCACGTGCTACGTGGAGCGCGAGTCGGTGTCGGTGCGACACGCCGCCAGGTTCCTGCTGGTCGGGACCATGAACCCGGAGGAGGGCGAGCTTCGGCCGCAGTTGCTGGACCGGTTCGGGCTGACGGTCGAGGTCAAGGCGTCCAGGGATCCGCAGGAGCGGGCCGAGGTGGTGCGGCGGCGGCTCGCCTTCGACGCGGACGCCGGAGCGTTCGCTGCTCGGTGGGCGGATGAGGAGTCGGCGCTGGCGGACCGGATCGCCCAGGCCAGGGCTCGCGTGCCGGGCGTGCGGCTGCCTGACGTCCGGCTGCGGCAGATCGCGACGGTGTGCGCGGCGTACGAGGTGGACGGCCTCCGGGCCGACCTGGTCACCGCGCACACGGCCATCGCTCACGCCGCCTGGCAGGGCAGAGACGTGGTGACCACCGACGATGTTCGTGCCGCGGCCCGGCTGTCGCTGCCGCACCGGCGGCGGCGAGATCCGTTCGACGCGCCGGGGTTGGACGACGCCGAGCTCGACGAGCTGTTGGCGCGGACGTCGGAGGATGAGGATCCCGACCATCCCGACGATCCCGACGGTGGAGGTCCTGATATTTCGGGACCCGAAGGGTCCGAAGGGCCGGGGAGTTCGCCGGCACAGGCCGATGACGGCGCACCGTCCGTCGAAGACCAGCCGACCGGCGATTCAGCGGGCGCCGACGGCGCACCGTCCGTCGAAGACCGGCCGACCGGCGATTCAGGGGGCGCCGAGCCGAGCTCGGCCGGTGAGGCCGCCGGGGGCGAAGTGGCGGGGCCTGTGGCCGGGGTCGCGGCGCCGTACCGGGTGCCGTTGCTGGAGGTGCCGGGGGTCGGCGAGGGGGCGGCGGGGCGGCGGTCACGCTCGCGCACCCCGAGCGGCCAGGCCGTCGGCTCGCGCCGCCCCGGCGGACGCGTACGCGATCTGCACGTGACGGCGACGGTGCTGGCGGCCGCACCGCACCAGGCGCGGCGCGGGCGGACCGGTCCCGGGCTGGTGCTGCTCCAGGACGATCTGCGCGAGGTGGTGCGCGAGGGCCGGGAGGGCAACCTCGTGCTGTTCGTGGTGGACGCGAGCGGATCGATGGCGGCACGCAGGCGGATGACCGCGGTCAAGACGGCGGTGTTGAGCCTGCTGCTCGATGCCTACCAGCGGCGCGACAAGGTCGGCCTGGTCACCTTCCGCGGCCTGAGCGCGGAGGTCGCGCTACCGCCGACCTCGTCGGTCGAGGCGGGTGCGGCGCGGTTGCGTTCGCTGCCGACCGGTGGGCGTACGCCGCTGGCGGCGGGGTTGGCGCGGGCGGCGGAGGTGCTGCGGGTGGAGCGGCTGCGCGACCCGGCACGGCGGCCGCTGCTGGTGCTGGTGACGGATGGGCGCGCCACGGCGGGCGGGGACGTGGATCGGGCGGCCGCGCTGTTGAAGGGCACGGCGGCGGTGGTCGTCGACTGCGAGAGCGGGCCGGTACGGCTCGGGCTGGCGGTCCGGTTGGCGTCCCGGTTGCGAGCCCGTCTCGTGTCCCTCGATTCACTGGCCGATCTCGGTTCGGTCATTCGTGAGCACAGGAACCACAGGAAGGCGGTCTGACCATGCCGCAGGGTAAACCCGCCGTCGTACCCGACGACGGCCTCACCACCCGGCAGCGCCGCACTCGACCGCTGCTGATCGTGCACACCGGTCCCGGCAAGGGCAAGTCCACGGCCGCGTTCGGAATGGCGCTGCGTGCCTGGAACCAGGGCTGGCCGATCGGGGTGTTCCAGTTCGTGAAGTCGGCCAAGTGGCGCATCGGCGAGGAGCGGGCGCTGAAGGTGCTCGGGGAGACGGGCGAGGGCGGCTCGGTGACCTGGCACAAGATGGGCGAGGGCTGGTCGTGGATCCAGCGGCCGGGCACCGAGGAGGATCACGCGGCGGACGCCCGTGAGGGGTGGGAGCAGATCAAGCGTGATCTGGCGGCCGAGACGTACCGGTTCTACGTGCTGGACGAGTTCACGTACCCGCTGAAGTGGGGCTGGCTGGAGCTGGATGACGTGCTGGCGGCGCTCACCGGGCGCCCAGGCAACCAGCACGTGGTGATCACCGGCAGGGACGCGCCCGAGCGGTTGACCGAGGCGGCGGATCTGGTGACGGAGATGGCCAAGGTCCGCCATCCCATGGATGCCGGGCAGAAGGGACAGAAAGGCATCGAGTGGTAGTGCCCCGGCTCGTCATCGCAGCGCCGTCGTCCGGCAGCGGCAAGACGACGGTGGCCACCGGCCTGATGGCGGCGCTGCGGGCACGAGGGCTGAGGGTTTCCCCGCACAAGGTGGGGCCGGACTACATCGACCCCGGCTACCACGCATTGGCCACCAGGCGCCCCGGGCGCAATCTGGATCCGTGGCTGGTCGGCGAGGAGCGGGTGCGGCCGCTGTTCCTGCATGGGGCGGCGGGGTGTGACGTGGCGGTGGTCGAGGGTGTGATGGGGCTGTTCGACGGCAAGGGCGACACGGACTTCGCCTCGACCGCCCACGTCGCCCGGCTGCTGGACGCGCCGGTGGTGCTGGTGCTGGACGCGGCGCGGCAGAGCAGGTCGGTGGCGGCGGTGGTGCACGGGTTCGCCACCTTCGACTCGCGGGTGCGGGTGGGCGGGGTGGTGCTCAACCGGGTGGGCTCGGATCGGCACGAGGAGCTGTGCCGATCCGCGCTGGCCTCAGCAGGGGTGCCGGTGCTGGGGGCGATCCGGCGGGACGACGCGGTCGCCACACCGTCCCGGCATCTGGGGCTGGTGCCCGCCGCCGAGCGGGAAGCCGAGGCGCTGGCCTCGGTGGACCGGCTGGCCGCCTTGGTGACGCGCTCGTGCGACCTCGACGGATTGCTGCGGCTGGCGGCGTCGGCTCCGCCGCTGGACGCGACCCCGTGGGAGCCCGTGCGGAGGGAACGGACGGACAGGCCGGTGGTGGCGGTGGCGGGCGGGGCGGCGTTCACGTTCGGCTATGCCGAGCACGTCGAGTTGCTGCGGGCGGCCGGCGCGGACGTCGCCGTGTTCGACCCGTTGCGCGACGAGTGCCTGCCGGACGGGACCGCCGCGCTCGTGATAGGTGGCGGGTTCCCCGAGGTGTACACGGCCGAGCTGGCCGCCAACGAGCCGCTGCGCGCGGAGGTGGCGGCCTTCCGCGGGCCGATCGCGGCCGAATGCGCCGGGCTGCTCTATCTGTGCGAGGAGTTGGACGGGCAGCGGATGTGCGGACGGGTGCCGGGCAGGGCTCGGATGACGTCCCGGCTCACGCTCGGCTACCGGGACGCCGTCGCACTCAGGCGTTCGCCGCTGACGGAAAGGGGCGAACGCTTCCGGGGGCACGAGTTCCACCGCACCGCCGTCGAGTACGCGGGTGAGCCGCTGTTCCGCTGGGAGGGCGGCGCGGATGGTTTCGGCGACGCCCTCGTGACCGCGTCGTACCTGCACCTGCACTGGGCGGGCCTGCCGATGCTCGCTCAGCGGCTGGTGTCGTCCTCCAGGTCGCCCTCGGTTTTCAGATAGACCTCCTGCAGGTCGCGCAGGATCTCCGGGTCGGGGTGCTGCCACATGCCGCGCTCGGCGGCTTCGAGAAGGCGTTCGGCGATGCCGTGCAACGCCCACGGGTTCGACTGCGCCATGAACGCCTGGTTCTCCGGGTCGAGCACATAGGTCTCGGTGAGCTTGTCGTACATCCAGTCGGCGACCACGCCGGTGGTGGCGTCGTAGCCGAACAGGTAGTCGACGGTGGCGGCCAGCTCGAAGGCGCCCTTGTAGCCGTGGCGGCGCATCGCGGCCAGCCAGCGCGGGTTGACGACCCTGGCGCGGAAGATGCGGGACGTCTCCTCCGACAGGGTGCGGGTCCGGACGGCGTCGGGGCGGGTGCTGTCGCCGACGTACGCGGCCGGCGCCCTGCCGGTGAGCGCGCGAACGGTGGCGATCATGCCGCCGTGGTACTGGAAGTAGTCGTCGGAGTCGGCGATGTCGTGCTCGCGGGTGTCGACGTTCTTGGCGGCCACGGCGATCCTGCGGTAGGCGTCCTCCATCTGGGGGCGGGCGGCGACGCCGTCGAGGTCGCGACCGTAGGCGAAGCCGCCCCACACCGCGTACACCTCGGCCAGGTCGGCGTCGTCGCGCCAGTTGCGGCTGTCGATCAGCGGGAGCAGCCCGGCCCCGTAGGCGCCCGGCGCGGAGCCGAAGATGCGCATGGTCGCCCGGCGCCGGTCGCCGCCGGTGGCCGCAACGTGGGCGCGGACGTAGTTGTCCTCGTCCGGCTCGTCCAGGGAGGCGGCCAGCCGTACGGCGTCGTCGAGCATGGCGACGACGTGCGGGAACGCGTCGCGGAAGAAGCCGCTGATGCGGACCGTCACGTCGATCCTGGGGCGGCCCAGCTCGGCGAGCGGGATCGGCTCCAGGCTCGTGACCCGGCGCGAGGCCTCGTCCCATTCGGGGCGGACGCCGAGCAGGGCCAGCACCTCGGCCACGTCGTCGCCCGCCGTACGCATCGCGCTGGTGCCCCAGACGGACAGCCCCACCGAGCGCGGCCACTCGCCGGTGTCGGCTCGGTAGCGCTCTACCAGCGACTCGGCCATGGCCTGGCCGGTCTCCCAGGCCAGTCTGCTGGGGATCGCACGAGGATCGACGGAGTAGAAGTTGCGGCCGGTGGGCAGCACGTTGACCAGACCGCGCAGGGGTGAGCCGCTCGGCCCGGCGGGGACGTAGCCGCCGTCCAGGGCGTGCAGGACGTGGTCGAGCTCGTCGGTGGTGCGGGCCAGGCGCGGCACCATCTCGGTGGCGGCGAAGGCGAGGACCCGCGTCACGAGGTCGCCTCTGTCGCCGGGCAGCCCGCGCGTGACCTCCCCCGCCGCGTCCTCCGCCCAGTCGCGTCGCTCCATGGCCTCAACGAGGGCGCGGGCGGTCGCCTCGGCCCGGTCCACGCTCGCCAGTTCCGCCGTGCCGTCCTCGGCCAGGCCGAGCGCCTCACGCAGGCCGGGCAGCGTCTCGCGGCCGGACCACATCTGCCGGGCGCGCAGCATCGCCAGGACCAGGTCCACGCGCACCTGTCCGGTCGGCGCCTGCCCGAGCACGTGCAGGCCGTCGCGGATCTGGGCGTCCTTCACCTCGCACAACCAGCCGTCGACGTGCAGGATGAAGTCGTCGAACTCGCTGTCGTGCGGCCGGTCCGCCAGGCCGAGGTCGTGGTCGAGCCGGGCGGCCTGGATCAGGGTCCAGATCTGCGCCCGGATGGCGGGCAGCTTGGCCGGGTCCATGGCGGCGATGGTGGCGTGCTCGTCCAGGAGCTGCTCCAGCCGGGCGATGTCGCCGTACGTCTCCGCCCGCGCCATGGGCGGCACCAGGTGGTCCACCAGGATGGCGTGCGCCCGCCGTTTGGCCTGCGTGCCCTCCCCCGGGTCGTTCACCAGGAACGGGTAGACCAGCGGCAGGTCGCCGATGGCCGCGTCGGTGCCGCACGCCGCGGACATGCCCGCCGACTTTCCGGGCAGCCACTCCAGGTTGCCGTGCTTGCCCACATGCACCATCGCGTGTGCGCCGGAGCCCCCGAACTCGGCCGACAGCCAGCGGTAGGCGGCCAGGTAGTGGTGGCTGGGCGGCAGGTCGGGGTCGTGATAGATGGCGATCGGGTTCTCGCCGAAGCCGCGCGGCGGCTGCACCATCACCACGAGGTTGCCGGCCCGCAGTGCTGCCAGGACGATGTCGCCGTCGTGCACGAACAGCTCGCCCGGCGGTGGTCCCCAGTGCCGCTCCATCTGCGCCCGCAGGCCCTCGGGCAGGGTCCGGTACCACTCTGCGTAGGACGCGGCGGAGATGCGTACCGGATTACCCGCCAGGTGCTCCTCGGTCAGCCAATCCTGGTCCTGGCCGCCCGCGGCGATCAACGCGTGGATGAGCGCGTCGCCGTCCTGCTCCGCCACCCCGGGGAAGCCCTCGCCCAGGTCGTAGCCCGCTTCGGCGAGCCTGGCCAGCAGCCTGACCGTGCTGGCCGGGGTGTCCAGGCCGACCGCGTTCCCCACCCGGGAGTGCTTGGTCGGGTACGCCGACAACATCACCACCAGGCGGCGCTCGGCGGGCGGGGTGTGCCTGAGCAGCCCGTGCCGCACCGCGATGCCCGCCACCCGGGCGGCCCGCTCGTCGTCGGCGACGTAGACGGTCAGCCCGTCGGGGTCGATCTCCTTGAACGAGAACGGCACCGTGATGATCCGGCCGTCGAACTCCGGGATGGCCACCTGCGAGGCCGCGTCCAGCGGCGACAGGCCGTCGTCGTTCTCCTCCCACGCTTGCCTGCTGGTGGTCAGGCAGAGCCCCTGCAGGATCGGCACGTCCAGGGCGGCCAGCGCGCCCACGTCCCACGCCTCGTCGTCGCCGCCCGCGCTCGCCGCGGCGGGGCGCGAGCCGCCCGCCGCCAGCACGGTCACCACCAGCGCGTCGGCGGCCCGCAGGGTGTCGAACAGCTCGGGCTCGGCGGTACGCAGTGAGGAGCAGAAAACCGGCAGCGCCTGCCCGCCCGCCTCCTCGACCGCCGCGCAGAGCGTCTCCACGAACCCGGTGTTGCCCGCCATGTGATGCGCCCGGTAGTACAGCACACCGATCACAGGCCCCCGCCCGGAACGCGCGTCGCGCTCCAGCAGCCCCCAGGAGGGCGTGGGCTCCGGGGGCGCGAATCCGCGTCCGGTCAGCAACACCGTGTCCGACAGGAACGCGTGCAGCTCCCCCAGGTTGGTCTGCCCGCCATGGGCCAGGTAGGCGTGGGCCTCGGCGCAGACGCCGCCACTGACCGTGGACAGCTCCATCAGCTCGGCGTCCGGCGCCTGCTCACCGCCCAGCACCACCACCGGGCGCGGCCCGGCCAGCAGCGCGTCCAGGCCCTCCTCCCAGGCGCGCCGGCCGCCGAGCAGGCGTACCACGACCAGGTCGACGTCCTCCAGCAGGGCAGGCAGGTCCTCGGCCACCAGCCGGGCCGGGTTCCCCAAGCGGTAGGCGGCACCGCTCGCGCGAGCACTCAGCAGGTCGGTGTCGGAGGTGGAAAGCAGCAGGACGGTACGGCTGTCGCCAGGCACAGCGCAATCCTCCCTCGGGGTCCTCGCCCCGGTCGTGGGTGTCGCGACGGCTGGAGTCTCCTGGCTCCCGGATCGACGCTCACCCCGGCCTTCCCACCCGTCGCCGGGCAGTGGCCTTCGGTGGGGTTCGCTCCCCGGTCACAGTGGCGGGACCGCGCCGGATTCGCACCGGCTTCCTCCCTTGCCATCGCCTACGCAGGAGCCTACGGCAGGAAGACCGTTGCCAGAAGTGGCGTTACCATCCTGATCGTGTCCATAGCCGACTTTTCCGGACGTTTGCGCCCTGACGCCTGTCCGGGAGCGCTACAGGTGCACGAGGCCGCCGACGGGCCCTTGGCCAGGGTCCGTCTGCCGGGCGGCGCCATCTCGCCCGGCCGGCTCCGCGAGCTGGCCGGCTGCGCGGAGGACCTCGGCTCGGGCGTGATCGAGCTGACCTCCCGGGCGAACGTCCAGGTGCGTGGTCTGCGCTCGCCCGCCGCCTTCGCCGAGCGGATCGCCGCCGCCGGGCTGCTGCCGTCGGCGGCGCACGAGCGGGTGCGCAACATCGTGGCCTCGCCGCTCGGCGGCCGCACCGGATTCCTGGACCCGCAGCCGCTGGTGGACGCGCTGGACCGGGCGCTGTGCGCGCGACCGCGCCTGGCCGGGCTGCCGGGGCGGTTCCTGTTCGCGGTGGACGACGGCACCGGCGACATGCTCGCGCTCGGCGCCGACGTCACGTTCTTCGACGGGCGGCTGCTGCTGGCGGGCGTGGATGCGGGACTCGCCGCGAGCCCGGACACGGCCGCCGAACGCATGATCGCCGCCGCCGAGGCGTTCCTCGACGAGCGTGAGACCTCCGGAGGGGACCAGGCCGCGTGGCGGATCGCGGAGCTGGCGAACGGGCCCGCCCGCATCGCCGCCCGCCTCCGCGCCACACCCCGTCCGCTATCCCGGTCGAACTCGGACTCCGGGGCCGCGTCGGCCGCCGGGACCGCCTCGGACGCCACGGTCGACTCGGACGCCGTGGTCACCACGGTCGCCCCGGTCACCCCGGTCGCCGCGGTTGCCTCGGTCGCCTCGGCGTCCTCGCAGCGCGCGGGGCGCGTCGAGCAGCGGGACGGGCGGGTGGCGCTGGCGGCCGTGGTGCCGCTCGGACGGCTGTCCGCCGCCCAGGCGCGCGCCATCGCCGAAGCCGCCGAGGTGAACGACGCTGCCGGTGCGGAGGGCACCACCGGTGGGGCGGTTCCGGTGCGGCTCACGCCGTGGCGGACCGTCGTCCTTCTCGACCTGGAGCGCGCCGCCGCGGACCGGGCGACGCGGGTCCTGGAGGCGGCCGGGCTGGTGACCGACCCGGCGTCGCCCTGGGCCGGCGTGAGCGCCTGCACCGGCCGCCCGGGCTGTGCCAAGTCGCTGGCCGACGTTCAGGAGGACGCGCGGCGCTGGGTGGCGACCCTGGACGGTACTCCGGCGATGCCCGTGCACTGGTCCGGTTGCGAGCGGCGCTGCGGACTGCCGCGCGGCCGGGTCGTCCAGATGATCGCCACCGACGACGGATACCAGGAAAGGCAGTAGTGAGCGACTACATCCGCGACGGCGCGGAGATCTACCGGCGTTCGTTCGCGACCATCCGTGCCGAGACCGACCTCTCCGGGATGCCGCCCGAAGTGGCGCAGGTGGCGGTGCGGATGATCCACGCCTGCGGCATGACCGACCTCGTGGCCGACCTGGACTGGTCGCCACAGGTGGTCGGCCGGGCCCGCGAGGCGCTGCGCCAGGGTGCGCCCGTGCTGTGCGACGCGCAGATGGTCGCCTCCGGCGTGACCAGGCGCAGGCTGCCCGCCGGCAACGAGGTGGTGTGCACGCTGGGCGACCCCGGCGTGCCGGAACTGGCCGAACGGCTCGGCACCACGCGGAGCGCCGCCGCGCTGGAGCTGTGGCGTGGCCGCCTCGACGGCGCGGTCGTGGCGATCGGCAATGCGCCGACCGCGCTGTTCCGGCTGCTCGAACTCGTCGCCGAGGGCGCGGGAACCCCCGCTGCCGTGCTCGGGATCCCGGTGGGGTTCATCGGCGCGGCCGAGTCGAAGCGGGCGCTGGCGGACAGCGAACTGGAGTACCTGGTGGTGCACGGCCGGCGCGGCGGCAGTGCGATGACGGCGGCGGCGGTCAACGCCATCGCGAACGAGACGGAGTGATGGCGATGACGGGACGGCTGTACGGCGTCGGGCTCGGCCCCGGGGACCCGGAGCTGGTCACGGTCAAGACGGCCCGGCTGATCGGCGAGGCCGACGTGATCGCCTACCACGCCGCCAGGCACGGCCGCAGCATCGCCCGCTCCATCGCGCTGCCGTACATGAAGGACGGCCAGATCGAGGAGCTGCTGCTCTACCCGCTGACCACGGAGACCACCGACCATCCCGGCGGATACCAGGGCGCGCTCGACGACTTCTACGCCGACTGCGCCGAGCGGCTGGCCGCCCACCTGGACGCGGGCCGGACCGTGGTCGTGCTGAGTGAGGGCGACCCGCTCTTCTACGGCTCCTACATGCACATGCACAAGCGGCTCGCCCACCGCTATCCGACCGAGGTCGTGCCCGGCGTCACCTCCGTCAGCGCCGCCTCGGCCGTGCTGGGCCGGCCGCTGGTGGAACGGGACGAGGTGCTGACCGTGCTGCCCGGGACGCTGCCCGCCGAGGTGCTGGCGGACAGGCTGCGCGGCACCGACTCGGCGGCGGTGCTCAAGCTGGGCCGGACGTTCGAGAAGGTCCGCGACGCCCTGGCCGAGGCGGGACGACTGGACGACGCCTGGTACGTCGAGCGCGCCACGATGGGCACCGAGCGGGTCGCGCCGCTCAAGGACGTGGACGCCGACGGGGTGCCGTACTTCTCGCTGGCCCTGCTCGCCAGCCCCGCCGAGCGGACGTTCGTCCCCGAATCCCCCGCGGCCGAAGCTCGGGGCGAGGTGGTCGTGGTGGGCCTCGGGCCCGCCGGGCGGCCGTGGCTCACGCCCGAGGCCCAGGAGGCGCTGGCGGCGGCGACCGACCTCGTCGGGTACGGCCCGTACGTGGACCGGGTCGCCCCGAACCCGCGCCAGAGCCGCCACCGCACCGACAACCGGGTCGAGGCCGAGCGTGCCAGGCATGCCCTGGAGCTGGCCCGCGACGGAGCGCGGGTGGCCGTGGTGTCCTCCGGCGACCCGGGCGTGTTCGCCATGGCCAGCGCCGTGCTGGAGGCGGCGGCCGACTTCCCTGACGTGCCGGTCCGGATCGTCCCCGGGCTGACCGCCGCCCAGGCGGTGGCCAGCCGGGTCGGCGCTCCGCTGGGCCACGACTACTGCGTGCTGTCGCTATCGGACCTGCTCAAACCGTGGGAGGTGGTGGCCGACCGGCTGACCGCCGCCGCCCGGGCCGACCTGGTGCTGGCGATCTACAACCCGGCCTCGCGCAGCCGCACCTGGCAGGTCGCCGCCGCCCGTGACCTGCTGCTGGAGCATCGCGACGCCACCACTCCCGTGGTGATCGGCCGGAACGTCGGCGGCGAGCAGGAGAGCGTCACCGTCACCACGCTCGGCGAGCTCGACCCCGCGCAGGTGGACATGCGCTGCCTGCTGATCGTCGGCTCCTCGACGACCCGGATCACCGATCGCGGAGTCGTCTACACCCCGCGCCGCTACCCCTGAGCCCAGGCCGCCGCCTCCCCGGCCGTCTCCACCAACCGGACGCCGGCGGGCGGCGGCGGCCGGTCCACCATGATCACCGGCAGGCCGAGCGCGCGGGCCGCCACGAGCTTGGCGGTGGTCATCGGCCCGCCGCTGTCCTTGGTGACCAGCACGTCGAGGCGGTGCTCGCGGATGAGAGCGCGCTCGCCCTCCACGGTGTACGGTCCACGGTCGAGCAGCACGTGCACGTTGTCCGGGACAGGCGGCTCGGGTGGGTCGACCGACCTGGCGAGCAGCCACACCCCGGCCAGGCCGGTGAAGACCGGCAGGCTCCGGCGGCCGGTGGTGAGGAACACCCGCGCCGGGGCACGCAACCGTGCGGCGGCCTCATGCAGCGAGGCGACGCGCTGCCAGATATCGCCCGGCCCCTCCCGCCAGCCGGGGCGACGCAGGACCAGCAGCGGCACGCCCGTCCTCGCCGACGCCTCGGCCGCCGAGGCGGTCATCCGCGCGGCGAACGGGTGAGTGGCGTCCACCATGGCGTCGATCCGCTCGGCCACCAGCCAGGCCGCCAGCCCGTCCGGCCCGCCGAATCCGCCCTCGCGGAGCTCCCCCACCGGCAGCCGCGGGTTGCTCACCCGCCCGGCCAGCGACGACACCACGTGAACGCCCTTGTCGACCAGCTCGGCGGCCAGCGCCCGCGCCTCGGCCGTGCCGCCCAGGATCAGGACCCGTCGCACGGCCGCGCCCGCTCCGCGCTGTAGAGGTGGCTGTCGGGGAACTGGGTCGCCGACAGCACCCGGCCGACGACGATCACCGCCGTACGGCGGATCCCGGCCTCGTGCACCTGCCCGGCGATGTCCGCCAGCGTGCCCCGCAGGATCACCTCGTCGGGTCTGCTGGCCCGCGCCACCACCGCCACCGGGCAGTCCGGCCCGTAGGAGGGCAGCAGCTCCGCCACCACCGCGTCGATCCGCTGGACCGCCAGGTGCAGCACCATCGTGGCGCCGCTCGCGCCCAGGGTCTTCAGGTCCTCCCCCTCGGGCATCGGCGTGGCCCGGGCGGAGGTGCGGGTCAGAATGATGGTCTGGCCGATGCCGGGCACGGTCAGCTCCCTGCCCAGTGAGGCCGCCGCCGCCGCGAACGCCGGCACGCCGGGGACCACCTCGTACGGCACGCCCAGCCCGTCCAGCCTGCGCATCTGCTCGGCGACCGCGCTGAACACCGACGGGTCGCCCGAGTGCAGCCGCGCCACGTCCAGGCCCGCGCGGTGGGCGGCGAGCAGCTCGGCGACGATCTCGTCGAGGTTCAGGTTCGCGGTGTCGACCAGCCTGGTCCCCACGGGGCAGGCGTCCAGGAGTTCGCGGGGCACGAGCGAGCCCGCGTACAGGCACACCGGCGACGACTGCAGCCGGCGCAGGCCGCGCAGGGTGATCAGGTCGGCGGCGCCCGGGCCGGCCCCGATGAAGTAGACGGTCACGGCACGTCCTTCCTGGTGACCGACCACACGGTCACCGGCATCGCGGCCCGCCAGCCCGTGAAGGACCCGACGGGAGAGGCCCGCTGCACGGCCAGGCGCACCAGATCGCCGCCGAGCCGGGCGTACCACTGGGCCATGACGGACTCGGACTCCAGGGTGACGGCGTTCGCCACCAGTCTGCCGCCCGGCCGCAGCGCCGCCCAGCAGCTCTCCAGCAGCCCGGGCGCGGTCGCGCCGCCACCGACGAACACCGCGTCGGGCGCGGGCAGCCCCTCCAGCGCCGCAGGGGCCCTGCCCTCGACGACCCGCAGCGACGGCACGCCGAGCCGGTCGGCGTTGCGCGCGATGGCGGCGGCGCGGCCGGGCCTGCTCTCGATCGCTATGGCCGCGCACGACGGATGGCCGCGCATCCACTCGATGGCGATGCTGCCCGCCCCCGCGCCCACGTCCCACAGCAGCTCCCCCGGCAACGGCGCGAGCCGCGACAGGCTGACCGCACGGACCTCTCGCTTGGTGAGCTGCCCGTCGTGCTCGAACGCCTCGTCGGGGAGTCCGGGCACGCGTGCGAGCGGCGCGACGCCGGGGTCGGGGACGCACTCGACGGCGATCACGTTCAGCGCGGACGGTTCGGCTTCCTGCGAGGCCCAGGTCGCCGCCGTGCCCGTCACGACGGATTCGGACGCCGCGCCCAGGTCCGACAGGACGGTCATCCGGCTGGGCCCGAACCCCCGCCCGGTCATCAGCCCGGCCACGAGGGACGGGGAGTCGCGGCCGGCGCCGAGCACGACGACCCGCCGCCCCGGCAGGAGTGCGGCGTTCAGCGCTGCCGGGGAGCGGCCCACGAGGCTGATCACGTCCACCTGCTCCACCGGCCAGCCGAGCCGGGCACACGCCAGCGACAGTGACGACACGTGTGGGACCACCCGGACGTTCGCGGCGCCCAGGAGCCGGACCAGCGTGGAGCCGATGCCATAGAACATGGGATCGCCGCTGGCCAGCACGCACACGTCGCGCCCGGCGTACCGCTCCATCAGCGCGGGCAGCGCGGGCAGCAGCGGTGCGGGCCAGGCCACACGCTCGGCCGTGGGCGCAGGCACGCGCTCGGCCGTGGGCGCGGGCACGAGGTCGAGCTGCCGCGCGGCGCCCATGAGCACCTCGGCGGCCTCCAGGGCCAGCCGCGCGTCGGCGGACAACCCGTCCCAGCCGTCCGCGCCGATGCCGACGACGGTGATCACACGTTGCCCAGCACGCGCGTCACCTGGATCTCCACGACCACCCGCGCCGGGTTGGGCCGGGGCGGCTTGTAGCGGGCGGCGTAGCGGCGCTCGGCGTCGGCCACCTGCTCGGGCTCGGTACGCAGCACCGCGCGGCCCTCCAGCGTCGACCACCGGCGCCCGTCCACCTGGCAGAGCGCCACCAGCGCGCTGTCCGCGCCGATGAGCCGGGCCTTGACCGAGGAAGCCGAGGTGATCACGCGGGCGACACCATTCCGCAGGTCCAGCGTCGCGCCCACCGGCACCACGTGCGGCGGGCCGCCGGGGCGTGCGGTGGAGAGCGTGCACAGGTGCCGCTCCTGCCAGAACGCGGCGAAGGCGTCGCCCTGCTCGACGAGATCCACGCCCCTCCTTGGCCTCTTTGGGGTAATTCGCGAGGCATATCGTATATCCGCTGTTCTGGCAGACTCGTGCGGGTGAAGCGGCTACTCGTCATCGGCATCGGCGCCGGCGATCCCGACCATCTCACCCTCCAGGCGGTCAAGGCCATCGCCGCCACGGACGTGTTCCTCATCGTGGACAAGGGCGAGGTCAAACACGAACTGGTCCAGCTCCGGCTGGATCTGATCGCCGCGCACGGCCACCGGCCGTACCGGATCGCCGAGGCCAGGGACCCCGAGCGCGACCGGGCCGCCCCGGCGTACGCCGCCGCCGTCGACGACTGGCGCTCGCGCCGCGCGCTGGCCTGCGAGGCGCTCATCCGCGACGAGCTGCGCGACGGCCAGACCGGGGCGTTCCTGGTATGGGGCGACCCGGGTGTGTACGACAGCACGCTCGCCATCGTCGAGGAGATCCTCCAGCGTGGGAACGTCACGTTCGAGTACGAGGTCATCCCCGGGATCAGCAGCGTGGCCGCGCTCACCGCCCGCCACCACACCAGCCTCACCCAGGTAGGACGGCCCGTGCACCTCACCACCGGCCGCCGCCTGGCCGAGCACGGCCCCACGGCCGACGACGTGGTCGTCATGCTGGACGCCCACTGCTCCTTCGCCGGGCTCGACGACTTCCACATCCACTGGGGCGCATACCTGGGAACACCTGACGAGATCCTGGTGTCCGGGCCGGTCGCCGAGGTCGGTGACCGGATCCGCGAGCTTCGGGCCGAGGCACGCGCCCGCAAGGGTTGGATCATGGACACGTACCTCCTGCGCCGCCTGCCTCGCACCGAGGGTTGACGGACCTGGCGTCTGCCGGACGGGCTGCCCGCTCCAGTCATTCAGTCCGCCCTTGTACCCTTTGGCTGCGATCGGAGCGGGAGGTCATGGCGTGAGGATTTCGGAACGTGCGCAGGCTGTCGCCCCGTTTTTCGCAATGGAGTTCGGCAAATATGCCGCAGCGCTGGAGTCCCAGGGGCACCACGTCATCAAGCTCAACATCGGCGAACCGGACTTCGGCGCGCCCCCGGCCGTCTTGGACGCGATGCGCGAGGTCATGGACGGCAGGCCGATGGCCTACACGGCGGCGCTCGGGCTGCCCGCGCTAAGACAGGCGATCGCGCGGTTCTACCTGAACCAGCACGGCGTCGGCGTCGACCCTTCCCGAGTGGTCGTGACCGCGGGCGCCTCTGCCGCCCTGGTACTGGCCACCGCGGCGCTCGTCAACACCGGAGACGAGGTGCTGATCGGAGACCCGTCGTACCCCTGCAACCGGCAGATCGTCGAGAGCTTCGGCGCCCGCGTCACGCTCGTCCCCGCCACCGCGGAGACCCGCTTCCAGCCGGACGCGGCATCGGTGAAGTCGAGCTGGACGGACGACACTCGCGGGATCATGATCGCCACCCCGTCGAACCCGACGGGCACCTCGATTCCGTCCGATGAGCTGGCCACGATCTGCGAGCTCGCCCGCGAGCGTGACGCGTGGCGCATCGTCGATGAGATCTACCTCAACCTGAGCGACCACGACGAGCAGGGCCGGCCGCCGCGGAGCGTGCTGTCGTTCGATCCCGACGCCGTCGTCATCAACAGCTTCTCGAAGTACTTCGGCATGACCGGCTGGCGACTCGGCTGGTGCGTCGTGCCGGAGATCCTCGTGCCGGCGATGGAGCGCCTGGCCCAGAACTACTTCCTCTGCGCGTCCGCTCCCGCGCAGCACGCTGCTCTGGCCTGCTTCACCCCCGAGTCCCTCGCGGTCTGCGAGGCCCGCCGCGGCGAGTTCGCCAAGCGGCGCGCGCTCGTTCTCGACGGGCTGGTGCGGGTCGGGCTGCCGGTTCCCGTCCCGCCCGACGGTGCGTTCTACGCGTACTTCGACGTCAGCCGTACCGGGCTCACGTCCTGGGAGTTCTGCGAGCGAGCGCTGCACGAGGCACATGTCGCCCTCACTCCGGGCAGGGATTTCGGCGCGCACACCGCCGAGACGCATGTCCGGCTCTCGTACGCGGTGTCGACGGATGATCTTCAAGAAGGGATCGCCCGGCTTGCGAGGTTCGTCGCCACACTTCGGCCGACGATGTGACGGAAGCCGGCGGTCGGCGTGCCCCCAAGCTGCAGCAGTGCCGGGGTGTCACAGCCAGGTGCGATCGCCCTCCAGCACCATGCGCACGGTCTCGTCCTTGAACTCTTCGTGAAGCTTCTTCGTGCCGTGTTTCACTCCCACTTCGTCAGATCAGCCGTGCACTCATGAAAGTTTCAACGTTGAGGCACGCTCAGGATTAGCGCGTCCGGCCACATGACGCGCATATCAGTCGCGCCGGAGAGTGATTCTCCGGGCGGCTCGGCATTGACATTTGATAACTGAGCAAAGAACCTCGCTGGGAGCGCTCCCAAACTACTACTTCTGTTCCGTTCCAGCGGGCCCGCCACAACATCCCCTCAGAAAGGACACCTGCTGTGGAGTCATTGGCCAAGAATCAAGGGCTGTTCCTGGCCCTGTACCGGTTCGTGGTGGGACTGCTGTTCGCCTGCCACGGCGTGGCCACACTCTTCGACGTGCTGGGCGGGCCGCACGGCCAAGTGCCCAGCATCGGGCAATGGCCGGGATGGTGGGCCGCAGTCATCCAGCTGGTCGGGGGCGTCCTCGTCCTGCTCGGACTGGCCGCCCGCGCCGCCGCCGTCATCTGCTCAGGCTCCATGGCCTACGCCTACTTCATCGTCCACCAGCCTCAAGCACTCTTCCCGATCCAGAACGGCGGCGAGCTGGCCGCGCTCTTCTGCTGGTCCTTCCTCCTCATCGCCATCCTCGGGCCCGGCCGCTGGGCGCTGTCCGGGTTGCTGACGCCCTCGCAAGTCGTCGAACACGACAGGAGGTGACGATCGCCGCACATGGCTCGGCGGCTGCTCGCGGGTAGGCGATGCGGTCAGGCGCGCCAGCGGCTTCCTTCATGGCCGGGCACGGAGCTTCTTCACAGCGGCTCCGGCGCCCGGCCGTTCTCACTCTCGTCGAGGATGCCGACGCCATCACCGCCCGCGTCGCCGTGCATTCGCACGTCCCCGGCGCCCGCGTGCTTCCAGAGGCGGACATCGGCGGGCATGATTCCCGCCTGGCATGTTTCGGAAGATCGGCGAAAGTTTCATCACCCAATCCTGGACCCAATCAACCAGGATGGGGCCACGGCCAGGACAGGTGCGTTCTTGAGTTATCTCCGACTCTGCGGCATCGGTTGACAACTCGATCGTGGCGTCCGACACTTTCGCCACAGCACCGATAGTTTCGACATCGACCAGACAAACCTCGCCCACTGCCGATCCGGGTCACCCACATCACACTGCGCGCCCACGCCCGCCTTCACGAGGAAGGAAGCACGCACATGAACGGCGCCCCCGCCCACCGGAAGAGCCGCAGACGCGGCCGGATCAGGCTGCTCATCGCCCGTGCCTGCGCCTTGGCCGTAGCCCTGGTCGTGGCCGTCGCGATGCCGCCCGGCATCGCCAACGCGGCCCCGATAACCTCGAATCAAACGGGCACCAACAACGGCTACTTCTATTCGTTCTGGACCGACAGCCCTGGAACGGTCTCCATGGAACTGGGCTCCGGCGGCAATTACAGCACCTCATGGCGCAACACGGGGAACTTCGTTGCCGGTAAGGGCTGGAACCCCGGCGGACGCAGGACCGTGAACTACTCGGGCAGCTTCAATCCGTCCGGCAATGCATATCTGACTCTCTATGGGTGGACGAGAAACCCGCTCGTGGAATACTACATCGTCGACAACTGGGGCACTTACCGGCCCACCGGGACGTACAAGGGCACGGTCACCAGCGATGGCGGCACGTACGACATCTATCAGACGACGCGCTACAACGCCCCCTCCATCGAAGGCAACAGAACCTTTAATCAGTACTGGAGTGTCCGGCAGTCGAAGAAAACGGGCGGAACCATAACCTCTGGCAACCACTTTGACGCATGGGCCCGCTATGGAATGAATCTGGGCAGCCATGATTACATGATCCTCGCAACCGAGGGATATCAAAGCAGCGGGAGTTCCAATATCACGGTGGGCGGCTCCTCCGGCGGCGGCAACCCCGGCAGCGGCTGCACCGCGACGCTGTCCGCCGGTCAGCAGTGGAGCGACAGGTACAACCTCAACGTCTCGGTCAGCGGCTCAAGCAACTGGACCGTGACGATGAACGTGCCGTCCCCAGCGAAGATCATCGCTACCTGGAACATCAGCGCGAGCTACCCCAGCGCCCAAGTGCTGACCGCCAGGCCCAACGGCAATGGCAACAACTGGGGTGTGACGATCCAGCACAACGGCAATACGACCTGGCCCACGGTCTCCTGCAGCGCGAGCTGACCTCCGAACACCCGAAAAGCACCGCACCTGTGGCGCGGCGGCCAATGACCGCCGCGCCGCACTGCTGTGGCGGCACGTGCGCCTCCGCGTGCACGCCCTCGACGTGGTCGCCGACGCCGGCCTCCGCGAAGACGGCGGCCGCGGCCTCGGCGCCGATCCCCCAGTCGGCCGCGACGACCTGGACCCCGTACTCGCGGGCGAGGAACACCGAGGTAGCGCCCTTGCCCGAGCCCGGGTCGAGCACCCGCATCCCTGGACGCAGATCGAGGTCTTGCGCCAGGTCCTCCAGCAACCACAGGGGGTTGGGGCCCATGTCGAGCTGGAGCAGGCACGCATGCAGAACTCCTGACCCAATCAATGGTGGAGCGCGTCCGGGGCGTCGTTATCCACCAGGAAGCCACCCGATTGGTGGCGCCAGAGCCGCGCGTAGGGACCTTGGGCCTGGAGCAACTCGCTGTGGGTGCCTTGCTCCACGATGTGTCCCCGGTTGAGCACGACAAGCCGATCCATGCGGACAACGGTGCTCAAGCGGTGCGCGACCACGATCGCGGTACGGTCCTGCATCAAGCGCCACAAGGCTTCCTGAACGAGGATTTCGCTCTCGGAGTCCAGGGCGCTGGTCGCCTCGTCCAGCAGCAGAATGGGGGCGTCGCGCAGGATCGCGCGCGCCAGGGCGAGGCGTTGCCGCTGACCGCCGGAGAGCTTGACGCCACGCTCGCCGACCAAGGTGTCGAATCCGTTCGGCAGAGACTCGGCGAACTCCGTGACATGCGCCGCCCGCGCGGCCCGCAGAATCTCGTCATCGGTGGCCCCCGGCCGGGCGAACGCGATGTTGTCACGCACCGACCGGTGGAACATGGCGGGCTCCTGCGGGACATAGGCGATAAGACTGCGCAGGTCGGCTTGACGCAGCCGGGTGATGTCCTGACCGCCTATCAGGATCCGGCCTCCATCGACGTCCATGAGGCGCAGCAACAGCCGGGTCAGCGTGCTCTTGCCACCGCCGGACTGGCCGACCAGCCCGATCTTGGTGCCGCTGGGGATGTCCAGGTTCAGGTCCTCGAAGAGAGGCGGGCCCTCGGCGTGTGCGAACCTCACCCGCTCGAAGCGGACGCTCGCGTCGGCCGGGCGCAGCGGCTGCGGGTCGGCCGGATCCACCACGGTCGGCGGTACCAGGAGCAGTTCGGTGAACTGGGCGGCTTCGGTGAGCACACTCTCGATGCGCCGGTAGATCTGGTTGAACTCGAACATGATGCTGATCGTGGTCGAGTAGTAGGAGAACGTCACCACGATGGCCTCCACGCCGAGGCCTCCCCGGAGTGCCACGGCAAGGAGCAGGCCCACAGCACTGGTGAGGACCGACAGCGGGGCGACGACGGTGTCCACCCGGAGATTGCCGTAATCCCAGGAGCGGAGCGACAGCTTGCCCTGCTCGGCGACCCTGGCCCGATGTTCGGTGGCTTCGCGATCCTCGGCGGCGAACGCGCGAACCGTCTCCATGTTGGCGAGCACATCGGCGACGTGGCCCGACACCAGCACTTTGGCCGCCTCACGTTCGTCGACCAGTGCTTGGCGACGGCGAATGAGCGGAGCGACGAGAAAGCCGGTGACGACGATGAGGCCCACGAGAACGACGACCAGCAGCGGGTGATACTGCCACAACACGACCGAAGCGAAGGTCAGCGGCACCACCTTGGCCATGATCGAGAATGTGAGCGTGTCGGCGAATTCCTCGAACCTGGAGGAGAATCCCAGCACACGTTTGGTCAGCGAACCGGCGAAGTTGTCATGAAAGAACGCGGCGTCCTTGGTCAGCAACTCGTCCATGCCCACCACGCCGAGTCGCTCGATCCCCCGGGCGTCCGTACGGTTCAGGAAGTGCAGTCCCACCCGCCACAGCGCTTCGCCCGCGAGCAGGCACCCGGCGAATCCGAGCACATAAGGCAGTAACGCGGCGAGGGTGCCGTCCCTGCCTTCGGAAAGATGCCCCACAAGCCCGGCGACCGCCAGCGGTGCCAGGTAGAACAGGCAGATGTTCCCCATCGCCGGCAGCGTCAGCGCGGGCCCCGCGACCCGCCACTGGCGCTTCAGCTCGCCGCCGTAGTAGCGCAGGACCAGGAGAACCGCCGACTTTCGTACGGACGGACCAGTCCTGGAGTCCTCGAGTGATCCGTGCACAGCCATCCGCCCTCCCGAATGCCGACAGCGCCTTGGCCATGGTGCCGGAGGGTGTACGGCAGAGCGAACGATTTTCCGGCCGCGCACGGACACATGTGGCACTGCTCGCGGCAGGCCGCCGGCCCACCCACCCCTGGTGAGGAGGGGTTGGGTGGGCCGGGGAGTGCCGGCTGTCAGGCGCAGGTGTACCCGGACGGAAGTGCGGTGTTGCCGTTCGGGCGGCTCGCCTGGAAGCCGAGGCTGGTGGTGGCGGCTCCGGGGGCGAGGGTGCCGTTGTGACCGGCGTTCCTGATGGTCACGGTCTGCCCGCTGGCGGTGACGGTGCCGTTCCACGAGCCGGTCAGCGTGTGCCCGTCCGGCAGCGTGAAGGTGACAGTCCATCCGGTGATCGTCGAGGTGCCGGTGTTGGTGATGGTCAGCGGCTGGATGACGTACCCGGTGGCCCACTGGGTCTGCACGGTCGGAACGGCCGTGCAGGTGGACGCGGCCGGGGTGCCCGGCGTGCTCGGCGGGGTGGTGTCGCTGCCTGAGTCGCTGAGGGTCGGGGTCTGCCAGTCCCTCCATTCCGACAAATTGCCCATCGCCCTGGACGAGATCCTGATCGCGCCGGCGGCATTGCCCGTCTTCAGCAGGAACTTCTGGATGTTCTGCTGCAACGGGGTCCTCCACTCAGGCCTGTTGGCGCAGTGGCTGCCGTCTTGGATGTCGGACCAGTAGGTGATGTTCTCGCCCGCGCCGAGCGCCTTGTAGACCTCCGCACCACCCAAAGCCGCCACGCTCGCGGACCGGGGACCCAGATTGGTGATGTGGGGATTGTCCATGGTCAACTACCACCGGCTGAAGCCGGTGGCTTGCTCTCACGGTCCCGTCTGGCTGACGGGAGGCCGGTAGCGTGCGACTGGTTGACAGCAGCCCAGCCCGCAACCCCGCGTACGGCGACGTTGCAGGCCGCGATGTGATCGGCGTGCCCAGCGAGGCCACAGCCGGTGCAGACGAACCGGCCCGGGCGGGCCGATTCGCTCTGGAGACGCACCCGCAGTCGGGACAGGCCTGGGAGGTGTAGGCGGGGTCGACCAGTGTGAAGGCGATCCCGGCCCGTGCGGCCTTGTAGCGGGTGAACTCGATCAGCTGGGCGAATGCCCAGCCGTGCAGGGTGCGCCGCTGGAGCCGGTGAGCCCTTGCCCGGCCTCGGATGCCCTGGAGATCCTCCAGGGCGATGCCGCGGCCGGTGCGTTCGGCTTCGCACACCACGAACGTGGAGATCTGGTGGTTGACGTCGGTCATCATCCGGTGCTCACGCCCGGACAGGCGGCGCAGCACCCGCCGCGCCGAAGGGGTGCCTTTCTTCTGCAAGCGGCGGCGTTGCCGATGCCGCCGCTCGCGCAGGCTGCGGACGTGTCCGTTGCCTTGGATCGGGCCGGGCAGGGCGGGGCCGGGCAGCACCGCGCCGTCGTTGGTGCCATCGCGCACCTCCTGTCACAAGCCCCTCACGCACCGCAGATATTACTGGCTGTTACCAATATTTTCCATACTGTTTTCGAAAGGAGGGGCTTCCTCCCGGCCCTGAAGGATCGGGCCTCCGCGCCACAAATCAGATGAAGAGTCCGCGCGGCGCGATCATGGCCACGATTTCATGCGTGTCCACCGGCAGCCTGGTCGGGCTGCTCGTGAAAGAGCCGAACGCGTCGCTCAGCCATGGCTGCTCTCCGTAGGCACTGCTCAGCTCTGGGCGCCTTCCCCGGGAATCCCGCGGAAAATGGGAACGCCGGCGCTGCCCGACTCGATCGGCATGGTCAAAGCGATGCGCTGATCGAACGCACCGGCCACAAAGGCGCCCTTTCCGAACCTCGAGCATCCCGTGACGCCGGTCGCATCCGCTTGGAGAATGCTGCCGTCCGACTGCTCGATGACGTCGATGATGCGGCTCACACCCCAGCCCCAGGCGAGCAGCAGCCCTGTGCTGCTCGAGGAGCCGTAAATGCTGTAGAACGCGCCTTGCTTGTTGTTCCGCGGCGTGCCCTCTCGCCCGACCGCATAGGGGTCGTAGCTGATGACGGCAGCACCTGCCGCCGTGATGGCGGCCGTGTCCGCGCCGAATCCGCCCAGGACGACAACGGCCGGGAAGGGGCCGGAACCACTCGGCAGTGAGACGCTTGCCGAGAAACCGGAGCTCCTGCCGTTGTGGTTCACGTTCACCGTGATGCCGTTTCTCGAGACCGTTCCCGTGACACTGGCCGGCTTTACGGGCTTCTCGCCGTAGACGAACCTCTCCGCCAGCCTCTTGATCTCTTCCCGTCGGCACCGCCACTCGGACTTGGCGGAGATGCGCGTACCATCCAGCTTCCTGAAGGGATCGGGAAGCTTCGAGTTGGTCGGCAATGATCCCGCGTCGGGGAGGCCGGGTACCGCGCAATCGGCACCCTCGTTCTCCACTCCAGCAGCCGCAGCGGCCTCGGTGGATGCCATCGTCACCACTCCAGCGACCGAGAGCGTCGCCGCTACCGCCAACGCGACGATCCTCGTACGGATCTTAGAGCGGGCCAAGGTAGTGATCACCAGAGCTCTCCCTTCCGAGTGGGGCGTTGGCGATCAGTCTGAGAATTCCTTCGAAACATGTCAACGCCACGCCGAAATGTTTCAAAGATGGACTCTTGAGCGCACTTCTCGCCTGGGAATACACCCGGCCAAATCCCGAAACTATCGGAAATTAGCTGAATACGAGGCGGAGAGCGGCCGACGGGGCACGAAACCGCGGTAGGCGACGCGCTGCCGCCTGAGCACCGGCGCGAGAAGCTGACAGCAGACTTTCAGGCTCCTGGGACTTGATCCGCATGCCACGTCAGTGGCAGAACTGCACAAGTAACCAGGAAAGGAAAGTTACGTCATGAGATCATTAACTCGGTTGGCCGCAGCGATCTTCACCGTAGCCCTCGCCGTAGTCACCGTCGCCATGCCCGCTCAGGCCATCACCGGCGGGGAACCCGACGGAGAACGCCACCCGAATGTCGGCTTGATTATGTTCTACCAGCCTGACGGTCGCTTCCGGTGCTCCGCGACGCTGGTCTCGCCGACCGTGCTCGTCACCGCCGCGCACTGTACCGAGGGAACGCTCGGCAAGACCTTGGTGACGTTCAAGTCGGAGATCGCCAAGGAGCCCCCGGCGCCATTCCCCGTGGCGGCAGACCCGAGCAAGGGCTACACGGCCGCCGAGATCACCGGCGCCGGCGCCCTGTCCGGCACGGCGCACTCCCACCCGCAGTACTCCGACTTCACCGACCTCGACAACTGGAACGACGTCGGCGTGATCGTCCTGGACAAGGCGGTCTCCGGGATCACTCCGGCCAAGATCGCGTCCTCGAGGTTCCTTGACGCCTACCGCCCGCCGACGCTGAGCAAGACGCTCTTCGAGTTCGTCGGCTATGGCACGGAGGTGCGCAAGCCGCTCACCGGCCCCCAGAAGCCGCAGCCGATGAGCTACCCCCTGGAGCGCCGCTACACCACTCAGCCCGGCCAGAAGCTCACCGAGCAGATCCTCCAGGCCAACGGTAACTACAACGACACCCGCGGCGGCGGTGGCACCTGCTTCGGCGACTCGGGCGGCCCCGTGTTCCTCAAGGGCTACCTCGTCGCGGTGACGAGCTACGGCTACACGCAGAACTGCCGCTACCTCGGCGGCTACCAGCGCATCGACATCCCTGTCGCGCAGAACTGGCTGAACGACTACCTGTAGACGGCCAGGCGGACAGCTTCTCCTGCGCCCCGCTCAGGGCGGTGCGACGCCATTGAGTACAGCAGATCGCCGCCCTGAGCCCTGAGCCGATTGAAACAAGTTATAGCCAGCCCTACGCTGAGTGCATGATCCTGGACCGCTTCCAGATCACCGGCGCCGCCGCGATCGTCACCGGCGCGGGCCGGGGCATCGGCGCCGCCACCGCCGTCGCGCTGGCCCAGGCCGGGGCGGACGTGGCACTCTGCGCGCGCACCGAGGAACAGCTCCACGCCGTTGCCGAACAGGTGGAGAAGGCGGGCCGGCGGGCCCTAGTCGTCCCCGGCGACCTGTCCGTGCCGGGTACCGCCGAGGCGCTCGCGGAGCGGGCCGCGGACGCCTTCGGGAGGCTGGACGTCGTCGTGAACAACGTGGGCGGCGCGTTGCCCCGCGCGTTCCTGGACACGAAACGCAAGCATCTCGAGAACGCGTTTCAGTTCAACGTCGGCGTCGCGCACGAGCTGACCAGGGCCGCCGTCCCCCACTTGGTGAGGGGCGGCGGCTCGGTCGTGAACGTCTCCTCCGCCGTGGGCCGCGTAGCCGGCCGCGGCTACTTGGCGTACGGCACCGCCAAGGCGGCGCTCGCGCACTACACCCGCCTCGCCGCCCTCGACCTCGCCCCCGCCGTGCGGGTCAACGCGGTGGCCGTCGGCGCGGTCGCCACCTCGGCGCTCGACATCGTCATGAACGACGAGGACCTGCGTACCCAGATGGAGCAGGCCACACCGCTGCGGCGGATAGGCGAGCCGGAGGACGTGGCGGCCGCGGTGCTCTACCTGGTCTCCCCGGCCGCCCGCTACGTGACCGGCAAGGTGCTGGAGGTGGACGGCGGCATCGACCGGCCCAACCTCGACCTGGGGCTGCCCGACCTGTCATGACGAGGTGAGCACGTTACGCCCGGACGGAACCGGCCGTACCGCCGCCACCATCCGTATGTCATGGAGAGGCCTCGAACGAACGGCTCGAGCGCCGGGCCACCCAGAGGAGGCCTCTACCATGGCTACTAATATGCTTCGCATGCGCGCTGCCAGCCCCAGACCACGAGCCGGCGTTGCCACGACCACCTTCCCGTGGAACCTGTAGTGAGCCGGCACGGCGCGAACGACCATCATGAGGGCGCCACATCAGGACGGCGCCGGGTTGCTGCCATCGTGGCGGCTCTAGGCTTGGTGGTCGTCCTGGCCTATGCCATACCCGCGATCGCGCTGGCCGGTGAAGTGCCGCGCGGCACGCGGATCGGTGGCGTGGACATCGGCGGCCTGTCCGAGGCTGAGGCCCGTTCGCGACTGGAGCGTGAGTTCGGCGAGCGTCTCGCCCGCCCGCTGACACTGTCGGCCGCCGGCAAATCGATCCGGCGGACTCCCTCCGAGCTGGGGATTGGGGTGGACGTTCCGGCATCGGTCGAGGCGGCCATGGACGGCGCGAGCACCCCCGCTGGGGTGGTGCGCTCGCTGCTCGGCGACGATCGGCGCGAGGTGCGACCCCGCATCAAACTCGACGAGCCCCGCCTCACCGGCGAACTCGCCAAGTTGGCGCGTACCGTGGACGCCAAGCCCCGTGAGGGCGGCGTGCGCTACAAGGGAACGCAACCGCAGCCGATCGTCCCCAAACCCGGCCGCGTCCTCGACCGAGCCGGCGCGGCGGACACCATCCGCGACGCCTTCCTCAGCGGCCGCTCCTCGGTGACGCTCACCACGCGCTCACGGCCGCCCGCGACCTCGCCCGACGAGGTACGGCGCATCGCCGACGGCCTCGCCCGTACCGCGGTCGGCGGCCCGCTTGCTCTCGTGAACGGCGCCCAGAGCGCCGAGCTGTCCGGGCCTCAATTGGCCGAGGCACTGAGCTGGGCCGCCGACGGACGGGGCGGGCTCCGTCCCGTCCTCGACGTCAAGGATCTCTTGCCCAGCCTGGACAAGCAGCTCATCGACGAGGCCCAGCGTCCTCGAGACGCCTCCTTCAAGATCGTGGAAGGCAAGCCACAGGTCATTCCCGCGCGCCCGGGCCGTGGGATCGACGCCAAGGGCCTCGGCACGGCGATCTCCACCGCCCTCACGGCAGGCCGGCGCAGCGTGCAGGTGCCCGTGGCCGAAACACAGCCACGGGTGACGACCGCGCTGGCCAGGAAGCTCGGCATCAAGAAGAAGGTCAGCTCCTTCACCACCCACCACCCCTGCTGCGCACCCAGAGTGACCAATATCCACCGCATCGCGGACATCGTGGATGGATACGTGGTCAAGCCCGGCGAGACGTTCTCGCTCAACGGCGTCGTCGGCAAGCGCGACAAGGCAAGGGGATTCGTCGAGGCGCCGATGATCCTCAACAACCGGTTCGTGAACGATGTCGGCGGCGGTGTGTCGCAGTTCGCCACCACCATGTTCAACGCGGTGTTCTTCGGCGGTTTCGAGGACGTGCAGCACAGGCCGCACCAGTACTACATCTCGCGCTACCCGGCGGGGCGGGAGTCCACGGTTTCCTATCCGCAGCCGGACTTCCGGTGGCGGAACGACTCCCGTCATGGAGTGCTGATCAAGACCTCCTACACCAGCACGTCGATCACTGTTCAGTTCTGGAGCACCGAGCGCTTCGACATCGAGTCGAAGAACTCGTCCCGTTATGACGTCAAGTCCTTCCCCACGCTCAGCGATTCCGGTCCCGACTGCATCCCGATGGAAGGCGCCGAGGGCTTCTCCATCGACGTGTGGCGGATCTTCCGGCAGGGCGGCAAGGAAGTACGCAAGCAGAGGTTCCACACCGTTTACGCGCCCGAGCCGCGCCTGACGTGCACCTGAGCACCCCGGCGAAAGGTAGGAACCGTTCCCCATATTCGCTATGAAAGCCTGAGGTTCTGCTGCGATCTTTGAGCTCTGGGTTTGGCTGTGTTGAGATTGCGGGTGGCGGCTGAGCGTCTGGGCGCGCACTCGGCCAAGCTGCTCTGCGGCTCTGGGCCGATCGGGGCCGGACGCTTCGCACGCCTCAGCCCGGGCGCCGCTTCGATGAGAGGGCCTGGATGCCTTCGCCGGCGTTGCGGCCGCCGCGGTGCCGAGATCCAGGCCAGGGTCGATATCTGCAGACACAAAACCATCCCTTCATGATCGTTACGTCTCGTTGCGGAGCAAACCGTACCCCGGCAAGGTATGCACTAAGCCTTAACCTTACCGGGGATAGGTATAAGAGAGGCGGATGTAACCGAAGGATGAGGCGCTGCTTATCGGGCTGGGCACCCGCTTCGTGGGCCCGTGAGCCGGGTCGTGGACGTCATCCGTGTTCGGCGTGCTGCCCATGGTCGGAGACCTGGGCGTCGAACCAGGCGTGCAGCGCCGTGACCAGAGATTGATCGGATGCGGTGTAGGTGAGCTGGGCACCGGCCGGCGTTTGCGTGTAGCGGACGTCGATACGGCCGTGGCCCTGCTCGAGCTCCCGCAAGCCTGGCATCTCGGTGCCGTGGATGGAGGCGGGGTCGCCGAAGTCCCCCTTGCTGAAGCCCGCGGCCTCCTTGGTGAGGTGTTCGCGGATGAGCTTGACCTGCTCGCTGTCGGCGGTGTCGTCCGCGGTCACCGTCTGGAGCCCGCCGGTGGCGGACTTGGTGAAGCGGTGCGTGGTGCGCTCGAGGTCGAACGGCATCACCTGCCGGCTCTTGGCCGCGATCTCCGCTTGACGCGCCGCCTGACCGTTCTGGTCGACGAGCACGTACGCGGCCAAGGCGACGGCGATGGCCGCGAGCGTGGCGACGGCCAGCATGCCGCGCCGTTTCTTAGGGGTCATCCATTGCCTCCGTAAGGGTTTCCAGGGCGCGCAGCACGTCGGCGCGTTCGCCTGGGGGGACACGGTCGAGGATTGCGGAAAAGCGTGCCGCCCTGGCCTTGGCCAGCTGCTCTGCCGCGGTGACTCCGGCGGCGGTGAGCTGGACCAGCACGCCGCGCCCGTCACCCGGAGCGGCGCTGCGCTCGACCCAGCCTCGGTTGATGAGCTGCGTGACCAGACGGCTGGTGGTGCTCTTTTCCAGGCGGAGCCGGTGCGCCAGATCGTTTTGCCGCAGTGCCCCGTCCCTGGCCAGCTCGGCCAGGGCGTGGGCCTCCGAGACCGGGATGGGCCGCCCGCAGGGAGTCTGGTCAGGCTGATGGAGACCGAACGCCCGCACGAAGCGCCCAACGGCCTCCTGAAGTTCACGCTCCTCCGCCATGGTTCGACCATACAACTAGATGGTTGTAGGACGCAACCAAACCCCCCGGTCCACGCCCGAATCGCGCCCTAACTACTGCTTAACATAGTAGAAGCCGGTAATGGTAGGCGCTGATCATCGCATGCCCCTCACCGATGATCCATTGATCGGCAGCGTGACGAGGAACGCCACCAGCGGCGAAAAGGCGAGAGCCTCAGAACAACACGGAGGCGGGACCGGCGTCCATGGCGCCAGTAATGATCAACATGGTCCCGCTGTCGACACCCACACCTGCAAAATCCTTCTACTACGCAATATAGTCATATATCCTAGTGGAGGCGGAGATGTCGACGGAGTAAGTGAGTGACCGGCGGCAGGTTGGCCAGACGCAAGGGCAGATCCAGCTTCACCGGGTCCAGCCGGTTGGCGGGTGCGTAGGCCCTGGCGTTGCGGCGGCCCGCGGCCCGCCGCTCCTCGGCTTCGGGGCGAAGCCCGGCCTCCCACTCGCGCAGCGCGGCGGGGACGTCGCCTGGATGGCGACGCAGCACCGTTCCCAGGAGCTCGGCGCCTGCCACCGAGAGCGCTGTCTCGATTTCGCCGCGCATCAGTGTCAGGCCGCGGTCCCCGAGCAGGGCTTGCATGGTGCGGTGCGGAACGGTGAAGCGGCGCCGCCCGTCCGGTTTCCTGTAGACCATGTCCACGGCGCCGAAGTGGCGCTCGCGCAGCACGGGCAGGATGCCCAAGCGCTCGGCGGCATCGTAGCCGCGGCCGAAGAGCGCGACGACGTATCCGCCGCTCCTGCGGGCCGGGGCCCGCTCGATCACCACTGGCTCCCAGCCGATCTGGTGCAGCCGCAGCGCGGCGGCCAGCCCGGCGATGCCCGCTCCGACGATGACGGCTCTGCTGGTCATGGTTCGTCCCTTCTGTCGTGGAAGACAACGAGCGCTATGACGGCGACCACGGCCATCAGCCCGGCGGCGACGCCGAAGCCGAAGCGGTATCCGGCGGCAAGCGCCTCCGCGGACCCATCAGGGCCGGCGGCGCTCGCGCTGGCGGCGAGGGCGGACAGGACCGCCAGCCCCAGCGCGCCGCCGAGCTGGGCGCTGACATTGAGCAGCGAAGAGGCCACGCCGCTGGACGAGGGGGGAACCCCGGCGAGCGCGGCCGTGGTGAGCGGGACCACGATGACGCCGAGACCGAGCCCGACGACGAGCAGCGGCGGCATGACGTCGGCCAGGAGCGTGCCGTTGAGCGGGAGCCGGGTGAGCAGGAGCAGCCCGGCGGCCGTGACCAGCGATCCGCCGGCGATCACCAGGCGGGTGCCGAAGCGCCTGACCAGCCGCGGGCCGAGGGCGGACGCGACGATGAGAATCACCGTCAGCGGCACGTACACCAGGCCCGTCGCCAGGGCGGAGTGGCCGAGGACGCCCTGCAGGTAGAGGGTGGCGAAGTAGAAAACGGCGAACATCGCGGCACCTCGCAACGCCTGGATCGTGTTGGCGCCGACCAGTGATCGGTTGCGGAACAGCCCGAGCGCGACCAGCGGCTCCCTGGCGATCCGACTCTCATGAAGCACGAAGTAGGCCAGCAGCGCGGCGCCGACTCCGAGCAGGGTGAGGGTACGCGTCGAGGACCAGCCGTCGACGTCGGTTTGCAGGACGGCATAGGCCAGGAGTCCCACCCCGGCGGTGGAGGTCAGCGCGCCGATCAGGTCGAAGCCGCGAGAGGCGCGGGCGGGCCGCTCCCCAGTGCCCAGCGACCGCCACGCGGCCAGGAGGAGCAGGCCGACCGGCAGGTTGACGAAGAAGATCCATCGCCAGCCCGGTCCGTCGGCGAACAGCCCACCTGCGATCAGTCCAAGGGTGCTCGCGGCCCCGGTCGCGGCGCCCCAGACGGCGAATGCCCTGCTCCGTGGCGGCCCTTCGGGGAAGATCAGGGCGATCAGCGCCAGCGTCATGGGGGCGATGAGCGCCGCGCCCAGCCCTTGAACGGCCCGTGCCGCCACCAGCACCCAGTCGCTCTGCGCGAACCCGGCCGCCGCCGACGCGACGGTGAACAAGGCGACCCCGCCGAGCAGGATGCGCCGGTGGCCGTACAGGTCGCCGAGCCGGCCGCCGAGCAGGAGGAACCCGCCGAACGCCACCATGTACGCGTTGATCACCCAGGACAGGGTGGCGGCGGAGAATCCCAGGTCTTCCTGGATCGCCGGCAGCGCGACGTTGACGATCGTGACGTCCACGCTGTCCAGCACCTGAGCCAGGCACAACACGCCGAGCGACCACACGTGCCTGCGGGTCCAGACAAACTCTCGCGTCTCCATCCGGCTCCTCACAGTCGAGAATGAGCATGTGCTCATTCAGTATGAGCATATGCTCATACTGTGTAAATGCCGTTCAGGTAGATTGAGGGCTCATGTCACCGCGTGGCGTTGCGATCCCGGACGTACGACAGCAGCTCTTCGACGCCGCGGAGCGGGTACTCCTGAGCAAGGGCCCCTCGGGCCTGACCGGGCGCGCGATCACCACGGAGGCCGGGTGCGCCACCGGACTGCTCTACAACCACTTCGCGGATCTTGACACGTTCCTGGCCGCGCTCTTTCTCGACCGCGCCGGCCGGGCGAGCGCCGGAATGGCCCGCCTGCCCGGCCTGGCGGGCAGCGGAGACGTCGTCGGCAACCTCATGGACGCCATCGAGACGTTGCTCGCCGGCAACTTGCTCGCGCTCGCCGGGCTCGCCATGGCCAGACCGTCCATCCTCAGTCATCTGGGCGACGCGCTCGCCGACGGCACCCTGGAGATGGACGCGAGCGAGCGCGCCTTCACCGCCTACCTCCGTGCCGAGCAGGAACACGGCCGCGTCCACGCCGACGCCGACGCCGAATCGCTCGCCCTCGCCCTGGTGGGCGCCGCACACCAACTCCTGCTCACCCGCGGCCCGCAGTCGCCCGACCTGCGCGACCGCATGCGCAGAACGGCTTCGGCCCTGATCTCAGCCGTCACGCCACGACAGTAGAAGACCGCTCGTTGCGCTGCTCCAGCGCCCAGCTGTCAGCGCTCCCACGATGAGCGGGCGCGATCAGGAGCTCCACGACACGGCTGGCACGCGGATGGCTCCGAGCACGCTGCCCGGAGCCATCCGATGGTTGTCACTTGAAGCGGCGGAGCCGGAGGCTGTTGCTCACCACGAACACGCTGGAGAACGGCAGCCGGTGAACGATACGTGTGCCGTACGGCGCCGGAAAGCTCATCGCCCATGAGCCGTCGAGCGCGCCCAGCCCGTCCAAGGTCCAGGCGAGGGAGGCCGCCGGATCCGGGCGGCGGCCGATGAACACGACGGGAGCGGTCCTCGGAACCGTGAGCCCGCCCGGGGTCATCAGTGGCCGTGGCCCACGAACGCTGTCGCCGGCTTGCCCGCCGGCACCAGCCCCAGCGCGACGGCCGCCGCGACGCCCGCGACGACAGCGCACAGCGTGAGCCCCGCCACGAAGCCGCCGATGCCGCCTGCCGAGCCGGGCGCGAGGCTCGACGCGGCGACAGTGGAGACGACGGCCACGCCGATCGAGCCGCCGAGTTCGTGGAAGGTGTTGATCACGCCGGAGGCGACGCCGTTCTCACCGGGCGGGATGTTCGCCATGGTCGTCGTGGTGGCCGTCACGAACGCCGGCCCGATGCCCAGCGCGGCCAGCACGAACCCCGGCAACAACGTGGTGTACGCGCTCGCGTCGGGCGAGATGCGGGTCATCAGAGCCGCCCCCACTGCCGTGACCACGAAGGACGCCACTGCCACCGGCCGTCCGCCGATCCTGCCGATGAGATGCCCGCCGAGCTGCGCCCCGATCGTGATCGCGATGGCCACCGGCAGGAAGAGCAGCCCGGTCTCCAGCGCGCTGAACTCCAGCACGTGCTGGAGATAGAGCGAGCTGAGGAAGAACAGGCCCAGCATCAGCCCCGTCGCCACCAGCATGACGAATGTCCCCGAGATCACCGGCCGCCTGGCCAGGGTCTCGGCGCGCATCAGCGGTGACCGTACCGACCGCTCGACCACCACGAACAGGACGTACAGCAGCGCGGCCCCGGCCAGCGGCAGCACCGTGCCCACCGCTCCCCAGCCGGCGTCGCCCGCCGTCACCAGCCCGTAGATCAGCAGCGCCGTCGCCAGCGTGACCACCAGCGCGCCGGGCACGTCGAGCCGCCCGCTCCGCCCCGGCGTGGGCGGCACGACGGCGGGTACGGCCGCGAGCACCACCAGCCCGATCGGCACGTTGACGAAGAACACCCACGTCCACCCCGGCCCTGCGGTCAGCACGCCGCCGAGCAGCACGCCGAGGGCCGCGCCGGTGCCGCCGATGGCCGCCCAGACGCCGAGTGCCCGCCCGCGCCGCTCGCCGTGGAACGTGGCGGTGATGACGGCCAGCGCCGCCGGCGAGAGCAGCGCCGCGCCGACGCCCTGCAGCGCCCGCCCGGCGATGAGCACGGGACCGCTGCCGGCCAGCCCGCACATCAGCGAGGCCGCCGTGAACAGCCCCAGTCCCGCCAGCAGCGTGCGGCGCGCGCCCAAGGCGTCGGAGAGCCGCCCGCCGAGCACCATCAGGCCGCCGAAGCAGAGCGTGTACGTGGTCACCACCCAGGTCAGCGACTCACGGTCGAGCGCGAGATCCGTGCCGATGGTCGGCAACGCCACCTGGACGACCGTGATGTCCACGATCAGCATGAACTGCGCCAGGCACAGCAGCACCAGCACGCCCCATCCGCCGGTGCGCGCCTGACTGGGAGCCGTGTTGAGACTCATCCGAACCCTCCTTAATTCGTACACTGATGTTCAAGTTAGCACGCATGAACCATACGTCGGTAGGGTTTCTGGCCTGGACGCGCTATCCGCGCAGAAGGCCCGCCTTGTGCGGGGATTGGCATATCCACGCCGGGCTGTCCATCGCGGGCGCTCCCGTTCGTCGTAGGGGTGTCACAAGACATCGCGAAGCGCCCGCAGCGGCGCTGAATGGGAGGGCCTGTCATGCCTGATCTGCTCGCCGCCACCTACGCTCTGCGGCCCCGCAACGAACTCGCCAGGTCCGCGTTGCCCAACGCCCCGGTCAAGGGCGCCAAACAGCGGAAGACCAGGACATTCGGGCTGCCTTTCATGGGCATGCTCACCCGTCGTACAGTCAAGCCGATCTCCTAGGAGGAACCGTGCGGTACGTGATGTTCGTCTGCGACAACGAGTCGGTCGGAGTGCGCATGGAGGACGCCGACCCCGCGTCATGGGTGCGGGAGATGGACAGCCGGGGCGTCCGTCTCCAGGGTGCACGCCTGCGGCCGGGCAGTGACGCCACGACCGTTCGGGTGCGTGGCGATGAGGTGCTGCTGTCCGACGGGCCGTTCGCCGAGACGAAGGAGCAGATCGGCGGCTTCGACCTGATCGAGTGCGACAACCTCGACGAGGCGATCGAGGTCGCCTCCAAGCATCCCTCCGCCCGGTTCGGCTGGGTGGAGGTGAGGCCGCTGTGGGAGGAATGACAGCCGAGGTCGAGGCGGCGGTCACCGAGGCCTTCCGCCAGGAATGGGGCCGCATCGTCGCGACCCTGATCCGGGTGACCGGCGACTGGGATCTGGCCGAGGAGTGCGCGCAGGAGGCCTTGGCGCTGGCACTGGAGCGCTGGCCGCGCGACGGCGTCCCAAACCGTCCCGGGGCCTGGCTCACCACGACGGCGCGCAACCGGGCTGTGGATCGATTGCGCCGCAGGACGACCGAGGCGGCCAAGCTACGGGAGGTGGCCACGATGGCGGTCGGTCATGACGCCTTCGGCTCCAGCGAGGACGACAGCGGTGTTCAGGACGACCGGCTGCGGTTGATCTTCACCTGCTGCCACCCGGCGCTGCCGCTGGAGGCCCGGGTGGCGCTGACGTTGCGCACGTTGACCGGCATGACCACCGCCGAGATCGCTCGGGCCTTCCTGGTCACCGAGGCGACGATGGCCAAGCGCCTGGTCCGGGCCAAGAGCAAGATCAGCAATGCCGGCATTCCGTACCGGGTGCCGCCTGCTCATCTGCTGCCGGAACGGACCGGCGCGGTGCTCGCCGTCCTGTATCTGCTGTTCAACGCGGGCTATTCCGCCAGCACGGGCGCCGACCTGGTGCGATGGGACCTGTGCGCCGAGGCCATCCGTCTCGCCCGCCTGCTCGCGCGGCTGATGCCAGCCGAGCCTGAGGCGTACGGCCTGGTCGCGCTCATGCTGCTGCACCACTCCCGCCGCGAGACCCGCGTCGATGCGGCCGGCGACCTGGTGACACTGGAGCAGCAGGACCGTACCCGGTGGAACCGAGGCGAGATCGACGAGGGTGTCGCCGTCCTGGAGACGGCCCTTCGACACGACCGGCCCGGACCGTACCAGCTGCAGGCCGCCATCGCCGCCTGCCACGCCACGTCCGCCGACGCGGCTGACACCGACTGGGCGCACATCGCCGAACTCTACGAACAACTGGTACGGGTCGTACCGTCCCCGGTGGTGAAGCTCAATCAGGCGGTCGCCGTGGCGATGGCCGACGGCCCCGCAGCCGGACTCGAGCTGGTGGAAACGCTCCACACCTCGGGCGAGCTGACCGGCTACCACCTGCTCCCCGCCACCCGCGCCGACCTGCTCCGCCGCCTCGGCCGCCGCACCGAGGCCGCCGACGCCTACCGCGAGGCACTCGCCCTGGCCCCCACCGAGGCCGAGCGCCGCTACCTGGCCAACCGGCTCGCGGAGACCACCCTCCAGGGCGAAGACTGAGTATCGGCGAGGACAATGCCGCCTCTCCGCTGATCACCAAGGTGACCGGGCATCTCGGCTGCCCGCTCAGCGACGTCGTGGTCGTGGTCGTGGAGCAACAGTTCATACCCTCCCAGCTGCTGAAGCACGCCGACGGCACCCTCACCTACCGCGCCGACGCCACGGCCGCCGCGATGCTTGATCGACTTCGCGGCGCCACCTCGCTAAGGTGAGGCGTTCGATCCCTGCCCCCCAGGATGTGTCACGTGCCCCGTCGTTACCGTTTAGGGATTCCCGCCCTGCTCATCACGGGTGTGTACGTCGTCGCGCTGGCGGTCGCCGCCGTCATCGCGCTGACCTCCGGTGACCTCGGCGCGTTGTGGCGCTTGACGCTGTTCACGGAGGTGGACGAAGGCGTCGCGGTGACGTGGCCGAACGTGGTCATCCTGGTCCTGGCCGGCCTGCCGTGGGCATGGGCGCTGTGGCAGACTCTGCGCGGGCCGCTGGCGGGGTCGCCGCCCGAGCTGGACCGGAACACGCGGCGACTGCGGCTGGCACTGTACGCTTCGGCAGCGTTCCTGCTGCTCTACGCCCTCGCGCCGGCCTGGCCGTGGTGGGCGGCGGTGCTCGACGCCATGGTGATGTGGGTCGTCGTGTTGCTGTTCCAGCCGGTGCTGGGAGGCAACCTGGAGTATGCCGAAGGTGCGCGGGCCGCGGGTGTGCTGGCGTACGGAGGCGTCGCCGCCATCGAGGTACTCGACGTCCTCGACTGGCCCGTGCCCGGCTGGCTGGCCGTGATCTGCGGCGTGGCAGGCCTGATCTGGACGGTGCTGGTCCTGCGGGCGCAGCGGCACGACAGCCGCTGGCAGCGGGCCACTGTCGTGTACGGCATCGCCGCCTTGGTGGCGCCCTTCATTTTCCCGCTGATGGGCTTGTTGTTCGCCCTCGCGGGGCGGCACATCTCCGACGACACAGCGGTGACGGCCGCCGCCCTGATGATGATCTGGCTGGCCCGCTCCGCCCACGAGCTTGCCGACCCGCACCACCAGCCGGCCCCGCCCTCGCCCCTCCCCGCTCAGCCGTCGACGCAGTGACGGCCGACCCCCTCCATCACCCGCGGCGCGCGCATCTCGGCCTTCGCCTCACGTGCGCCCCTCCCCCAGGACCGAAGGACCGTCGCGTGGGGTTCCTGTCCAAGGTCACGATGGGACGGGCATCATGGGAACGTGGCTGCGGGACGAGAAGCGGGCTGGGACCTGCTGGCGTTATCGGCGGCTCTGATCGCCGTGATCATGTCCGTCTGGTACATGGTGCTGATCGCACAAGAGGGCGGTCGGCCGGCGATCTGGTTTCTGGGCCTGATGGCCGTGAGCGCGTTGCTCGCGACGTACGGTGTCGCGCGGGCGGCGCCCAGACGCAGAGCCGCGCTCGGGATCGCCGGGACGATGCTGGCCGCACTGGGGATTCTCGCACTCGCCTCGATAGGTCTTCCCATCTTGGCGGCTGCGGCGTCGGCATTGACCGCTGCGATGAGGGGCTCAGGCGGTACCGTACCGCGCACTCGCCGGCACACCGGCTGAGTGGAGGGTACGTGGTCAGGGTTTGCGGGCGATGCCGCCGAACATGAGGCGCTGGCCCACGGTCAGTTCGTCAGGAACGGCCGCCTCGGGACGCCACAAAGGCAGCGGAACGACACCCGGCTCCACCAGCTCGAACCCGTGGAAGAAGGCGGTGATCTCCGCGACGGTGCGGAACCTGCCGGTGCCGAGTAGCGCGAGGAACTTCTTCTCCGCGTCGCGGGAATCCTGGCTCGAAGCGCAGAAGTGGGTGATGAAGAGGTGGCTGCCGGACGGGACCGCGGCCATGTACGCCTCGACGATCCCCCGCGGGTCCTCGTCGTCGTGCAGGTGGTGCAGGATGCCGACCAGCATCACGCCGACCGGGCGGCCGAGGTCGATGAGCCGCGCGACGGCCTCGTCGGCGAGGATCGCCGCCGGGTCGCGCAGGTCTGAGGTGACCACGGCGGTGCGCTCGTTCTCCGCCAGCAAGGCCCGGCCGTGGGCCAGCACCATGGGGTCGTTGTCGACGTAGACCACGCGCGACTCCGGGTTCGCGCGCTGTGCGACCTGGTGGGTGTTCTCCACGGTCGGCAGCAGGCGTCCTTCCTCACGAAGTCGATCACCATGATCATAGGCGCCTCTGATCTGACAAATGTGCTTATGGCTGGGATTAATACGGCCATTAGGGGTGGCCAGTCCCGCGTCGACTGCGGCCTTTCAGCACCCACGGGCTCTTGTAAGGAAGGGATGTCAGGGCTACGATCTCACCAGCTTTTAGGAAACTTTCCTAAATAAGGAAAGGGTGAACTCGTGGTCCGTCCCCCGTCTCGCGGAAGCTTGTCACTCACGGTCGCGCTGGTCATCACACTGATCACCGGGGCCATGTCCGCACCCGCAGCCGTGGCCCGCAGCGCGCCGGCCGCCTTCGCGCATCCCGGCGTGCTCGTCAGCAGGGCCCAGCTCGACTTCGTCCGCTCCAAGGTCAACGCCGGCGCCCAGCCGTGGAAGGCCGCCTACGACCAGATGGTCGCCAGCAGCCTCGCGTCGTTGTCACGCACCCCGAAGCCGCGGGCCGTCGTGGAGTGCGGCTCGTACTCGAATCCCAACTACGGCTGCACGGACGAGCGCCAGGACGCGCTGGCCGCCTACACCGACGCGCTGATCTGGTACATCTCACGCGACACCAGGTACGCCCAGAAGGCCATCCAGATCATGGACGCCTGGTCCGCGGTGATCACCGACCACACCAACAGCAACGCGCCGCTCCAGACGGGGTGGGCCGGCTCGTCCTGGCCCAGAGCGGCCGAGATCATCCGGTACACCTACACAGGCTGGTCCGCGACGGGCGTCAGCCGCTTCGCGACCATGCTCAGGAACGTCTACCTGCCCGAGGTCATCAACGGCAGAGCCAGTACGAACGGCAACTGGGAGCTGTCGATGATGGACGCGGCCATCGGGATCGCGGTGTTCCTTGAGGACAAGGCCGCCTACGACAAGGCCGTGAGCACGTTCCGGGCTCGCATGCCCGCCTACATCTACCTCACCGGCGACGGCACCCTCCCCAGGGGGCCGGCCGGCAGCGGTATCGACACGCGGGCCGAGATCGTCGCGTACTGGCACGGTCAGGAGACCTTCGTCGACGGGCTGTCGCAGGAGACGTGCCGAGACTTCACCCACACCGGCTACGGACTGGCGGCGATCGCGCACATCGCCGAGACGGCCCGGATCCAGGGGCAGGACCTCTATCCCGAGATCGCCGACCGCCTGCGGCACGCGCTCGGCCTGCACGCCAAGTACCAGCTCGGCGCAGCCGTGCCGTCCTGGCTGTGCGGCGGCGGCCTCACGCTGGGCCTGGGCCCGGTCACGGAGGTCGGCTTCAACGCCCTGCACAACCGCATGGGCATCGCGATGACCAACACCCAGACCCTCACCGAGCGGCAGCGCCCGGCGGGCACCAACAACCTGTTCGTCGCCTGGGAAACCCTCACCCACGCCGGCAACCCGAACTGACCCGCACGCCGTGCTCACGCCACCACGACGCCACCGCTCGGCAGGCCGGCACGGTCGGGCACCACCCGGGGGTGGCCGCGTAGCCATGCCTCGAGGTCCGCGGGCCACCAACGGCCCGCGGCCACCTCCAGGCCGCCGATGACTCCCGTGCCGTCGAAGAACCCCGTCCACGCTGCGGCCACCTCGGCCAGCGGGTCGGCGTCGTGCACGACGTACGTCGCCGCCGACCGTGCCGCGAGCTCCATCACCTCGGCAGGCTGGCGCTCCCCACGCGGGATCGCCCGCACGTTGTGCAGCCCGTCCAGGGCCGCGACCACGTCTCCAGCGCCGTCCCCCGCCACCACGACCACCGTACTGGTCAATCACCGCATATCGGGCAGTCTAGCGTCGGCCCTGACGCGTCACAGGATGATCAGCGCGTCAAGTGCGGGGGCTCTTTCACCATGACGCCGTCCGTTTGGTCATCTCCTGGAGCATGAACAGGTTCGACTCGCGCGCCTTGTCCTCCCACGCGAAGACGCACGCCGTCATGATGCCGTCGAACCCGAGGCGGCCCAGCGTGCCGAAGAACTCGTCCCAGTCGACCTCCCCCTGGCCCATGTTCAGGTGCTGGTGGACGCGGGCGGTCGAGCCCGGCGGGTTGACGATGTAGCGCAGACCGGACGAGGCGCGATGGTCGAAGGAGTCGGCGACGTGCAGGTGGGTGAGCAGGTCGCCGGCGTACTCCATGATCTCGGTCAGGTTGCCGCCCTGGTGGAAGGTGTGCGGCGCGCAGTAGAGGAACGACACGAGCGGGGAGTTGATGCCGCGTACCATGTCGACGGCGATCTTGCCGCCCTCGACGAAGTCGTCCGGGTGGGGCTCCAGACGCAGCTCCACGCCCTCGCGTTCGAAGACGGGCAGGAGCTCCTCCATCGACCGCCAGAACATGGCCTCACTCCGGGAGGCCTGCTCGGGACGGCCGTTGAACTCCGAGTTCATGACGGTGCAGCCGAGCTCGACCGTGATCTCGATGGCCCGCTTCCAGTAGCGCACCGCGGCCTGGCGCTCCTCCTCGTCGGGGCCGGACCAGCGGTAGAGCGGCAGCACCGAGGCGAGCTTGACATCCGCCGCGGCGAGGGCGGATTTGAAGGCCGCGACGGTGTCCCGATCGGCCCTCGGGTGCAGAAAGAAGGGCAGGAAGTCCTCGCGTGGCGACAGCTCGATGTACTCGTAGCCCAGCTCCGCGACCAGCGCGGGCAGCTCGAGCAGCGGCGTGTGGCGCACCATGTACGGGTCGAGGGCGATCTTCATGATTTCGTTTCCTCTCAGACGTAGAGACCGGGCCGCTCGACCAGGCCGACCGGGACGGGCGCGCCTGTCTCGAGCGAGGCGACGGCGCTCTCCGCGACGGCGGTGGCCGCGTAGCCGTCCCACGCGCTCGGCCCGCCGACGACGCCGGCTCGCAGCCCGGTGATCCACTCCTGCAGTTCGGTCAGGTACGTGGCGCCGAACCGGACCCGCCAGTCGGCCGGGACCGTCTGGGCGCGCCAGCCGTCGCGGACCAGCGCATTGGCGCTGGGATTCTCCAGCGCCACGACGCCGGTGGAGCCCACGACCTCGCAGCGCACGTCGTAGCCGTACTGGCAGTTGACGAACACCTCGACGGTGACCACGCCGCCGTCGGCCAGCTCCAGCAGCACGATCTGCGGGTCACGCAGGTGGGCCGCGGCCAGCGGGCTCGGCTTGGTGGCGACGACCGTGGTGCGCACGATCTCCTGACCGAGCAGCCAGCGGGTGGTGTCGATCTCGTGGATGACCGAGTCCGTCATCGCCATCGGGCTGGTGAAGGAGTCGGGCACGGTCGCGTTGCGGTGCACCATGTGGGCCAGCAGCGGCTCGCCGATCGTGCCGTCGTCGACGGCGTTCTTGACGACCTTGTAGCCGGGGTCGTAGCGGCGCATGAAGCCGACCTGGATCCAGCGGCGGCCGGTGGCGACCTCGGCCTCGAGGACCTTCAGGCAGTCCGCCGTCGTGGTGGCCAGCGGTTTCTCGCAGAGCACGGGCTTACCCGCGGCGATGCAGGCCAGGACCTGCTCGGCGTGGAGATCGCCCGGTGAGGCGATGACCACGGCGTCGACGGCGGGGTCGTCGATGACCGCCAGCGCGCTCCCCCGTGCCACGGCGCCGGCATCCGCGGCGACCTGCTCCGCGCGGGCGGTGTCCACGTCGAAGACGGCGGCCACCGTGGATCCGACGATCTGAGACGACAGGCGTGTCACATGGTCGGCCCCGATGTTGCCGGTCCCGATGACGCCGACCTTGATTGTCACGATGACTCCTTCTTTCAGGGACGCAGGCCGCAGCCGTTGAGGTACGTGCGGGTACGGGTGGCGATGGGCAGCGGGGTGTCCGGCGAGCACGGGTAGAGGTCCTGCTCGACGATCGCGAACAGGTCGGCGTCCAGCCGGCCGAGCTCGGCCAGCAACGGCTCCATGGCCGGGATGCCGGTGGGCGGCTCGATCATGGCGCCGCGCCGTACGGCCTCGGCGAAGCACAGGTTCTCCTCGCGGACCTGCCGGACGATCTCGGGGTCCACCTGCTTGAGATGCACGTATCCGATGCGCTCGGGGAACGCCCGGATGATCTCGATGTTGTCGCCGCCGCAGTAGGAGATGTGACCGGTGTCGAGGCACAGCGAGACGACCTCAGGGTCGGTGTCCTCCAGGAACCGCAGCACGCGTTCCTGGGTGTCGACGTGGCTGTCGGCGTGGGGGTGGAAGACCAGCTGGACGCCGGACTCCTCGTGGAGGACGCGGGCCAGCTCGGACATCCCGGTGGTGAGGTCCTGCCACTGCTCGGGGGTCAGGTCCACCGGCTGGGTGAGGTTCCCGTCGAGGTCGGTGTACCCCTCGGGCAGCGAGACCAGGTACTTCGCGCCGAGCGCGGCCAGCAGCTCGGCCTCCGCGCGGCACTCCTCGACGGCCACCTTCAGTGCCTCCCTGCCGCGGTGCAGGCCGGAGAACACCGCACCGCCGGACAGCTGGAGCCCGCGCCGGCCGAGCTCGTCACGCAGTTGCTCGGGGTCGGTGGGCAGGTAGCCGTACGGGCCGAGCTCGATCCATTGGTAGCCGGCCGCGGCGACCTCGTCGAGGAAGCGGTCCCAGGGCACCTGGTTCGGGTCGTCGGGGAACCACACGCCCCAGGAGTCGGGGGCCGTGCCCAGCCGGATGCGGGGCAGGGAGCCGGTGTTCGGCAACGTCAATTCCTTTCGGTGATCAGGGATTCGCGGTGGCGCCGCAGCCCGGTCTCGCCTTCGACCACGGCGGCGGTGAGCTCCTTGACGGAGGTCTGCTCGCGCGTGGTGTCGAGGATCTTGCGCCCGTGGTTCATCACGATGTGCCGGTCGCACACCTCGTACGCGTGGTGCAGGTTGTGCGTGACCAGCACAGAGCTGACCCCCTCGCCCTTGAGCCGGGTGAGGTAGGCCAGCAGGGCCTCGGTGGCCCGCACGGCCAAGGCACTGGTGGGCTCGTCGAGAATGAGCAGGCTGCGTTTGAAGTGCACGGCGCGGGCGATCGCCACCGCCTGCTGCTGACCGCCCGAGAGCGAGCTCACGAGCTGCCGGGGGCTCTTGATTCCCTCGATCGTCACGACGCTGTCGAGGATGTCGCCGGCGATGCGATCCATCGCACGCAGCTTCAGCAGGCCCAGCCGGTTGGTGAGCTCGCGGCCCATGAAGATGTTGCGGGTGATGGTGAGCGACGGGACCAGTGCCGAGTCCTGGAAGATCGTCTCGATGCCGAGCCGCTCGGTGTCCTGGCGGCTCGGCGCGGTCAGCTTCTCGCCTCGCCACGCGTACTCGCCCGCGTCCGCCCGGACGACCCCCGACATGATCTTGACCAGGGTGGACTTGCCTGCGCCGTTGTCGCCGAGCAGGCCGACCACCTCGCCCTTGTGGATCTCGAAGCCGACGTCGTTCAGGCAGACGTTGGGCCCGTAGCGCTTGGTGATGCCCGACAGCTCCAGGAGGACCTCGCCGTCCGGCTCGGGGCCGTTCGAGCTCATTCGGCTTTCCCTTCGATGAGGCGGTTGAAGACGGCGGCGAAGACGATGATCACGCCGATGAAGAGGTTGAGGTAGAAGCCGGGGGCTCCGGAGAGCAGCAGGATGTCCTGCAGCACGAGGATGAGCGCCGCGCCGAGCACCATGCCGAGCACGCTCCCTTTGCCACCGCGCAGCGACACGCCGCCGACCACGGCCGCGGCAATGGCCTGCAGCTCCATGCCGCGGCCGGTGCCGGGCTGGACGGACTGTGTCCGCACGGCGACGAGGATCGCGGCGAGTGCCACGCACAGCCCGAGGATGCCGAAGGCGAGCAGCTTGACGCGAGTCGGGTTGATGGAGATCGCCCGGGCCGCGGACTCGTTGCCGCCCACGGCGAAGATGTGGTTGCCGAGCTTGTGGCGGTGCATGAGCACCCAGAAGAACACCGCGACCAGGACCAGCCACACGACCTGACCGCGGAAGGGGCCGATCTGCCCGGCGAAGACGGTCTGCAGGGTCTCGCCGCGCTGCATGCGCGCGGCCGAGGTGCCGTTGTAGAACAGCGCGGCGCCGTCCCAGAACAACATCATGCCGAGCGTGACGATGAACGACGGGATCTTGAACCTGGTCACGATCACGCCGTTGAGCAGTGCGATGCCGATGCCCATGGCGAAGGTCACGATGAACGCGCCGATGATGTTCCCGCTGGAGTACCAGTGGATGAACACCAGCGCGCAGAAGGTGTAGTTCATCCCCAGAGACAGGTCGAACTCGCCCGCGATCATCAGCACGCCCGCGCCGATCGCCAGGATCGCCAGGACCGGGATCGACTGGCTCAGGACGTTGAAGTTGGCTTCTGACAGGTAGGGGAAGCTGTCCGGCGCCACCAGGTAGGCGACGACGCACCCGATCTGCACCAGCACGAAGATGATGCCGATCTCGAGCGCGCCGCGGCCGCGTACCAGCCGAAGCCACCCGCCGAACGGCTCAGTACGGACTCTCCGGGTGGGGACCGCCACCGTGGGCTGATCCTCCATGGTCGGCGACGGCGCTCCGCCGCTGGTCGTGTTGCTCATGGCTGCTTGGCTCTCCATGTCCGTCGCGGTAGGCGACCGGTGGGGGCAGGCCCGGTGGCCCGTTCGGGCCCGCCCCGGTCCGGTCGGGTCAGCGGATCGTGCCTGCCAGTTGCTCGACGATCGCGACGTTGGACTTGTCCACCAGACCGCCGCCGCCGGAGTTGATCGTCGCGGGGCTGAGGCCGAAGTCGAGCTTCAGCGCCAGTTGGGCCACGGTCTGAAAGCCCTGGATGTACGGCTGCTGGTCGGCGGCGGCGATGATGCTCCCGTCCTTGATGCCGTCGATGACCGGCTTGGACAGGTCGAAGCCGACCACCGGCACCTTGACGCCGACGTCCGACATGGCGGCCGCGATGTTGCGGTGCGGGGTGCCACCGAGCGGGACGATCGCCGCGATGTCCTTGTGACCCAGCAGATACTGGCTCATCTTGTCCAGCGCGCCCGCGTCGTCGATGCCGGTCGCGACCATCTCGGTCTTCGCGCCGATGGCGTCGAGGGCCTTCTGGACCCCTGCATTGCGCTGGATGGCGTACACCTGGTCGGGGAACTCGACCGGGGTGAACACCTTGGCGCCCTGCGGCAGCTTCGCTTCGGCGATCAGCCGCTGGCCGAGCAGGAAGCCCGCCTCTTCGAAGTTCTGGCCGACGAAGCCCGAGGTGCACTTGGCGACGTCGCCTTCCTGCGTGATGTTGTACGCGAGCACCGCGATGCCGGCCTTGGAGGCGGCGCAGACGTTCTCGGTGTAGCGCTTCGGGTCGTCGATCACCACGGCGACAGCGGCGGGCTTGTCCGCGACGGCGCTGCCGATCAGGTCGTTGTACTTCCCTGGGTCGCCCTGGCTGGTCTGCAGGTTCAGCTCGACCTTGAACAGCTCGGCCGCGTCCTTGGCGCCCTGCGAGATGGTGCCCCAGAAGGAGTCGCCGGGATCCTGGGAGAGCAGGAACGTGATCTTGCGGTTCTGGGCCCTGCCGCCGAGCCCGGACTGCAGCCCCGCCCCCGAGGCGGCCGCGGCGGGCTCCGTGGACAGTGCGCTCGAACCGGCGCCGGCACTGTTCGAGGCATTCGAGCAGCCGACGAGGGCGAGCACGAGAAGGGGTGCGGTTACTAGAGCGCGCAAGTTGAAGATATGCCGACGACGGGGTCTACGAATGGAGTACGGCACTTTGGTTCTACCTCTCCCGGGGGGCGGCCACGGCCTTGTGGATCAGGGGGACATCGAGAGGTTGCAGGGGCGGTGCTGGGACTCACAGCGGCCCCTTAAGGCGTCAGCCAACAGCTTGTGTCGGCTGCGATTCCCCGATGTAACCGGCACATGAAGCACCTTGTCAATAGGGTGTCTTGACATTCTTTTGTCTTTACAAATTCTCGCCAGGAGGGCAGGACGCGACCGCCTCTACATGGCACCGACCTGCGGTATTACTCCAGCATCCGGCGCGCAAGGTGGCGCAGTTCGCTACACGGAAGCGCACAGCCTCCGGCGATCCAGGAGGCGGCTGCGTAGTGCGACCCCGCGGCCGGGCCGCTCGTCGCCATCGCCTCGAGGTGAGCCACCTTGCCCATCGAACGGTCCGGCGCGAGCACGGCGAGCGGCGGGCATGAGCGACCTGTGATGCTCCATGCGTTCGTCCGACTCTCCGAGCAGAGCACGCTCTACTAGCGCGCTCTAGTTCCTGTTACTATGAGCGCGGTCACACCGGATGTCAACAGCTTGCGACGAGCTGCGCACATCAGGAAAGGGTTGATGTTGGAGCAGGCCCCGGAATCCGAGCCGTCGAAGACGAGAGCATCGGCGCGGGCCAAGCGTCCCACGATGGCGGATGTCGCCGCACGGGTAGGCGTGTCACGGGCGCTGGTCTCGCTCGTGTTCCGCAACGAGCCGGGAGCGAGCCAGGAGACTCGCGACCGGGTCCTTCGCGCGGCCGACGAGCTCGGCTACCGTCCGGACAACGCGGCGCGGCTGCTCGCCCGTAACCGGAGCATGGTCCTCGGCGTGATGATCAACATCCGGAACGCCTTCCACGCCGACCTCGTCGAGGCGATCTACGCCGAGGCCGAGCGGCTCGGCTACGAGGTCCTGCTCAGCGCGCTCGGCCCCACGCGGGACGAACGGAAAGTCGTGGAGGCCCTGCTGGGTCACCGCTGCGAGGCGCTGATCCTGCTCGGACCGAACGCGGGGACCGACTACCTCGCCGAGCTGGGCGCGCACACCCCCACCGTGGTGGTGGGACGCCGCGTCCCGGCGAACGGCGTCGACACCGTCCACACCGCGGAGAACAAGGGCATGCGACAGGCCGTGGACCATCTGGTGGGCCTCGGCCACCGCGCCATCGTGCACATCGACGGCGGCGACGGGCCCGGCTCCGCCGAACGCCGCCGCACGTACCGCGCCGCCATGCGCGATCACGGACTGCAGGAAGAGATCCGGGTCGTCCCCGGAGATCACACCGAGGAGTCCGGCGAGACGGCCGGCGAGACCTTGCTCCGCGACGACCGGTTGCCGACCGCCGTGCTCGCCGGCAACGACCGGTGCGCCATGGGGCTCATGCACGTGCTCAGCCGGGCGGGGGTCGTCATCCCGAAGGACATCTCAGTGGTCGGGTACGACGACAGCCACATAGCGCACCTGTCCCACATCAACCTCACCACCGTGCGTCAGGACGCCGAGCAGATGGCCACGCTCGCGGTGCGCTCGGCGGTGGAACGCCTGGACGACCGGCGCCTCCCCTCCCGCGAGCTCATCCTCGACGCCCGACTCGTCGTCCGCGGCACCACCGCGCCACCACGGCCGTGACGGGGGTCGGCCAGGACAGAAAGAGGGTGCCCGACCGCCCGTCACCATGAAATGCAACCAGCGGTTGCGCGTTCGAGAGGTGCCCGCTAGCATGAGCGCGCAACCAACGGTTGCACATGAGACGGGAGAATCACCATGATTCCGAGCATCGAACGAGAAATCCTGATCGAGGCGCCGGTCGAGGTGGTCTGGGGCGTGGTGACCGAGCCCGACCAGATCAGCAGCTGGTTCACCAACGCCGCGGACATCGACGTACGCGAGGGCGGCAAGGGCACGCTCACCTGGGCCGACCGGGCAGCCAAGGAAATCACCGCGCCGGTCACCGTCGAGATCACCGTGGTGGCCGTTGAGGCGCCCCGCCTGTTCTCCTTCCGCTGGGCCTACCCGGACGGTGCTCAGCCACGCGAGGGCAACTCCGTCCTGGTGGAGTTCACGCTCACACCAGAGGGCGAGAGCACCCGGGTGCGGGTCACCGAGTGCGGCCTCAGCGAGATCGACTGGACCGAGGAGCAGAAGGTCACCTACGCCCAGGAGCACATCCACGGCTGGAGCAAGCACCTCGCCGACCTGGTGGCGTACGCTTCCGCGAAGGAGCGGGCATCAGTGCGGCGATGAACCCCGATGACGAGTGGCTCCCGGCGGCGGTCGCCGAACCAAGCCGGGCTCGTCGAGGCCCGGCTGTGGGACGGCCGTGAAGTCCGCTACTCCATCCGCCATGGACGGCGGGCTTCCCGGATCTCCGGCTGAGGCCGTGGCTCACCGGCGTTCCGGCTCACCGACGCGGACCGGGCGGCCAATGGTGACCGACTCGATGGCGGCAAGAGCGATGGCCAGGGCGGCGCGGGCGTCCTGGCCGGTGACCGCGGGGGCGCGTCCCGTGCGGACGCACTCGGCGAAATCGGCGAGTTCGGCCACGTAGGCGTCGTGGAAGAGGTCCTGGTCGTAGGTGACGCATTCGGTGGCCGCGCCGTCCGGGCCGTACGCGGTGAGGTGGGTCCTGTGGAGGTCGCCCATGGTGAGCATGCCGGCCGACCCGAAGACTTCGCCGCGTACGTCGTAGCCGTAGACGGCCTGGAAGCTGGCCTCGGCCGTGGCGATGGCGCCGTTGTCGAAGCGGATGGTGACCACGGCGGTGTCGAGCAGGCCGCGTTCCTTGAAGTCGGGGCGGACCAGGGCGTCGGCCATCGCGAAGACCTCGACCGCCTCCGCGCCGGGGTTGAGGTAACGCAGGGCGTCGAAGTCGTGGATGAGGGTCTCCAGGAAGATCGTCCACGGCGGTACGCGAGCCGGGTCGGCGAGTTCCGGGTCGCGGGTGAGGGAGCGCAGCAGTTGAGGGGTGCCTAGGGCACCGGCGACGATCTTGTCGTGGGCGGCGCGGAAACCCGCGTCGTAACGCCGGTTGAAGCCCACCTGGACAGGCACGCCCGCCTTGTCGGCGGCGGTGATGGCCCGGTCGGCCTCGGCGAGGGCGACGGCCATGGGCTTCTCGCAGTAGACGGCCTTGCCCATCCGGGCCGCCGCCTCGACGAGGCCGGCGTGGGTGCGTGCCGGGGTGACGATCACCACGGCGTCGATCCGCGGGTCGGCGAGCAACTCGTCGACGTCGGTCGTCGCCATGGGGCAGCCGAGCCTGTCCGCGAGGCGCTGCGCGGCGCCGGGGGCGGGGTCGGCCAGGGCGGCAAGATGAACGCCGGGAAGGCGGTGAGCGAGGGTCTCGGCGTGGAAGGCGCCCATCCGTCCGGTGCCGACGAGGCCGACGGCGAGGTGTCGCGGGGTGGTCATGTCGCGTTCTCCGTACGTACGTCGTGTCAGAGGGTGAAGGCGGAGCGGAAACGCTCCAGAGCGAGCTCGCTGTCGCGGGAGGCCCATGCCTCCATCGCCACCGTGCCGTCGTAGCCGAGGTCGGCGAGGGTACGGGCAACGGCCGGGTAGTTGATCTCCCCGGTTCCGGGCTCGCGGCGGCCGGGCACGTCGGCCACCTGGATCTCGCCGATCAGGCCCAGGGCGTGGGCCCGGCGGACCAGCTCGATCAGGTTTCCCTCGCCGATCTGCGCGTGGTACAGGTCGAGGTTCATCCGCAGCCCCTGCCTGTCCACGGCCGCGACCAAGGCGAGGGTGTCGGCGGCCGTGGCGAACGGCACCCCGGGGTGATCGACGGCGGTGTTGAGGTTTTCCAGGGTGAAGACCACGCCGGCCTGCTCGCCCAGTTCGGCGAGCCGGGTGAGCGTGCGGTGCGCGGCGATCCACATCGGGCCGGTGGGCTCGCCGGTCACCGGCACCACGGGCAGGCCCTGGTCGTCGAGGCCCGTGCCGTGCAGGTTGAGCCTGGGGCAGCCCAGCCGCTCGGCCACCTTGACCGACTCCGCGGCGGTGCGGAGCAGCTCTGCAGCCCCGTCCTCGTCCGTCAGGCTGCCGCGGAGGTAGCCGGTCATCGAGGAGAAGACGGCCCGGGTGCGCTCCAGGGCCGTCAGGTCGTGCCGGCTCCAGTCCCAGATCTCGACCTGGAATCCGGCGTCGTGGATCCGCCGCGCCCGCTCGTGAATCGGCAGGTCGGGGAAGACCATCTCGGCGCAGACCGCCAATGCGTACATCGCCACTCACTCGTCTAGAACGTTATAGTCCCTCAGTAGTACGCCAGCCGAGATGGACCTGTGTCAAGACCTCACGATGCGCATGACTAGAACGTTGCAGTATCGTGTGATGTACAGTCTGCGATCATCTCGAGGAGTGCGGCGTGGCAGTGGGCTCGGAGGGGAAGCGGTCAACCCTGGCCGACGTCGCGGCGCGGGCGGGGGTGTCCACCGCGCTGGTCTCCATCGTCATGCGCGGGGCCAAGGGCGCCAGCGCGAGCACGCGCGAGCGTGTGCTGCAGGCGGCGAAGGAGATCGGTTACCGGCCCGACGCCCGGGCGCGATTGCTGCGCAGCAGCCGCTCGCGCCTGCTCGGCGTGCAGTTCGGGCTCCAGCAGCCGTTCCACGCCGACCTGGTGGAGGGCGTCTACGCGGCGGCCGAGGCCGCCTGCTACCTGGTCGCGCTGAGCGCGGTCGCGCCCAGTCGCGGCGAGCGGCACGCCGTGGAGACGCTGCTCGCCGATCGCTGTGAAGCCCTGATCCTGCTCGGCCCGCAGGCCCCCGCCGCGCAGCTGGAGGAGCTCGCGGCCCGGCTGCCGGTCGTCTCCGTGGCCCGCCGGCTGGGGCGGGCGTCCGCGGGCGTGGACGTCGTAAGGACCGCCGACGACGACGGGGCCCGCCAGGCCGTCGACCACCTGGTGTCACTCGGCCACCGGGACATCGCCCACATCGACGGCGGCAGAGCGCCGGGCGCCGCCGACAGGCGGCGCGGCTATCGCACCGCCATGAGCCGTCACGGTCTCTTCGGCCAGGTCCGGATCCTGGGCGGCGGGCTGACCGAGGAGGACGGCGCCGCGGCCGCCCGCGTTCTGCTCAACGGTGGTCCGCTCCCCACCGCTGTGCTCGCCTTCAACGACCGCTGCGCCACGGGCGTGCTCGACACGTTCCTGCGTGCCCGCGTGGCCGTCCCCGATGAGGTCTCCGTCGTCGGATTCGACAACAGCCACCTGGCCCGGCTTGCTCACATCGACCTCACCACCGTCGCACAGGACATTCCGCGGCTGGCGAGCCTGGCGGTGGGCCGGGCCATCGCCCGGCTGGAGGGCGAGCCGGCATCCGGGAAAGACATCGTCGTCGCCCCGCGTCTGGTGACCCGCGGCACCACGGCCCCGCCCCGGCCCGCCGCACTGGACGCGCCCGCCGGGAAACGACGGCGCACGGCCGGCCGCCGGCCCGGCTCGTAACCGGCACCGTCTGCGTCGTCAGCACGCGCCGCAGCGACCGCCGCGGCGCGTGAGCACCGGCCCGGCCGTCAGTCGTTCTGCGGGAAGCCGAGGTTGAGGCCGCCGTGCGACGGGTCGAGCCAGCGGGAGGTGACGACCTTGCCGCGGGTGAAGAAGTGCACGCCCTCGGTCCCATGGGCGTGGCTGTCGCCGAACAGGCTGCTCTTCCAGCCGCCGAAGGAGTAGTACGCCACCGGCACCGGGATCGGCACGTTGATGCCGACCATGCCGACCTCCACCTCGTTCTGGAAACGCCGCGCCGCCCCGCCGTCGTTGGTGAAGATGGCCGTGCCGTTGCCGTACGGGTTGGCGTTGATCAGGTCCAGACCCTCGTCGTAGGACTGCACCCGGATGACCGACAGCACGGGGCCGAAGATTTCGTCACGGTAGATGGACATGTCCGGCGTGACGTGGTCGAACAGGGTGGGGCCGAGCCAGAAGCCGTCCTGGCCGCCGTCGAAGTCCCCGTCCCGTCCGTCGACGACGAGAGCCGCCCCCTCCGCGGCTCCCGCCTCGACGTAACCGGCCACCTTGTCGCGGTGCTGGCCGGTGACCAGTGGGCCCATGTCGCAGCCGCGGGTGCCGTCGCCGGTACGCAGCTTGCCCATGCGCTCGGTGATCTTGCTGACGAGCTCGTCGGCGATGGTGTCGACCGCGACGAGCGCCGAGATCGCCATGCACCGCTCCCCCGCCGAGCCGAAGCCGGCGTTGACAGCGGCGTCGGCGGCCAGGTCGAGGTCGGCGTCCGGCAGGACGAGCATGTGGTTCTTCGCGCCGCCGAGCGCCTGGACCCGCTTGCCGTGCGCGGTGCCGGTCTCGTAGACGTACCTGGCGATCGGGGTGGAGCCGACGAAGGAGACGGCCCGCACGTCGGGATGGGTCAGCAGCGCGTCCACGGCCTCCTTGTCGCCGTGCACGACGTTCATGATCCCGTCGGGCAGGCCGGCCTCGCTCCACAGGCGGGCCACGGCGAGGGCCGCCGAGGGGTCCTTCTCGCTGGGCTTGAGTATCACCGCGTTGCCGCAGGCGATGGCGACCGGGACGAACCACATCGGCACCATGGCGGGGAAGTTGAACGGCGAGATCACCGCGACGACGCCGAGCGGCTGCCGGATGGAGTACACATCGACCCGGGTGGAGACGTTCTCACTGAACCCGCCCTTGAGCAGGTGCGGGATGCCGCAGGCGAACTCGGCGACCTCGAGTCCCCTCGTGACCTCGCCGAGCGCGTCGTCGAGCACCTTGCCGTGCTCGGCGGTGATCAGCGCGGCGATCTCGTGCTTGCGCGCGTTCAGCAGCTCGCGGAACGCGAACAGCACCTGGGAGCGCTTGGCGAGCGACGTGCCCGCCCAGCCGGGCCAGGCCGCCTGCGCCGTCGCCACGGCCTGGCCGACGAGGGAAGCGGAGGCGAAGTCGACGTGACCGGTGACGGCGCCGGTAGCGGGGTTGTGTACGTCGCCGGTGCGCTCGGCCGCGCCCTCCCACGGGTGGCCGCCGATGAGGTGAGTGATACGGGTGGTCAACGTACTCATGGTCCTTCCGGATCTGTGACGGCCACGCGCTCTCCGGGCCCGAGGTTGGGCGCTTCCACCTGCCCGTGCTCCACCGCGGCCGGCGCGGCGACCTTGCCGGGCTCCGCACCGCGCAGTTCGTGGCTGAGCTCCTTGAGCTCCTGGCCGCCGGCCATCTCCGCGGTCAGCTGCTCCAGGGTCAGCTCGTCGCGGCGTGCGTCGAGCACGACCCGGCCCAGCTTGAGGATCACGAAGTGGTTGCCGACGAGGTAGGCGTGGTGCGGGTTGTGCGTGATGAAGATGACGCCGAGGCCGGCGTCGCGGGCTTTCACGATGTACTTCAGGACGACGCCCGACTGCTTGACGCCGAGGGCAGCCGTCGGCTCGTCGAGGATGATCACTCTGGCGCCGAAGTAGATGGCCCGCGCGATGGCGATGCACTGACGCTGCCCGCCGGACAGGCTCCCCACCGGCCGGTCCAGATCGGGAATGATCACCCCCATCTTGGCCAGCTCGTCGTGGCAGATCTCCTTCATGCGCTCGATGTCCAGGACGCGCAGGAGTCCGTTGCGGATCTCGTTGCCGAGGAAGAAGTTCCGCCACACCGACATCAAGGGTGCGAGCGCGAGGTCCTGGTACACCGTGGCGATCCCGCCGGACTGGGCCTCGCGCGGGGAGGCGAACCGGGCGGCCTCGCCGTCCAGCTTCATGACCCCTTCGCTGTGGTCGTGCAGGCCAGCGATGATCTTGATGAGGGTGGACTTGCCCGCGCCGTTGTCGCCCAGCACGCAGGTGACCTCGCCCTGGCGGACCCGCAGGCTGCACCCGCGCAGCGCGTGGACGTTGCCGTAGCTCTTGCCGACGTCGTCGAGCTCGAGGATCGGAGCGCTCATCGAAGGTCCGCCTTCCTCTTGACGTACACGTTCACGATGGTCGCCAGCAGCAGCATCACGCCGAGGAACGCCTTGAACCAGTCGGGGTTCCACCCGGCGTAGTTGATGCCCAGCTGGGTCATCCCGAAGATCAGCGCGCCGATCGAGGCGCCGACCACCGACCCGTAGCCGCCGGTGAGCAGGCAGCCGCCGATCACCGCGGCGATGATGAAGATGAACTCCTTGCCGACGCCCTCGCCCGACTGGACCGTGTTGAACTGGAACAGCAGGTGCATGCCGGACAGCCAGGCGCAGAAGCCCACGGCCATGAACAGGCCGATCTTCGTCGTCCGTACGGGGACGCCGATCGCCCGGGCCGCCGCGGCGTCACCGCCGACCGCGAAGATCCAGTTGCCCACCTGCCTGCGCAGCAGGACGTGGGCCGCGACGACGGTCAGCACGACCCAGTACAGCACGGTGATCTTCAGGGTGACCGGGCCGAGCACGATCTCGGAACCGAACACCGCCTGCGCGCTGGCGAAGCCGTCCATGTCGCTGATGTCCGCCGTGGCGACGTTGCCGGTCAGCAGCCGCGTGACGCCGAGGTTGACGCCCTGCAGGACGAAGAACGTGCCGAGCGTGACGAGGAAGCTCGGCAGGCCGGTTTTGAGCAACAGCCAGCCGTTGAACGCGCCGACGCCCATGGACAGGGCGAGCGCGAGGACGACGCCCACCCAGACGTTGAGGCCGAGGTTCCAGGCGAACAGCGACGCGGAGAGCCCGGCGGTGGTCACCGCGACGCCCGCGGACAGGTCGAACTCGCCGCCGATCATGAGGAGCGCCACGGGGACGGCCATGATGCCGATGGCGGAGGCGCCGTAGAGGATCGTGCCGATGTTGGCGACGTTGCGGAAGGGCACCGCCACCAGCATGAAGAGCGCGAAGATCACGATCGCGCCGACGAGGGAGCCGACTTCGGGCCGGCTCAGCATTCGTGCCGCGAGCGAGCGGCCGGCGACCCGGTCGTCCCGGGCCGCCTCCGCTCTGCCCGGCTCAGTAGCCGCAGCAGTCATGTCACGTCACCTCGTGCCGCTCGCGGCGAACTGCTCCACCGCGGCGACGTTGGTCTTGTCGATGAACGCCGGCCCGGTCAGAGTCGCCTGGCCACCGCCGATGACGTTGCCGTTCGTCTTGTAGAGCCACAGGCTGTCGACCGCGAGGTAGCCCTGCAGGAAGGGCTGCTGGTCGACCGCCCACTCCACCTGGCCGTTCTTGATGGCGGTCACGAGCTCCTTGTTGGTGTCGAACGTGACGACCTTGGCCGAGCTGTTGGCGTCCTTGACGGACTTGACGGCGGTCATCGCGATCGGCGCGCCGAGGGTCAGCACCCGGTCGATGCTGGAGTCCTGCTGGAGCTTGGAGGTGATGGCCGCCTGCACGCTGGGCATGTCGGTGCCGGTGACGTAGATCTTCTCGGTGTCGGGGAAGGCCGACTTCGTGCCGTCGCACCGGGCTTCGAGTCCGACGTGGCCCTGCTCCTGGATGACGCAGAGCGCCTTCTTCGCGCCGTCCTGCTTCAGCCGCGCGCCGGCCGCCTCTCCGGCGATCTTCTCGTCCTGGCCGAAGTACTCCAGCACGCCCATGCTCTTCCACTGGTCGATGCCGCCGTTGAGCGCGACGACCGGGATGCCGCTCTTGAGCGCCTTCTCCACGTTGGCCTTCATCGCGTCGGGCTTGGCCAGCGTGACCGCGATGCCGTCGACCTTCTTGTCGATGGCCGACTGGACGAGGTTGGCCTGATTGGCGCCGTCCGGTTCCGCCTGGTACTGCAGCTCGATGTTGTCCTTGGCGGCGGCGGCCTCGGCGCCTTTGCGCACCAGGTCCCAGAAGGTGTCTCCGGGTGCCGCATGAGTGATGAAAGCGACCGTCATCGTCGGCGTGCCGGCGGTGGAGGCGGGCGCGGACGCCGCTTCGGTGCTCTGCTTGCCTCCGCTGGAACTGCACGCCGCCAACGCGAGTGCCGCCACGCTGCTGGTCACCAGCACGGCGATTCTTGATGTACGGGCCACTGTTGTCTGCCTTTCGTTATCCATTCCCTGGAAGGGACGGATCGGGGGTGGTTCGGTGCTATTCGGGTGTCATGCGCCGCGGCGCGGTATGCGCAGGCGGCCTCGTCCCCGCACCCCCCAGTGCGGGATCGTCAGTGGGGCAGGCCGCGTACGTGCGGGCGCTGGGCGGCCTTGTGCGCCGTGTACTCCTCGTAGGCACGGCGAGTGGAGTCGAGCTCGCTGACCTGGCTGACCGGCACGTCCCACCAGGACTCGCTGTCGGGGGCGTGCACCGTCGGGTCGGTCTCCACGTGGATGACGACCGGGCCGCCGTCCGCCGGCGCGGCCTTGGCGTCCTTGACGGCCTGGACGAGGCCCTCGCGGTCGCGTACCTCGATCACGGTGGCGCCGAGGCTCCGGGCGTTGGCGGCCAGATCGATCGGCAGCCGGTCCCCGTCGAGCCGGCCGGAGGCCTGGTCGCGGAAGCGGTAGCTGGTGCCGAACCGCTGGGATCCGAGCGCTTCGGACAGCGAGCCGATGGAGTGGAAGCCGTGGTTCTGGACCAGGACGACGATGATCTTGATGTGCTCCTGGACGGCGGTGACCAGCTCGGTCGGCATCATCAGGTAGGAGCCGTCGCCCACCATGACGAAGACGTCCCGGTCCGGGTCGGCCAACCGGACGCCAATGCCGCCGGGGATCTCGTAGCCCATGCACGAGTAGCCGTACTCGACGTGGTAGGCCTTGCGGTCGCGGACCCGCCACAGCTTGTGCAGGTCGCCCGGCATGGACCCGGCCGCGCACACCACCACGTCCCGCGGGTCGGACAGCTCGTTGACGCAGCCGAGCACGGTGCCCTGGGTGAGCACGCCCTCGGCCAGCGCATCGCCGACCTCCGCCGGCGGGTTGTACGCGGCCTCCACGCGCGCGTCCCACTCGCTCCACAGCGCGGCCTGGCGCTCGCGGTAGGACGGCTCCACCTGGTATCCGTCCAGCGCCGCGGTGAGCGCGGCCAGAGCCTCCCGGGCATCGGCCACGACCTGCAGCCCCGCGAGCTTGCCGGTGTCGAAGCGGGCGACGTTGATGTTGACGAAGCGTACGTCCGGGTGCTGGAAGGCGGTGCGCGAGGCGGTCGTGAAGTCGGCGTAGCGGGTGCCGATCCCGATCACCAGGTCGGCCTCCCTGGCCAGGGCGTTGGCGGCCGTGGTGCCGGTCGAGCCGACGGCGCCCATCGCCTGCGGGTGACCGTGCGGCAGCGACCCCTTGCCGGCCTGGCTCTCGCCGGCCGGGATGCCGGTCGCCTCGCAGAACGCGCGCAGGGCCGCCTCGGCACCGGAGTAGTGCACACCGCCGCCCGCCACGACGAACGGCCGCCGGGCCGCGGAGATGAGCGCCGCGGCGTCGGCGATGTCGGCCGCCTCCGGCAGCGGCCTGCCCACGCGCCAGATCCGCCGCTCGAACAGCTCCACCGGCCAGTCGTACGCCTCGGCCTGCACGTCCTGCGGCAGTGCGATCGTCACCGCACCGGTCTCGACCGGGTCGGTCAGCACGCGCATGGCGGCCAGCAGTGCCGCGGGCAGCTGCTCTGGCCGGTTGACCCGGTCGAAGAAGCGCGACAGCGGGCGGAAGGCGTCGTTGACGGTGACGTCCGCGGCGTACGGCACCTCCAGCTCCTGCAGCACCGGCCCGGCCACCCGGGTCGCGAAGGTGCCCGAGGGCAGCAGCAGCACCGGGATGCGGTTGACGGTGGCCAGCGCGGCCCCGGTGAGCATGTTGGTCGAGCCGGGCCCGACCGAGGCGGTGCAGGCCCAGGTCTGCAGGCGGTCCTTGTGGCGCGCGTAGGCGACGGCCGTGTGCACCATCGCCTGCTCGTTGCGGGCCAGCACGTACGGCAGCCGGTCCTGGCCGCCGGCGACCTCGTCCTGCAGCAGCGCCTGGCCGAGCCCGGCGACGTTGCCGTGACCGAAGATCCCGAAGCAGCCGGCGAACAACCTCTGGCGGCGCCCGTCGCGCTCGCTCCACTGAGCGGCCAGGAAACGCACGACAGCCTGGCCCACGGTCAGGCGCACGGTGCCTGACGTCGCCGAGTCCGCGACAGGGCCTGACGTCGCCGAGTCCGCGACAGGGCCTGACGTCGCCGAGTCCGCGACAGGGCCTGGTTTCGCCGAGTCCGCGACACTACTCATCGGGTTCCTCCCATCGGCAGGCGGGGATCGATGGCCTGGCCGGCCCACGTCTGGCGGACCCAGCCGTGGGCGGGGTCGTCGCAGATCAGCCAGGCGCGGGTGGCGCCGGGGCCGGCCATCACGTTGAGGTAGTAGAGGTCGTAGCCGGGCGGCGCCATGGCGGGACCGTGCCAGCCGTGCGGCACGAGGACGACGTCGCCGGTGCGGACCTCGGCGAGCACGTCGATGGGACGCTCGGCGGTGCCGTAGACGCGCTGGTAGCCGACGGGGTCCGCGCCTTCGGGGGCGCCTGGCTCGGCCCGTACCTCGAAGTAGTAGATCTCCTCGAGCTCGGTCTCCACGCCTTCGCGCTCCTCGTCGTGCTTGTGCGGCGGATAGGAGCTCCAGTTGCCCGCGGGCGTGATCACCTCGCAGGCGATGATCGAATCGGCCTCCAGCACCTGCGGGACCCCGAAGTTGCGTACCTCGCGCGAGGCCGTGCCGGCGCCGCGCAGCTCGACGGGGACCTCGGCCGCGGCCACGTACCGGAACGGCAGCGACTCGGCCGCCTTAGCACCGCACAGGGCGATCTTGCTCTCACGGTCTCCGTTGCTGATCGTGAGGCCGGCGCCCCTCGGCACGTAGGCGACGTCGGTGGGACCGGCGAACACGCTATCCCGTCCGGCGAGCCGGGCCTTGTGATGCTGCCCGGCGTGGTCGACCACCGTGACGTCCGCACCACCCTGCAGAGGCACCACGATCATCTCGCTGTCCCCGGTGTCGAGCACCACCTGCGCGAACGGCGCCAGCGTGGCCACGCGCAGGCTCGTGTGCGCCCACCCGGGGACGGCGTCGGTGACCGACACCTCGAAGCCGTCCTCGCGAGCCGTGCCGAACGGCAGGACCCAGCGTGCGTTGTCGTTCATGATCCGCATCCATGGACGAGCCCCGAGGCGATGTCCACCGCGGCGGCCACGTCGCCGTCCGGCGGGAACAGCAGCGCCCGCCCGACGACCAGCCCCCGCACGGCGGGCAGGTCCAGCGCCTGCCGCCAGGCGGCGTAGGTCTCGTCCGGATGGCCGGTGGGATCGCCGCCCAGCAGCAGGGTCGGCAGCGTCGTGGCGTCCATGACCCGTTCCAGCTCATCGACCACGGGCAGCTTCAGCCAGGTGTGCCGGCTGGTGGCGCCCAGCCCGGCGGCGATGTGGATGGAGGTGATGGTCGAGTCGGGATCGAGCAGGTTGTGGACCCGGCCGTCCGCCCCCCGGACCGACAGGAACGGCTCCACCATCGCCATGACGCCGTGCCCCGCCAGCTCGGTGACCGCCTGGCCGCTCGCCTCCAGCGTGGCGGCCGTGCCGGGATCTTCCCTGCAGATGCGGGTGAGCATCTTGCCACCCTCCAGGCCGCAGGCGGCGATCTCGTCCGCGGTGTAGGCGGTGAAGCGGTCGTCCAGTTCGAAGACGGCGCCCTGCAGGCCGCCCCGGTTCATCGACCCGATCGCGACCTTGTCCTCCAGCGCCCCCATCAGCAGCAGGTCGTCCAGGATGTCGGGGGTGCCGAGCACGCCGTCCACGCCGGGGCGTGACAGCGCGATCGCCAGGCGTTCCAGCAGGTTGCTGCGCGAGGCCATGGCCCGGCCGTCGGTACGGACGCCGAGCGCGCCGCGGGCCGGGTGGTCGGCCGCCACGATCAGCAGCCTGCCGTCCGCGCCCACCAGGTCGCGCCGCTTGCGGGCGGCCCATCCTTCGGTGATCCGCCACGGCTGGCGTACCCGGATCTCGGTCAGCTCGGCGATGCCCGGCCGGCTGGAGATATGGCTCATCGTCCCGTCTCCTCTTCGAGCAGGGCCTGGACTTCGGCCTCGTACGGCATGGCGCTGGAGCATTCGAGGCGGCCGGCGACGATGGCGCCGGCCACGTTCGCGAAGCGCAGGACGCGGGTCAGGTCCCAGCCGCTGAGCAGGCCGTGGACGAGAGCGCCGCCGAAGGCGTCGCCTGCGCCGAGGCCGTTGACGACGTTCACCGGGAATGGCGGCACCTCGATGCGCTCGTCCGCGGTCGCCGCGAGCACCCCCTTGGGGCCCTGTTTCACGATCGCGAGCTCCACGCCCCGCTCCAGCAGGGCGGACGCCGCCCGCTGCGGGTCGGTCTCGCCTACCGCGACCTCGCACTCCTCCCGGTTGCCGACCGCCACCGTGACGTGCTGGAGCGCCTTGCCCACCAGCGCGGCGGCCTCGCCGGGATCGGGCCAGAACATGGGCCGATAGTCGAGGTCGAGCACGGTGTGCCGGCGGCGGCCGCGGGCCTGCCAGGCGGCGAAGTGCGCCGCGCGCGACGGCTCCTGCGACAGGCCCGTGACGGTGGCCCAGAAGACCCCCGCCTCGCGCACGGCCTCCACCGGGACCTCGTCCGGCTCGATCAGCAGGTCGGGAGCGGTCGGATACCGGTAGAAGTACAGCGGGAAGTGGTCGGGAGGGAAGATCTCGCAGAACGTCACCGGCGTCGGCGGGCCGTCGACCTCGCCGGCGAAGGAGTCGTCGACGCCGAAGTCGCGCAGGGCCCGGCGAACGTAGCGGCCGAACGGGTCGCGGCCGGTCCGCGTGATGATCGTGGCCCGGCGGCCGTGCCGGGCCGCGGCCACCGCGACGTTGGTCGCGCTGCCGCCCAGGAACTTGGCGAACCGTTCCACGTCCTCCAGGCCGACGCCGTGGTCGAGGGGGTAGATGTCCACCCCGCACCGGCCCATGGCCACCAGGTCGTACGCCGTCATCACGCGCCCACCGCGCTCGCCACGGCGAGCAGGTGCTGGATGCTCGCCCGGACGTCCGCGGCCGGGTCCGCGCCCGCGTCGCCCTCGGCCAGGATGGTGTCCTGCTCCAGGACGTACCAGCCGGTGTAGCCGTGGCCCTCGAGGGCGGAGACGATGGCCGCGATGTCGACGTCGCCCTTGCCGAGCGGGACGTACATGCCGCCGGCCACGGCGGCGGTGTAGGTCTCCTGGCCGACCTGCACGAGCCGCGCCCAGTCGAGCCGGACGTCCTTGAGATGCACGTGGGCGATCCGCCCGGGGTGCTCGCGAGCGATCGCGACAGGGTCGCCGCCGCCGATCAGCAGGTGCCCGGTGTCCAGGCACAGGCCGACGCGGCTGCCGGCGAGCACACGAGCCGTCTCCGCACCGCTTTCGACCATCGTGCCGACGTGCGGGTGGAGGGTGGCCACCAGGCCGTGGGCGGCGGCGGCTTCGGTGATGCGGTCGAGGTTGCCCAGCAGGGTCGCCCAGCCGGGCTCGTCGAGGACCGGCCGGTCGTCGTAGCCGTCCTGGCCGGTGGCGGCGGCCAGCACGACCGTCGACGCCCCGGCGGCGACCAGGCCCTCCATCGCGCGCTCGACCTCGGGAAGGGGGTCGTGCTCCGGATCGTGCAGGACGACCGGGACGAACTGCCCGACCGCCTTCAGGTCGTATCCGGCCAGGGTCGCGGCCTTGGTCTGCGGGTCGTCGGGCAGGAAGCCGTCGGGACCGAACTCGGTGGCGGCCAGGCCCAGGGCCCGCATCTGGCTCAGCACGGTGCCGGGTTCCAGCTGGCGGCCCCAGCCGGGGACCTCGCAGACCCCCCACGAGATGGGTGCGCCGGCGATGCGGCCGGCCACTGGTGTGGTCGTCATGGCTTGTCGATCCCCTCGATCTCCGACAGGGCGACGGGCCTGCGCTCGGCCCTGGACAGCTCGCACGCCTCGGCGATGCGGAAGGCCTCGAGCGCGTCGCGGACGGTGCAGGGTGAGGGCCGCTCGCCGCGGGCGACGTCGGCGAAGGCGGTGAGCTCGGCCTGGTACGCCGGCAGGAAGCGCTCCATGAACGACCACTTCTGCGGGCCGCGTGGGAAGTCGACGCCCTCCTCCGCCGAGCGCATCGCCAGCGAGTGGTCCAGGCCGACGGCGATCGTGCCTTTCTCGCCGTGGACCTCCATGCGCACGTCGTGGCCGCCGCCGTTATAGCGGGTCGAGGAGACCAGCACGATCGTGCCGTCGTCCAGGGTCAGCAGGGCGCCGCCGGTGTCGACGTCGCCGGCCTCGGCGAAGAAGTCCGCGCCCTTGTTGCCGCCCGTGGCGTAGACCGTGGCCACCTCGCGGCCGCTGACGAAGCGCAGGATGTCGAAGTCGTGCACGTTGCAGTCGCGGAAGATGCCGCCGGAGGTCGGGATGTAGGCCGCGTGCGGCGGGGCCTGGTCGTGGGTGCCGGCCCGGATGGTGTGGACGAACCCGAGCTCGCCGGAGGCCACCGCGGCCTGCGCACGCCGGTATCCGGCGTCGAACCGGCGCTGGAAGCCGACGTGCACCGGCACGCCGGTCGCGGCGACGAGCTCGGCCAGCTCGATGGTCTCCTTCAAGGTGGCGGCCACGGGTTTCTCGCAGAAGGCCGGCACCCCGGCGGCGATGGCCTGGCGCAGCAGCGGCGCGTGCCCCGGCGTGGCGGTGGCGATCACGAATCCGTCGACGCCCGAGGCCAGCAGCGCCTCGGCGTCCGGAGCCACCTGGAGGCCGAGCTCGGCTGCGACGCGCTCGGCGGCCCCGGTGTCGGCGTCTGTCACGACCAGCTCGTCGACATAGTCGAGAGCGGCCAGAGTCTTGGCGTGGAAGGCGCCTATCCTTCCGACTCCCGCGAGCCCGATGCGCATACGCGTCCTGTCCATTCACGTCGTCGTTGGGTCGTCACTCGCCGTACCCCGCGCCTGGTCGGGCCATCGGCGATGTGGTGAAGCCTGCCTTGTTAACATTGATCGAGTCAAGACTTTGTCCTGACATCATTGCGTAACGTCATATACATGAACAGAGGTACACTCGCCTCGTGGCAGTCCAAGTGGGCGTGACGCTCGATCGCTCCTCCCCCGTGCCCCTCTACCACCAACTCGCCGAGCAGCTCCGCACGGCGATCGCCAGCGGGCGGCTCCAGCCCGGTGACCAGCTGGAGAACGAGCTCGCCCTGGCCGAGCGGCTCAGCTTGGCACGCCCGACGGTGCGTCAGGCCATCCAAGAACTGGTCGACCGCGGGCTCGTGCTGCGCCGGCGCGGGATCGGCACCACGGTGGCGAACCCCAAGGTGCACCGGCGCGCCGAGCTCACCAGCCTTTTCGACGACCTCGCCCGGGCCGGCGGGCGGCCCTCGACGAGCGTCCTGCAACACGAGCTGGTGCGTGACGGGCAAGTGGCCGCCGCGCTCGATCTGCCGGCCGATACCGACCTGCTCTCGATCGTCCGGCTGCGGTTCTCCGGCAACCGGCCGCTGGCCATCATGCGCAACTGGCTGCCCCCGGCGCACTACGACATCAGCCGGGAGGATCTACAGGAATCAGGCCTCTACGCGCTGTTGCGCGAACGCGGGGTGCGCCCCGTCGTCGCGGCCCAGTCGATCGGAGCCCGCCCTCCGACCGCGCCGGAGCGGCACCACCTCCAGCTCGAGCTCGCCGAGCCCGTCCTGACGATGACACGCACCGCCTTCGACGCCGGGGGCAGAGCGGTGGAGCACGGGGACCACTGCTATCGCGCCCAGGACTACAGCATCGAGGTCCTGGTCGACCAGCGCTGAGCAGCGCCGGCGAACGCGTCAGTCCTCGGACCGGTGCGCCTTGCGCCGTGCCAGGCGAGCGGCCAGAGCGGCTGCGCCGAGCACCGCGAGTATGACGGCGACCCAGGCCACGCCGAGGGATTCCAGCCACCGCGCGAGGGTGCCTTGCACTGCGGTCGCGGCGTCGACGATCGCGTCGCGGGGCGGGGCGCCGGCGAAGACGCGTAGCTCGTACCAGCCGTAGTAGGCGACGTACAGGCCGGCAGGGACCAGCAGGCCGCCGCTGATGCGCGACACGTACGGCAGCACGGCCCGGGTACGGGCGACCACGGCCGACCGGGCCAGCGCCACCGCCAGCGACAGCGCGGAGACCACGAGCCCCATGCCGAGCCCGTAGGCGACGAAGACCATCAGGCCGCCCAGTATCCCGCCGGCGGCCAGCGAGGCGGAGGTCACCGCGAGGAACGGCCCAATGGTGCACGACAGCGAGGCCACGGCGTAGCTCAGGCCGTATCCGTACAGCGAGGGCAGCGAGGCGATGGGACGGCCGGTGGCCAGCCGGGGCGTGCGGATCAGCAGCTCCCGCCCACTGAGCAGCCACAGCCCGAGCCCGGTCAGGGCGAGGCCGATCAGGATCGTCACCCACGGCAGGTAGCGGCCGACCGACACCGCCAGCGGGGTGACCACCAGCCCGAACACCCCGAAAACCGTGACGAAACCAGCGGTCATGGCCGCCCCGAGCAGCAGAGCCCGCGCCACCGGCCCCCGAGACAGCACGCCGCCCGCCGGGCGGGTGTCGTCGTCGGCCACGAGCATGGTCAGGTACGCCGGCAGCAGCGCGAACCCGCAAGGATTGAACGCCGCCACCAGGCCCGCGGCCAGGGCCAGCGCCAACGGCACGTCACCGATCATGGCCCGCCCCGGCTCGGCCGCGGCGCGGCGTCATGCGGCGAGCAGCTTGGCGACAAGGCTATCGAGCTCATCGGAGCCGAGCGGGCCGGAGGCTTTCGCGGTTGATCCGTCCGGTTTCATGAATACGAACGTGGACTGCTGGGTGATCCCGAGCCGGGTCCACACCGCGCCCTTCTCATCCGACAGGTGGACGAGGTCGCCGGTCCCGGTACGCCGGACGAAGTCCTTCATCTCCGCCTCGGTGTCCAGACCGGCGACCCCTACGAAGGAGACGTCGGCGTACTTCTCGGCGGCCGCCTTGACGGCCGGCGCCTCCGACTGGCACTTGGGACACCACGGCGCCCAGAACCAGAACACGATCGGCTTGCCCGCCAGGCTCGCGCCGTCGAACGTCTGCCCGCCGAGTGTGGTGGCGGTGAACTTCAAGGCGTCTGGAACGCGCACGTCACTGGACTCACGGGGCGTACTGGACGCCGTGGACGCGGGAGCCGGGGTGGCCGGCGCCACCGTCGCCGGCACGGGCGCATCACCGCGGACCGTCTCATCAGCCCCGCCGCACCCGGCGATCAATAGTCCGGCCGCCACGATGACAGCGGTCACACGAATTCTGTCCACGTCGTGAGGATAGGCCTTGGCCGCGGGCCCGAATCTTACGAGCCGATGACAACGCCGATCTTGCGCGTTCCGATATGCATGCACACATGCGACGGGTGGTGCAGGAGCTTGTCCTGCACCACCCGTTGCTTTTGCGTATGTGGCTGGAAGCCGTCTGGCCGGTCAGGCCTTGTACTGCGGGTAGCCGTAGCCCACGACGTGGGACTTGGGCCGGATGCGCTGCTCGACCTTGCCGTTGCCGGTGTTGCCTTCGATCGCGGTGATCGTGCCGTC